>SKKK01000222.1 GCA_007121535.1 Planctomycetaceae bacterium | reverse complement strand
TGTATGTGGATTTGAATCCTGTGCGAGCCGCATTGGCCGATTCGCCTGACGGGGCAGTTTTCACGTCGGCCTACGATCGAATTCAGGCTGAGCAAGGTGAGCAGATTCCTTCGGCAGCCTTCGATTTGGTGAGCGTCTCGACAGAGCAGGCTGGCAAGCATGTGCGAGACACTCCTGTAGCAAATCGAAAGCAGCAGCGACGAGCCAAGCGGCGAAATCCTACCGGAGAGCAGATCTTGAGGGATCGCTGGTTGGCGCCCATGACGCAGGCACTTCGTGAAACGGCGAACGATCCCGAAGTTCATCTACAGGGGGTGCGCGCCAGCGACAAAGGGTTTTTGGATCTGGATTGGCATCAGTATCTGGCTTTGTTGCGATGGACGGCTGGGCAACGTGTGAAGGGACCAGTCGCCAAGGTACCGGAGAAACTGCGAAGCATTCTGGAAGCGTTGGGCATTGAGGCCTCGATGTGGCGCGACCTGGTATGGGATTACAAGCGTTACTTTGGCCGCAGCACTTGTGCCGGTTCGCCCCAGGCGATGTCTGCTGATGCGCAGCGCAGCGGCAAGCATCATCGGTCGGGCCAACGAATGGTCCGTGAGTGCTTTTCTGTCACAGCCGGGTAGATGGCAAGCAAGGCCTGAATCACGGCCAATCCGGGCCTTTGCTCCGTCGCGCTCTGCAGGGCCTCTCTTTGCAAGCCCCACTATATGCTTGAGTGGGACGAGTTGCATTCCATTGGCCGCCAATTTAGGGGCCTGCCCACGAAGAATCCTCGTCGCTGCTGCGAGTCGTTTGAAGGATGGGCGACGCTAATGGGTACTAATCGGCAACAATTTCATTCCATTCGAGGGTGGTCTAATAGATGGATGGCAACAATCGAGGTTTGGAGCCGACCATAGCAGTGCTAGCATGGGCGGTTAGAAATTTTGGGATTATTGCTTGATTATCGGCGTGAGACGCTATACTGATGCTCTGACTCGGAAGCGGTTCCGAACCGGGATGGGTTCGACCGGTAGGCGTATCCGGACCCTGATTCAACTGCAACACAAGGGAAGGATCCCATGTCTCGAACGCGAATTCCTTTGAGTAAGGCCGATGAGGCCAGACGCAATCAGCTTGAGAAACTGGAGTTGAGCACCGCCGAAATCGGTCTGACGGTGCGAACGACGAACTGTTTGGAGGACCGCGGGATCTTCACGGTCCGCGACCTTTTGAATTGCCGCCCCGAAGATCTGTTGAGCATCAATAACTTCGGTGAGAAAACGCTGGAAGAGGTGTACAAGGCGTTGGAGGACATCGGGTTTCGCCGTGTGCGTCGCCCAGCAGAAGTCGGTGTGGTCCTTTGACGGGGCGAACGGCTCAGATAACTTGCCGGGAATGATCCGCCGATAGCGGCGGTTTTTTACCGAGCCAACCCGGTGAGCGGCGGTGTTCTCAGGCGCGGGAGACCTTCGGTCGGCGGTTTCGGCGGGGTCGGAGACCCTCGCCGAACGCGGAGGCGAAGATCGCGGCCGAACGCAGGGTCGGGGATACTCGCCGAACGCCTTGGTTGCCTGAGCCAGGCCGCTTTTGCGTTCAATCGGCTTCGGGTGGCATCAGCAGAGCTTCTTCCTCTTCTTCTTGGGCGGTCAAGTCGTGACCGGTCAAGTAGCGGTCGATGGATGCCGCGGCGCCGCGGCCTTCTCGGATCGCCCAGACGACCAGTGATTGCCCGCGCCGGCAATCGCCGGCAGCGAACAACCCGGGGATGCTGGTCGCGTAATCGTCTTCGTTCGCCCGATAGTTGTTTCTCGCATCGTAGCGGATGCCCAGCATGTCCGAGATCGTGTGTTCGGGGCTGAGGAATCCTAACGACAGCAGGATCAGATCGGCCTGCCAGACTTTCTCGGTACCGGGCAACTCGGTAAACGGCATTTCTCCACCGGGCTGGGACCAATCGATGTTGACCGTCTTGATGCCGGCCACGTTCCCATGTCCGTCGTCGATGAACTCCTTCGACAGGATCGAATACTCGCGCGGATCGCGACCGAACTTCTGCTTGTTCTCCGAATGGGAATAGTCGGGCCGATACAGCCGGGGCCACTGCGGCCACGGGTTGTTCGCCGCACGTTCCATCGGGGGTTGCTGTAGCAGTTCGAAATTGATCATGCTGCGGCAACCGTGCCGCAAAGACGTTCCGATGCAGTCCGCTCCGGTATCCCCGCCGCCGATCACGATCACGTCTTTGCCTCGGGCATCAATGTACGACTCGTCGGTCAGATTGGAATCCAGCAGGCTCTTGGTATTCCGCGTGAGAAAATCCATGGCGAAGTAGATCCCCTTCAGTTCACGTCCCGGCAATCGCAGATCCCGCGGGATGGTCGCGCCCGTGGCCAGCAGGGTCGCATCGTGACCACGGAGCAGTTGCTGCGGGTCCAGGAACTGGATCTGCTCGCCGTGTTCCTGCATGATTCGCGTCATGTGTCCTGACGGAAAATCCTCCTTGTTGCCCACGTGCGTGTTAGTGACAAAGCGGATTCCCTCTTCGCGCAACAGATGGATGCGACGCTGGACCACCGCTTTCTCCAGCTTCATATTCGGGATGCCGTAGACCAGCAATCCGCCGATGCGATCCGAGCGTTCGAACACCGTCACCTCGTGCCCCAAGCGATTCAGTTGATCGGCAGCGGTCAAACCGGCGGGTCCGGAGCCGACGATCGCCACGTGTTTCCCGGTGCGTTGCCGGGGCGGATTGGGCTTGATCCAACCTTCGGCAAAGGCCCGGTCGATGATTGCGTTTTCGATATTCTTGATCGTGACCGGCGGTTGGTTGATTCCCAACACACAGGAGCCTTCGCAAGGCGCCGGGCAGACTCGCCCAGTGAATTCCGGGAAATTATTGGTTTCCTGCAAACGTTCCAGCGCGTCCCGCCAGCGTCCCTGGTAGACCAGATCGTTCCATTCGGGGATCTTGTTGTCGATCGGACAACCGTAGGACGACATGCAGAAGGGGATCCCGCAGTCCATGCAGCGGGCGCCTTGTGTGCGCAATTCCCCCTCGTCGGGATCGGTGAAAATCTCTTTGAAATCCTGAACCCGGATGACCGGCGGCCGATAAGGTACGGATTTGCGAGGATATTCTTTGAATCCAGTCGGTTTACCCATGGGTTTACGGTCCCTATGCAATATCGAATTCTTGCGATCTTCCGATCAGCGGGTGGACAATTCCAGTCGAACCTGAGCTTCCTCTTCTTCGTCATGCAACGCCCGTTCCACCAAAACTCGCTTGTAATCGGTGGGCATGACCTTGACGAACTTCTTCCGAACGGTACGAGGCCAGTCGTCGATCAAACGTTGAGCGACCGGTGATCGAGTGTACTTGTAGTGCATTTCGATCATCATCAACAATTCACCCAGATCCTGATCCGTCTCGACGCGTTCCAGTTCCACCGTGGCCAAGTTGCACTTCAGGTGAAAATCGCCGTCCATATCCCAAACATACGCGATTCCGCCCGACATCCCGGCGGCGAAATTCCTCCCGGTGCGGCCCAAAATGACCGCTCGCCCGCCGGTCATATACTCACAGCCGTGATCTCCCACGCCTTCGACCACGGCCCAAGCGCCGCTGTTGCGGACGCAGAAACGTTCGGCCGCGACGCCGCGGAAGAACGCGCGGCCATTGGTCGCGCCGTACAGGACCACGTTGCCGATCAGGATATTCTCCTCGGCGACAAACATGCTGCGTTTCGGCGGGTAGACGATCAATCGGCCGCCCGATAAGCCTTTGCCGACGTAATCGTTCGCATCGCCCTCCAGTTCCAACGTGATGCCCCCGGCCAGAAAGGCCCCGAAGCTCTGCCCGGCCGTTCCGTGGAATCGAAAACGGATCGTGTCATCCGGCAAACCACGTTCCCCCCACCGCTTGACCAGTTCGTGGCTGAGGATCGTGCCTACGGTCCGGTTGGTGTTGCGGATCGTCAGCGTCTGGTCCACCATGTCACCGCGTTCCAAGGCCGGTGCGGCCAGCGCCAGCAGATGGGTCCTGTCCAGTGACAAGTCCAAGCCATGGTCCTGGGGCATCATGCAGCGGACCTGGACCTGGTCGTGCGGCTCTTGGGCTGGGGACAGTAGGGCAGACAAGTCCAAGCCGTCGGCTTTCCAGTGCCGGATGGCATCATCGGTTTCCAGACAGTCCACGCGTCCGATCATCTCGTCCATCCGGCGGAATCCCAAACCGGCCATCCAACGCCGCGCGTCCTCGGCGACCATGAACAAATAATTGACCACGTATTCCGGTTTGCCCGAAAACTTGCGGCGCAGCACCGAGTCCTGGGTGGCGATGCCGACCGGACAGGTATTCAAGTGGCATTTCCGCATCATGATGCAGCCCAGCGTGATCAGCGGCGAGGTGGAAAAACCCATTTCTTCAGCGCCCAGCAGAGCGGCGATGACCACGTCTCGGCCCGTCCGCATCCCGCCGTCGGTCTGCAACACGACGCGGCTGCGCAAATCGTTCAGCACCAACGTTTGGTGCGTTTCGGCGATCCCTAATTCCCAGGGCAGTCCGGCGTGTTTGATGCTGGTCAGCGGCGAGGCGCCGGTGCCTCCCGCGTCGCCGGAGATCAGGATGTGTTCGGCATGCGCTTTGGCCACGCCCGCTGCCACGGTCCCCACTCCGACTTCGGCGACCAGTTTGACGCTGATCCGCGCCGACGGATTGGCGTTCTTCAGATCGTAGATCAGTTGCGCCAGGTCCTCGATCGAGTAGATGTCGTGGTGCGGTGGGGGGCTGATCAGGCCGACGCCGGGCGTCGAAAAGCGGATGCGAGCGATGTTCTCGTCCACCTTGCGTCCCGGCAGTTCGCCGCCTTCGCCCGGCTTGGCGCCCTGCGAGATCTTGATCTGGATCTCATCCGAGTTACTCAGGTACCAGATGGTGACGCCGAAGCGTCCCGAAGCGACTTGTTTGATGGCCGAACGTCGCGAATCACCGTTGGGCAACGGCTTGAATCGCTCGGGATCTTCCCCGCCTTCCCCCGTATTGCTCTTGCCGCCCAGGCGATTCATGGCGATCGCCAATCCTTCGTGAGCTTCCGGAGAAATCGAACCGAAACTCATCGCCCCGGTGCAAAACCGCTTGACGATCTCCGAGGCCGGTTCGACTTCGTCCAACGGGATCGGTCCGCCGTTGGCGCCCTCGCGCAGTCTCAGCAGGCCGCGCAGCGTACAACGGGATCGCGCATTCCGATCAATCAGGTCGGCGAACTGGCGGTAGGCGTCGACGCTATTGGCGCGAGCCGCGACTTGCAGGCTGCTGATCGCTTCCGGATTCCAAGCGTGCCGCTCCCCTTCCGGTCGCCAATGAAACTCGCCCGGATTCGGCAGATGGGGTGAGTGATGGTCAACACGCGACGGGTATCCCAAGGCGTGACGACGCAGCGTCTCTTCGGCCAGCATCGCGAAATCGACGCCCCGCACCCGGCTGGCCGTGCCCGCAAAACAGGCATCGATCACCTCGTGATGGATACCGACCGCCTCGAAAATCTGTGCCCCCTTGTACGATTGCAGCGTCGAGATGCCCATCTTGGCCATCACCTTCAGCATGCCCTTGGCGACTCCCTTGCAGTAAGCCGAAACGATCTTGTCATCGTCCGGATAGTAGCGGGGGTCCAGCCAGCCGTCGCGCCGCGCCTGCCAGAGCGATTCGAATGCCAGGTAGGGATTGATCGCATCGGCGCCGTAGCCCACCAACAGGCAATGATGATGCACCTCACGCGCCTCGCCCGATTCCAGCACGATGCCGATCTGCGAGCGTTTCGCTCGGCGCACCAGATGATGATGGACGGCGCCGCAGGCCAGCAGCGAGCTGATCGGAACGCGGTCGGCCGAAACGCCTCGGTCGCTCAAAATCACCAGGCTGTAGCCCTGGTCGATCGCCCGCTCTGCCTCGGCGCAAATCCGCTCCAGCGCCGGTTGCAATCCCCCGGGGCCTTCGCTGCGGTCGAAGCAAATGTCGATCGCCTTGGTCTTCCAGCCTCGTTCGTCCAGATGTTTGATCGCCGCCAGTTCTTGATTCGTCAGGATCGGATGGGGGATCAGCAACCGCTGGCAGTGCGCTTCGGTCGCGTCCAGCAGGTTCTGCTCGGGACCGATGTAGCATTCCAGCGACATGACGATTTCTTCGCGGATCGAGTCGATGGCGGGGTTCGTGACTTGAGCGAACAATTGCTTGAAATAGTCGTACAGCATCCGCGGCTTGTCGCTCAGGCAGGCCAGAGCGGAATCGTTGCCCATCGATCCCACCGGATCGCGCCCCTGCTGGACCAGCGGCAACAGCATGAACTGAAGCGTTTCGACCGTGAAACCGAAAGCCTGCATCCTCGGCAACAGCGTCGCGGGATCGAACCCTCGGGCTCGGTGCGTCAAGCGCAGGTCGTCCAGTTGAATGCGTCCGCTGCGCAGCCATTCGGCGTACGGCCGGCGGTTGGCCAATTCGTTCTTCAATTCGTCGTCGGGAACCAAACGCCCCTGCTCGAAGTCCACCAGGAACATTCGCCCCGGCTGCAGACGCCCCTTGTACTTGACGTTCTCCGGTTCGATCGGCAGCACCCCCACCTCGCTGGCCATGATCACCCGATCATCGTGCGTCACGTAATAGCGGCTGGGGCGCAGCCCGTTGCGATCCAGCACCGCCCCGATGTATTTTCCGTCGGTAAAGGCGATCGACGCCGGGCCGTCCCAGGGCTCCATCATGGCCGAATGGAATTCATAGAAGCTCCGTTTGTTGTACGGCATCGTCTCGTGCTTCTGCCAAGCTTCCGGGATCATCATCATCACCGCCTCCTGCAGCGTGCGACCCGTCATCAGCAGGAATTCCAGCACGTTGTCGAAGGTGCCGGAGTCCGAACATTCGGGCTCGACCACCGGAAACAGCTTTTGCAGTTCGTCGCCGAAACGATCGCTTCGCAATCGGCCCTCGCGCGCGTGCATCCAGTTCACGTTGCCCCGCAACGTGTTGATTTCCCCGTTATGGCTCATGAAGCGGTTGGGTTGGGCTCGATCCCAACTGGGAAACGTGTTCGTCGAGAACCGCGAATGGACCATGGCCAAATGCGTCGTGTAAGACTCGTCCGACAAGTCCGGGAAAAAGGGCATCAACTGATCCGGCGTCAACATGCCCTTGTACACGATCACCTTCGTCGACAGGCTGCAGATGTAGAACATCAACGCCTGCTGCAAAGTCGTGTCGCAGCGCAACCGGTGACTGGCCTGCTTGCGGATCAAGTACAACTGCCGCTCGAATGCCTCGCCCTCCAGATCGTCTCCCGCGGCGATGACCAGTTGTTCGATCGCTGGCATCGCCTGCCGAGCCGACGGCCCCACGTCGGCCTGGTCGGGGCACACCGGCACCGGGCGCCATCCAACCAGACGCTGGCCCTGCTGGGCGACAATCTGTTCGACCACCTTCTTGCATTGCTGGCGCTCGTCAGCCATCGTGGGCAGGAACACGAGCCCTGCAGCGAAACGTCCGGGTTCCGGCAGCTCGGCGTGCAGGTCCTCGCGAGCAACCCGCTCCAAAAACTCGTGCGGTAACGCCGTCAGGATCCCGGCGCCATCGCCCGTGTTCGGCTCGCAGCCACAAGCTCCACGATGATTCATGCAGCGCAGGATGTGATCGGCATCCAATACCATCTGGTGAGTTCGATGGCCTTTGATGTGAGCGACAAACCCGACACCGCAACTCTCATGTTCCCACTCGGGATGATACAGGCCGCTGGGAAGCGGTAACCAGTGTTTCACGTCCGTCTTCATGTTTTCGATTTCCCAAACTTGCTTGATATTTGGCTGGACGCCATCGCTGACCGCACCGTATCGTTGGCAAAGCATTAACCGCCGCCCGCCACGACCCATCACGCCGTGACCTTCTCCGTTTTTCCACTGGGGTTGCGGACTCCCGACTTGTTCGTCGCCAAGCGAGGACGATCGGGCGATGCCAACGTCGAGTATGCCGCACCCGTCAACATTTCGATAAACCGCTGGGTCGTGGGACTTGGCTCGATACCTCGCCGATGAATGATCCCCAACGGTCGAGTCAAACAGACCGCTTCAATACACACGGAAACCAACTCGCCCGCCGACAGCTCTCCCTGGACGCTTGGTGCTGGCAGAAAACTGGCACCCGAATTCACCACAATCGCACGTTTGATCGTGTCCACATTGTCGAACGCGATGGGCGCCTGGACCGAAATGCCGAATTCGGCCAATTGCCGATCGATATTACGTCGAATCGGCAGACCGCGATCGAAGCCGATGATCCTCAACCCGTCGACCTCCGCTGCGGTAACTCGTGGTCGCTGGGCCAGCGGATGCGCGGGCGAGCACACCAGCACCATCGGTTCATCCCGCCAAGCAATGGCTCGGACCGACCGAGTCGTTGCCGCGTAACTCACCAACCCGATGTCCGCCTGGCCTTCCTCGACCATCTGGTACACCCGGTCGGGATGATGGTATTCCATATGTACGGTCGCGTTGGCATATTTGTCGGTAAACCGCTCGATTAACTGCTTCCCGTAGTTCAAACCCACCGAGTAGATCGACGCCACGTGGACTCGCCCCGCCTCGAATCGATGAAGCGTACGGACCTCGTCCAGCAACGTCTCATAGCGGTGGACCAGTTGCAGACAGCCCTCGTAGTACACCTCGCCTTCGGGCGTCAACACGAAAGGCCGCCGAGATCGATCGATCAGCCGCACGCCAAGGTTGTCTTCCAAATGCTGCACGATCTGACTCACCCCGGATTGGGAGAGTCCATTCTCTGAGGCTGCCACCGAAAAGCTTCGGCGGGCCACCACATCGCAAAAGACCTTCAATGACTTGACGTGCATCGTCACCCGCCGCCTGTCGACTATTAGAAAAATCAATACTAATGAATGCTACGATCAGCAACTCACATAAAAGTTAAGCCCAGCCCAGTGGTCCGTCAAGCCGCGTTCTGGCGTTTCGGGGATGTTTTCTCCCGAATCGGTTCCGCCCGAATTACTTCGTGCCCCGAAGCGTCAGCGAGGAAATCTCGGCATATCCCCACCGGTCCTGCACCGGTGGAAGCCCGGTTTGGAAACTACCGCCCCCCCATCTTTACCCCCCCCTCTTCTTTATGGCTCCCCACCGGTCCTGCACCGGTGGAAGCCCGGTTTGGTAACTAAGCCGCGCAGCCCACCCCCCATCTTTTCCTTCTTCCCCTTGGCCCGATTGCGACCCTGCGCCGGTGGCGTGCGGAATAGCGGTGGCGCGAATCCGGCGCGGTGGTTGCCAAACCTCGCTGCCACCGGTGCAGGACC
Organism: Planctomycetaceae bacterium; assembly: GCA_007121535.1. GTDB lineage: Bacteria > Planctomycetota > Planctomycetia > Pirellulales > Pirellulaceae > SKKK01. Next base: position 2,052 of record SKKK01000222.1, on the reverse strand, counting down.
GGTGGGGGTCGGAAATGCGGTGGCAGGGCCCGGCGCGGTGGTTGCCAAACCTCGCCTCCACCGGTGCAGGACCGGTCGGGGGGCCGAATGTGCTGCGGAAAGGGAACAAAAACGGGAGCAAGCCAAATTGGCCTTGTCAGGCGTAAACGGAACACGCCAGGTCAGACCATTGGAGGGCACCCTAAAGACTGGGAAATACGTTGTGCCTGGACGTTTCATTAACCACTTCTGGAAGATTGAAATGGCATGAAATATGTATTTTCGGGTGGATCTTCCCGAGTTGCTATTGAGTTGGCTTGGGAATTGGGCTAAATAGCGTCGGCCATTTCCTTTACGTTTCCCCTGAGTTCTCGCCATGCGCGGAAAATTGCTTGGTTGGTACATCCTGGCTTGCCTTGGCGTTTCGGGCGTCGGTGCTCAAGATCGCTTGCCGTACCACGTGATGCTGCGTCAGGGGCAGATTCCGGTTCGAAGCGGACCGGGGGAATCGTATTACGTTACGAGCCACCTTTCTGAGGGTGATTTGATCGAGGTGTATCGTGAGTCTGGGGATGGTTGGTTGGGAATTCGACCACCGCCGGGTAGCTTCAGTTGGGTTCAGGTCGATCGTCTGGCGACTACCAATCGTGACGACGTGGGGCAGGTGACGCGCGACGATACCATTTCCCGGGTCGGTTCCCTCGTGGCCGAGGTGGACCAGCACGTTACGCAGGTTTACCTGGACAAGGACGAACGCGTTGAACTGTTGGACGATTCATCGGTGGACACCCAAACCGGACGCCAATTGCTCCGCGACGGTTGGCGACGGATTTCGCCTCCTTCGGGCGAATTCCGCTGGGTACGGGCTGTCGACGTTCAGCAGGCCAGCAAGCCAGCCGGCGGCGATGACGAACGCCCAGCCGACGGGCTGACGGAAAGCCCCTCCAGCGGGTTTCAGCCGAGGCACGAGCATCGCGCCGACGACGAAGCGAGTCGCTCGTCCGAGGTCCGCCAAGCCACTCATCTCCAGCCGTCGACGTCCGAGGTCCGCGAAGCGACTCATCTTCAAACGGCGACGTCCGAACCGATCGGTTTGTCGACGACACAAGTGATTCAAGCCGTCGCGATGGAGTCTCGGCAAGATTCGAACGAACGACCGGATGACCAAGCCTCGGACGACCGAGCCTCGGACGACGATGACGATTCCGCCATCAATCGCCTGGAAGAGGCAGCCGAGTCGCCGCCTTCGTCTGCCGGCGATAGCGATGCGGACTGGACAACGCTGGCCGAGCGGCGTGAATCTTCCGGGTTTCGTGAACAACCGCTCGACGACGACGAGCCTGATTCGATGGCGAATTGGACCTCGCAGCGTGGAGTGCCCAGAAGTGAATTGCTGGACGTCGAAATGCGTCTGGCGATGACCGCAGCCCGCGATATCCATCTGTGGCGACTGCAACCGTTGCGCGATCGCATCGAATCCCTCCAGCCGCAACTGAAGACACAGCAACAGCGCGATCACGCTCGCATGTTGCTGGAGCGTATCACCGAATACGAGACCCTGCAGAACCGTTTTGCCGTCGCCGGCGAACAGACTTCGCCCGATCTGTGGAACGTTTCGGGTCCGCGGACAGGGGCGGTCGGATCGCCCGGCTGGGAAGACAGTCTGTTGAGTCGTTTTGACGGGAACGGCTGGTTGGTGCCCGTGCATTCGTCTCAGCGTATGGCCCCGCCTTACGCGCTGTTGGATGCCGAAGGCGAAGTCCTCTTTTACGTGGCGCCGTCACCGGGCTTGAATTTACACCGTTTCCTGCGCAAGCGAGTGGGCGTTTACGGTCAGCGACTGGGGCACCCCTCTGTGAATCAACCGGTGATCACCGCGGAACGCGTCGTGGACCTTGGGCGACACCTGCGATGACTTCGAAAGATGAAGCGAGACAGCGATGCTGAGCGTCTGGGCCGTGTTGGCTGCTCTGCTGGTCGGTTTTTCCAAGACCGGACTGCCCGGCGCCGCGATCCCGGCGGTGGCGTTGATGGCCGAGGCGTTTCGTGACGATACCCGGTTGTCGGTGGGAG
>SKKK01000092.1 GCA_007121535.1 Planctomycetaceae bacterium | reverse complement strand
CCAGGGTATGGGTCAATTCATCCTGAGCCGAAACTTTGTCTTGCATGCGGTCCAAGTCATCGATCATCAGCATGGCCGGGGAACGAAAGCGTTTTCGAAAATCCGCCAGGCTATCGGTGACGTTCGCTCGCGAGTATTCCCGGGCAAAATCAGCGCCGCTGGTAATGACGGCCGTCGATTGGGCATGGCGAGCGTTCCACAGGTGGACCAGCCCTCGAGCCAGAAAGGTTTTGCCGGTTCCGGTCGGTCCGTGAAATAAGATCGGGATGAAGCGCGGGACCGTTTGTAAAGCGGCATCGGCGGCCACCGGGATCAGGTGATTTTGATCGTCGCCGATAAACTGATGCATCCTCGGCCCACGACCTTTGGCAGAATCCCGGCGCGCACGGACCCCCAATGCAGCCGCCTGCAAAGGAATCGAGAAAAAACCACCGGTTGTGCCAAAATCGTTCGTACCGATCACGATCCTTCTATCTCCACTTCGTAGCGGTCAATATACCGTAACCGAAGTCGATTGGCGAGACGGAGCCGTTGATTTTCCGGGACGAATCGAGCCGCGACCTAGCGATACAAGTTCTTGACTACCTTGCAGATACGACCAGCCGCCAAGTCGATCTCGGCATCGGTGGTGTCGGCACCCAAACTGAACCGAATCGACCCTTCTATCAAGCTGTTGTCAATTCCCATGGAGAGTAATATTCGTGACGGCTCGGCCGATCCACTGGCACAAGCCGATCCCGTCGAACAGGCTATATCCTGTAGATCCAAAGCCATGGCGAGGGACTGTCGATCCAAGCCGGGAAAGGCAATGTTGCTCGTATGCGGCAGTCGGGGTGCGGCGGCTCCGATGACCACGGCCGAGGGGATATCACGACGAATGCGATTCTCCAAGCGGTCGCGTTGCGACGTGAATCGTGCAAGTCGTTGCCGCAATTCGACTTGCCACAATTCCACAGCACGTTGCATCCCGGCGATCAGGGCTACGCTCTCCGTCCCGGGACGTTCCCCCAACTGTTGAAAACCACCCATAAGGATAGGCTTTAATGGTATCCCAGATCGCACCGCCAACGCACCGATGCCACCAGGACCATGGAACTTATGAGCAGTCAAGGAAAGGGCATCGACGCCCAATCGATGGAAATCCACCTCGATTTTACCTACGGCTTGCACTGCATCGGTGTGTAGGAGAGTCCCATTTTGGTGGCAGATGGCGGCCAGTTCTCGAATCGGTTGGAGTATACCGGTTTCGTTGTTGCCCAACATGACGCTGACCAAGCGCGTTTGAGGCCCAATCATCTGGGGGATGGCATCCAGACGGATGATTCCATCCGAGGTCACTGGAATCGCCTTAACCGAAAAGCCACGATCCAGCAAGAGTTTAGCGGACATGACCACGCTGGGGTGTTCGATGGCCGAAATGAGGATTTCTCCGGGGGGTTCACCGGCCAGTCCGATCAGCGCCAGATTATTGGACTCGGTGCCTCCGCTGGTGAAGATCAGCCGATCGGCTCGAGCACTGCCGACTTGGCAGCCTAAGGTTTCCGCGATTCGTTCGCGGGCCACCTCGACGACTTGACGAGCGCGGCGGCCGACGGCGTGCTGACTGGACGGGTTGCCATGCCGAGCCAGATGGCAACGCTGCATCGCCTCGGCTACCCGAGGATCGATGCGGGTCGTCGCGTTATTGTCGAGATAGATCGGATGCATCAGAACCACGCTTCTCCTTGGGGCGGTTACCGTTCTCGAAAGGTTCGCCGATCTTTAACCGGCCGTTTGTTTGACGGCGGCGCGCACCGCTTGTTCGATCTGCTCGGGGGGTGTGGAATCCAATCGGCGCAGGACCTGCTCCCAGCGAAAAGCCATATTGCCGCCCTCATCGACGGGTTGGCTGCGGAACAGGGAATCGAATGCTTGACGCTGTCGCTGGTACTCGTCGCGGAGGTGGCGGTAGTGGTCGACCAATGCACCGATGTAGATTTCACGGAAGCCCAGCGGATCGGTCACCCGCGAGCTGATGCGATGCACGGGGGCCGCGTGTGCGGCTGCGATGGTGGCCAGATCGTTTCGATAGTTGCCAAACGCTCCGGTGATATCCGCGACGACGATGGCTTCGGGCATACCGTCCTGGTCTTCGATCAGGATCTCGTCGCCGTCATCAAACACGACGCGGTTCCTGGTCGACCACCGTCCCACAATGATATTCGGTGCGGCAGCATGCCCCAGCACGTGGGCAAAGCGCAAAGCGAACGATTCGTTTTCGAAGCGAGCCGGGGGAATCTTATCGGTCGCCATACCGTGGGTGTAATCGCGCTCGAAATAGGGGGTCCAGATCCTGACTCCCTGATACTTTGCGTTTCGGCCTTGATAGAACTCGCGGAGCTTTCGCACCTTCATCCGCGGTGGCAGGTTCATGCCCAACTGGCGGCACCCCAATCTTCGATCCAGGACGTAATCGATATACTCTTCGGTTTCCAGGATGGCTTGCAGCAAGTCCTTGCCATCATCCAGGCGTTCGGCCACGCCCCACTTTTGCATGCGGACGAATTTCAAGAGTTCTTCGCCGCTGTCGGACAATTTCATCTCGATCAAATAAACGCCGCGTCTGCCGGTCGATGGCGGGCGGTGCGACAAACGTTGCACGACGCAGCCGATATTGACGTATTCCAGGACTCCGTATTCGCGCAGCAGGTTGTGGGCCAGACTGCGGCTGATCTGTTCGTTGAACTCCACTTCCGCAGACGGCGCCTCCGAGGGATCGTCCAACGCCGGATCGAAAATCGATTCGCTCTCTTCGATCCGAGCACCGGGGAGCCATTGGATCTGCATGAAGAACTCGGAACTCAGCCCCAGCAGTTCTTCTTCGTTGATCAAGTCCTCGCTGCCGGGCAGCAGCGAAGCATACATGCGGCATCGCCATTGATCGTTGGACATGTTGTCGCTCCGAAAGGGTGCGATGACCGCTTCACGAAAACGATGTCGCAAACGCCGATAGTCTTGCCTCAATTCGGTGACGGAAAGAGCGCGAAAATCGCAAGTCTGCAGTTCTTCCCGAAAACTGGGTTCGGCTTGAAAGAAATCAACCTCCAAGTTCCCGATCGAATTCAGCCGATTGGATAGATCCTGGATTTCGAGCAGATGTTTTCGCAATTGCCAATCATCCAGCCGATCCAATCTGCAGAACTCCTGGCACGTCAGGTAGCGTGTGCCACTGGATCGGTTGTAGTAGTACATCTCCAGCCCGCCAACGGCGATTTTCGAGTTCAGAATCATGTACTCCATTTCGTTGATCGAGCTGGGCAGTCGAGTGATCCGCCAGCATTCACCTCGCCGCTTGATCGCTTCCCGCACTTGCTGGTTCAGTACGTTCAAAAAGCGAATCTGCCGTTTGGAGATGGGCAATCGCTGCAGCACCTCGTCGCCCGCGAAAGCCAAATCCATCCGTTGCGGATCGGGACGGATTTGGATGATGTTGCCCTCCATGATCAGATCGACGGCATTCTCCCACAACTCGCTGCGCTCGGCACGAGTCAACGCGGGCAACCCGGCTTCTTTCCGCTGCTGGTCCAACAGGTCCAGATAAGCCATCCGCTGGGTCGCGTGGATTCCCGGGATCGTGACGATCACATTCTGATCGGGAAACACCGTACCAACTCGGCACTTCAATCGCCCTTGTCCGTCTTTGGCAAGTGGGTGTTCATCGATCAGCAGGGGTTGCATTCAGGGCTCCAAGGACTGTCAATATGTACGGTGTGCGACCACGAGTCAGGAGAGGTTTTCGTGCCCAATACGATTTTGGAGAACTTCCGCCACGTCGCAGTATACGTTGCCGTCCGCTGATGTGCCAGAGACAAGTCGTTTTCGGGCGACGACCAACCATTTGGGAACGAGCTTGTCCGCAAACGAGTCCCGACGCCTTCCGCCAACGCGACCAAGAATCGCCTGCTGAGATCCTTTGCATTGTCCATGAGAGCCGTAGTCGACAGAAAATCGAGCATCGAGTAAGATAATGCCCCGGCCAGACGTTTCCTGTCACCGAAATTCGTGTAGCACGGGTGACGCAACGGGGTCGGGAGGTCGTTTTCGGCCAACGACCAGCCAAAAGGAAACAAGCTTGCCCGAAAACGACTCTCGACACCCTTCCACCGATTCCGCCAAGAAGTACATTGGCCGGGTGCTAGTTTCGTGCGACGAAGATGCGCAGCATCTGCCGTTAGATAGAAGGCACGCAGGCCACCCACGATAACCTTTTTTGTGCGAAATGAATCACACCATCGATCATCTGACGGATCAGATTTTGTGCGGCGATGCCGCTCGATTGTTGCAGGACGTCCCCGACCAGACGGTCGATACAATTGTGACCAGCCCGCCTTATTACCAACAGCGGAACTATCAAAGCCAATCGCAGATCGGCCAAGAGCAGACCCCGGAACAGTACGTCGAGCGGCTGGTTGCGATTTTTTCCGAATGCCATCGGGCCACGAAATCCAGTGGTTCGCTTTGGTTGGTGCTGGGCGACAAGTTCGCGGAGGGGCGGTTGCTGGGAATGCCATGGCGAGTGGCCTTGGCGCTGGGCGAAGCCGGTTGGCTTCTGCGTAGCGACGTGATCTGGCACAAATCCAATGCGATGCCGTCACCCGTCAAGAACCGCCCGACGACGGATCACGAGTACGTGTTCTTTTTAACCAAAAGCGCTCAGTATTACTACGATGCGGACGCCATCCGCGAACCGCATGTGACGTTTTCCGAGAACAGCCGGATGAAGGGGGGGCGAAACCATTTCTTCAAGCGTGACGGAACGCCAGAAAAAGGTAAGAATCGGGGCAATTCGAACCTGCACCATGGCCGTTGGGATCAAGCGTTCCACCCCAAGGGTCGAAACAAGCGTACCGTCTGGTCCATCCCGCTATCCAAATTCCGTGAAGCTCACTTCGCTGTCTTCCCGGAATCGTTGGTTCAAACCTGCCTGCTGGCCAGTTCGCCCGAAGGCGGGCTGGTCTTGGATCCGTTCTGCGGCAGTGGCACCACCGCCGTGGTAGCCAAACAATTGGGACGCCACTACCTGGGCATCGATACCAACAAAGACTACTGCCGCATGGCCAGGCGTCGTCTCCGCGAATTGTTGTGCTGAGGACCCGCAAGGTGCGAGGCTGGACCTTGTCCGTCGCCGGGCCGCTTAGTATTTCAACAGTCTCACAGGGCTGGCGGGTCGAAAAGCATCCGGTGTAATTGACAACCCCGCTGGCATTCGTCAGGCTTAGCAGTGGGTAGTAGTTGTCTTTTGGGGCCCGCCAACGGTGAAAGGGAAACAGATGCACCAAATACTGCTTGCTCCCATCTTTCTGACAATCCTGATGGCCGAACATTCCGAAGCGGACGGAATTGGTTGGTACGCTTCGGGGAAGGGTGGTGTCGTGGCCGCCGGGCGAGGTGCCGACGCTGCTTCCGCGGGTATCCGGCTGCTGGAGGACGGCGGTAACGCGGCCGATGCAGCGGCCGCGGTCCTGCTGGCCCAGTCGGTGACCGACTACGGCTTGTTCGCCATCGGCGGCGAGATCCCGCTGCTGGTCTACGACGCGAAGAGCCAGCAGGTGAAGGTGCTGTCCGGGGTGGGCGCCGCGCCGCTGGACGAGGACGCCATTGCCTGGTTCTATTCCGAAGGCATCCCGGCGACCGGCAGCATGAAGGCCGCGCCGGTCCCGGGGGCTATCGATCTTTGCATCACGCTTCTGCGGTTGTACGGGACGCGCTCGTTCGCCGAGGCGGTCGCGCCCACCCTGGCGCTGCTCGACGACGGCGATCGCGACTGGCACGCGCCGCTGGCCGTCACGCTGCGCAAACTGGTCGAAGCCGAACAACAGGCGTCGGGCACCCGCGAGCAGCGTCTGGTGGCGGCCCGCGACCGCTTCTACCGGGGCGACGTAGCGGACGATCTGGAAGCCTGGTACCTGGCCACCGGGGCGTTTCTGCGGAAGAAGGACCTGGAGGCGCACGAGACGCTGGTGGAAGAGCCGGTGGCGGTCGAGTACCGGGGCTACACGATCTACAAATGCGGACCGTGGACTCAAGGCCCCGTGCTCTGCCAGACCTTGCGTCTGCTGGAAGGCTTTGACCTGGCGGGAATGGGGCATCTTTCGCCCGATTATATCCACGTGGTCACCGAAGCGCTCAAGTTGGGCTTCTCCGACCGCGACGCCTACTATGGCGACCAGCGTTTCGTGGACGTGCCCCTCGGTCCGCTGCTCTCCGATCCGTACACCGAGCTGCGGCGAGCCCTGATCGACATGGCCAGCGCTTCGCGGGACCGCCGTCCGGGCGACCCGAGAAAGATGGAAGCGTTGCGGATCGAGCCGCCCGGGGGCTCGCCGGACAGCTCACCGCCCGTCCAGGACACCACGACCTGCGTGGTCGCCGACCGCTGGGGGAACGTCGTCGCGGCCACCCCCAGTTGCAACCTGCTGACCAACCGGCCCGGGCCGTCCGGGATCACGCAGGGCAACCGAGTCCGCTCGCTGAACACCAACCCGGACCATCCCAACCGCGTTCAGCCGGGTAAGCGGCCTCGCGTGACACTCACCCCGACCCTGGTGACCCGGGATGGAAAGCCGGTGCTTGCGATCAGCGTCGCCGGCGGCGACCTCCAGGACCAGACGACGCTGAACGTGCTGCTGAACCACATCGAATTCGGCATGATGCCCGCAGCCGCCGTCACCGCCAGCCGCTTCAGCACCGGCCACCTGGAAGATTCGTTCAACCCCACCCCGAACCGCGCCGCCGCGATGATCGCACCGGGTAAACTCCGGCTGCAGAAAGGAATCCGCAGCGAAACCTCCGCCGACCTCGAGCGGCGAGGCCATCAGGTGGAAGCGGTCGCCGGCCCGATCGGCCACCCCGTGATGGTGTACCTGGAGCACGACACCGGCAAGATGCACGCCGCCGGTGATCCCAAAGCACGACGCCACGTCGGCGCGGTCGACTGAGCGGCTCGGCAGATAGGCCATCGAGACAGGTCGCTGCCGCATCTTGATGGGACCCGGTGTCGGTCGATAGACGGGGACAACGTCAAACAACAATCGAGCAAAGCAAAGGAGACTTGCGTCCATGCGTACACGAATCGAGATGATGCTCTTCATCGTGTTGGTTTTCGGCCTGCCGGCGGTTGCGGCCGAGTTTTACGTCGCGCCCGATGGGGATGATGCCGGTGCCGGGTCCCGCGAAGCGCCCTTTCAAACCCTCGAACGGGCGCGGGACGCCGTGAGGGCGCATCGGGAGGCGCATGGACTGGGTGATGGGGGGATCGCCGTCATCTTGCGCGAAGGCCGTTATTACCGGGACGCGACCTTCCGGCTGGACGCGGCGGATTCGGGCGAGCCCGGCAGGCCCGTGGTGTACAAGGCGGCGAAGGGGCAGGCGGTGTATCTGGACGGGGGCCGCGTCCTGGAGCCGGGCATCTTCGAAACCGTGACGGATGCGGCGGTCCTCGGGCGGCTGCTGGAATCCGTGCGCGGGAAGGTGCTGCAAGCCGATCTAGGCGCCGCAGGCATCAAGGAATACGGCGATTTCGGTCCGCGGGGGTGGGGACGCCCGAACATCCCGGCACCTGCGGAACTGTTCATCGACGGCATTCCGCAGACGGTGGCCCGCTGGCCGAACAACGATCATATTCCTCTCGGACAAGTGCTCGCGGGCGGCCAGGACGAATCGGATCAGCCCGGCGTCTTCGAGTACAACACCGACCGGGCGGAGCGCTGGACCGAGGCGGAGGACCTCTATATTTCCGGCTTGTTCGGCGTGACCTGGGCGCACGACACGGTCGGGATTGCCGGAATCGACCTGCAGGCAGGCACGTTGACGACGAAACATCCGCATTCGTATGGTTTTCGGCAACCGGGTTTTCCGGGCCGTTTCACGACCCAGTATTATGCGGTGAACCTGCTCGAGGAAATCGAGGAGCCCGGTGAATACTACATCGACCGCCGCGCGGGCATACTATATTTCCTGCCTGCGTATCCCCTGGAGCATTCCCGGATTCAGGTTTCCCAATTGGGGGCGCCTTTCGTGCGAATCGAGAACGCCTCGCACATTCACTTCAGGGGTTTGACCTTCGAGAACGGCCGTGACATGGGCATCGTCGTTTCTGGCGGCGCGAGCAACCGGATCATCGGCTGCACCGTGCGGGCTCTGGGGAGACGAGCCATCGCGATCAACGGCGGGAAAAATCATGGCGTGATCGGCTCAGACATCTATCACGTGGGACAGGGCGGCGTGGCCCTTCAGGGCGGCGATCGCGCCAGCCTGACCCCGGCCGTCCATTTCGTGTGCAACTGCGACATCCACCGTTACAACCGCTGGATCCAGCATTACAATCCGGCGGTCGCCGTCAGCGGCGTGGGCAACCGGGTCGAGCATACCCATATGCATCATGCGCAGCATCAGGCGATCACGTTTGGCGGCAACGATCACGAATTCGCGTTCAACGAGATCCACCACGTGCTGAAGAATATCTCGGATATGGGCTCGATCTACGTGGGCCGCAATCCCACGTTCGCGGGCAACGCCATCCGCCACAACTTCTTCCATCACCTCTTCCTCCAACACCAAGGCGGGCCGGGCGTCCAGGCGATCTTCCTGGATGACGATACCATCTACGTGGCCAAGATTTTCGGCAACGTTTTCTACAGGACGGGTTCGACCGGCGTCATCAAGTTTCACGGCGGCGGGGGCGCGTCCGTCGCCAATAACGTGGCCATCCAAAGTCCCCGGCTTGTGCAGGACGGACCGGGAGACGTCGAGGGCATTAAGCGGGCCGTCAGCAAAATGCACACCGACCAGCCGCATGGCCACGGGTTCCCCGGGAAAGTTGCGGAAATGAACATCGGCCAGGACCCCTACCGCAGCCGCTATCCCTACCTCTATGACACCTATGCCCAAGGTTACAATCGGGGCACGCCCCGGTGGAACAACCTGGAGGTCCAGGAGGAGCTGCGCGACTTCGTGGACCCGGATCACCTGAACTTCGCCCTGCGCGACGATTCCCCCGTGCTGGATTGGGTAGCGATGGACGTCCACGACCCGGTGTATGGGGCGGATGGCGAAGACATTCCCTTCGAACCGATTCCTTTCGAAAAGATCGGCCTTGAACAAGACGAAGACCGGCCCGAATTGGGCCCCTTGCCGTTCCGCAAGCTCGGTCCGGAAGCCGGGGCGGGCGACGTGAACGCCGAGCAAGCACAATTCTGGTGGACGCCGTCGTACAACGCCGACCGCTACCGCGTGCGTATTGCAAGGGATGCAGCCATGCAGGACGTGATCGTTGAGATCCGGACGCAACGCAATCACATCATCACGCGCGACCTGGCCTCCGACGAGCAGTATTTCTGGCAGGTGGAAGCCATCGTCGACCAGTCCCGCTCGAACCGCGGCGCCCGCCCGGCGCAAGAGGCCCCGTGGCCACTGGCCACAAGGGAATAAGGCAATCCAACACCCTGTTTTTCGAGGAGCATCGATGAAGATGAAAAGCCATCTGGTGCCAATACTGATCGCGATCGTCGGCAGCTCGTGGATTCCGCCGGTGAGCGCCGGCGACAGCGAGAACTCCGCAGAAGAAGATCGCGAGCGTACCGCGGTTGCGGGAGAAACCTGCCGGACCGTTTCCAAAGTGCCCATCGATCTCGTTGAAATCGAACGCCGCCGGGTGATTCCGGCCGCGGATCGCTATCTGCGGGAGAGACCGGTCGTGATCACCGAATTTCAATGCGCGCGCAGCGAAGGGGGCGCGAATGATTACTATTCCGAGGGCGATTACTGGTGGCCCAATCCGGACACGCCTGACGGCTTGCCTTACGTTCGTCGTGACGGCGAGACGAATCCGGAACTCTTCTACGAGCATCGAGAAGCCCTGGTTCGTCTCAGCATTCACGTGCCCACCCTCGTCGTGGCCCATAAGCTCGCCGGCAAACGGGAGTACGCCGAACACGCCGTGGCGTATCTTCGAGCCTTCTTCCTGGATGAGGCAACCCGGATGAATCCGCATCTGCTGTACGGACAGGCGATCCCGGGAAGGGTTTCGGGGCGAGGTATCGGCATCATCGATACGCTGCATCTGGTGGAGGTGGCGATGGCGATCGGGACATTGGAACGATCCGAGGCCATCCCCCCTCGGGATCTGGCAGGTTTGAAGGACTGGTTCCGAACCTATCTGACGTGGATGACGACTCACCAATACGGGATCGCGGAGCGCGATCACGGGAACAACCACAGTACGGCGTGGCTGTTGCAGGTCGCGGCATTTGCCGAGTTTGTCGGGGACGACGAGCTGATCGCCGAATGCCGATGGCGGTTCAAGGAGGTGCTCTTGCCGAATCTCATGAAAGGGGACGGGAGCTTTCCGAGAGAACTGAGCCGTACCAAGCCCTACGGCTATTCGATATTCCATCTCGACCTGTTCGCCGGACTCGCCCAGTTCCTTTCCACGCCGGAGGAGGACCTCTGGACCTATCGGAGCCCGACGGGCCGCACCATGCGCAAGGGCCTGGCGTTCCTTTATCCCTATCTGGCGGATAAATCATCGTGGCCCTACCGGCACGACGTCATGTACTGGGACGACTGGCCGGTGCGTCAGGCGGCTCTGTTGTTCGGCGGTCTGGCCTTCGATCAACCGGAGTATCTGGAACTGTGGAAATCGCTGGACGGCGACCCTGTGGTGTTCGAGGTGATCCGGAACATGCCGATTCGCCAACCGTTGCTTTGGGTCGATCTTCCATGACAGCGAATGAGAAGAGACAGAGGATCTTGGACGGACAAACAGAAGCACCAACCCGCGTAACCTAAGGGACCGATCAATGTATCACGCTACGAACCGGCGAGGTTTTTTGAAGGCGAGTACGGCTGCAGTCTGGCTGGCTCATGGTGCACCGGGCTCGGGGGCATCCGAGCACGGTCGGGTTGTCTGGGAGGACGCGAAGCAGCCGGCGGTGCCGGCAAGCGCCGAGGCGTTTCGTTGCGCGGACGGGCAAACCGTGCCGGTCATTGCCCAAACGGAGGTATTGGTCGTCGGCTCGACGTTCCAAGCGTGCTTCCTGGCCCAGCGGCTCGCGAGTGGCGGGCGGAGCGTGGTGCTGGCCGCGGCCGACACGTCCTTGCCCTACGAGATCGCCATCGCGCTTCGCCCCTGGATCACCGTCGGCCAACTGGCGAACGCCCCGGACGACGTGCGTTCGTTCCTGGAGTCTTGCAGGCGCGAGACGATCGGCGACCAATGGATTCTGAACATGGTTGCCGTGACCACCGGACTGGAAGACCGGCTGCTGGACGCCGGAGCGGGCCTGGTCTACGACCTGCAACCGTGCGGCGTGCAATTGGCCGGCCGGCACGTCACGGCGGT
>SKKK01000446.1 GCA_007121535.1 Planctomycetaceae bacterium | reverse complement strand
GTAGCTGGTTGGCCGTCGACCGTTCCTTGACCGATGCGATACAGACCCCGGAGAATGCCTTCCCGGGCTCCCTCGGGCATCGCTGGCATCGAGTAGTTTTCGTTGTAGAGCGTCAGATAGTAGAACACGGACTCGCCATCGCGATACATCCGCCGCAGCCCATCCTGGACGATCACCGCCACTTCGTAGGCGAAGGCGGGATCGTAGCTCATGAGGCTCGGCACGGTCGTGGCGATCAACTGGCTGTGACCGTCCTGATGCTGCAGTCCTTCGCCATTCAGCGTGGTACGACCGGCGGTACAGCCCAACAGGAAGCCTTTGGACATAGCGTCGGCAGCGGCCCAAATCAGGTCGCCCACCCGTTGGAAACCGAACATCGAATAGAACAGATAGAAGGGAATCATCGGGGTTTCCAGACTGGCGTAGCTCGTTCCCGCCGCGATCAACGTGCCCATCGAACCGGCCTCGGTGATCCCCTCTTCCAGGATTTGTCCCTCTTCGGATTCCCGGTAGTAGATCAGTTGGTCGCTGTCGACGGGCTCGTACTTTTGCCCGTCGCTGGCATAGATCCCGCATTGACGAAACAGCGTTTCCAGGCCAAATGTACGAGCCTCGTCGGGAATGATCGGGACGATCCGTTCGCCGATGTCTGCCTCCTTCAGCAGCGTACGTATCATCCGCCCGAGGGCCATGGTAGTTGAGGCGCTTTTGCTGTTATCCAGCAGATTGCTGAATCGTTCCAGCGGCGGGACCTCCAATGGCTGCGCTTCGAAGCGTCGCTGGGGCAGGTAGCCGCCCAAGGCACGGCGCCGCTCGTGCAGGTATCGCATGCAGGGATTGCTATCCTGCGGCTTGTAGAACGGCGTGTCGCGAACTCCCTCGTCGGTCAAGGGAATCTCGAAGCGATCGCGGAACGCCTGCAATTCGTCCTCGTTCAATTGTTTCTGCTTATGGGTGATGTTCTTGCCTTCTCCGGCTTCGCCCAGGCCGTACCCCTTGATGGTCTGGGCGAGGACGACCGTCGGCTGGCCGCGGTGCAGGGAGGCCGCCCGGTAGGCCGCATACACCTTGACCGGATCATGGCCGCCGCGGGCAAGTCTCTTGAGCTGCTGGTCGGAGAGATCGTCCACCATCGCCCGCAGTTCCGGCGAGGCCCCGAAGAAATCGTCGCGAATGGATTCGCCCGATTCCGCAGCATACCTCTGGTACTGCCCGTCCACGACCTCTTCCATCCGTTGTCGGAGCAGGCCTTGCTCGTCAGCCTCCAGCAACGAATCCCAGTCGCTTCCCCAAAGCACCTTGATGCAGTTCCAGCCGGCCCCGTGAAACAGCGATTCAAGTTCCTGGATGATCTTGCCGTTGCCGCGGACGGGCCCATCAAGTCGCTGCAGGTTGCAGTTGACCACGAAGATCAAGTTGTCCAACTGATCCCGCGCGGCAAGGCTCAAACCGCCGACGGATTCCGGTTCGTCCATCTCGCCGTCGCCCACAAAGCACCAGACGCGAGCCTTGGACGTGTCGGCAATGCCTCGGTTTGCCAGATAGCGCAGGAAGCGAGCCTGGTACACGGCCATCAGCGGTGCCAAGCCCATGGACACCGAAGGAAGTTCCCAGAAATCGGACATCAACCATGGATGTGGATAGGAGGAAAGTCCCGTACCCCGAGGGCTTTCCCGGCGGAACCGTTCCAGTTGCTGCTCGCTCAGCCGGCCTTCCAAATAGGCCCGGGCATAGATCCCCGGCGAGGCATGACCTTGATAATAGACGATATCGCCGGGATGGTCGCCCGTCCGCGCGTGTAGAAAATGATGGAATGCGACCTCCCATAACGTGGCTGTCGAAGCATAGGTGGAAATATGGCCGCCAATCCCGTGGTGCGCTCGGTTGGCGCGGACCACCATGGCCATCGCATTCCAGCGGATCAGGTGCTTGATGCGCTGCTCCAGTTCACGATCGCCCGGATACGGCGGTTGCTCGGCGACCGGGATGGTATTGACGTATGCCGTGTTGCGTCCAGTAGCGGCGCCAGCACCGTGGCGTCGAGCTCGAACGGTCAGCGAAGTCAACAGCCGGTCCACCTGACCCGCTCCATCGCGCAGGGCTAAATCGTCAAGCGATTCGTACCACTCGGCCAGTTCGTCAGCGTCCATTTCGGGAACAGGCGGTGACAATCGTTGCGGGGCCATCGAAGAATCCTCCTAACAGCAGTTCAAGCGTTCGTCTCGTGTGGTTCCTGTTCGGAGGACGAACCCGCCGCAGCCGGCCGGCCGCCGGAGAACTCCAAATCTTCCAGGGCAGATTTGAGCACCAGGTTTTCGGTCGCCCCGGAAATCGCATCGACGGGCACCTGAACGGTCTGGGTGCCAAACCAGGGCCGCTTCAGCTTCAAATCTTCCAGAGCGTCCCGATTCAGCTTGACTTCCAAACTCTGACACTGCCAAGTTTTCACGGAAATATACACATCGGTAACCACGCCAATCTCCCGGCCGTGTTGTCCGATGATCCTGATGCCCTTCAAGCTCACTGCCTTCGAGTCGCCCATTTTTACCATCTCCTTCCACCAGTTCTCTCAGTTAGATGCATGGGATGTAAACGTGCACACCGCGTGCCAAAGCGCAGGGGAGCCGCGGGCGGTGGACGTCGTTGTCGGCCGTTGATCAAGCCCATGGGAGACGTCTTACCCGAAACGATTCCTCCCCCCTTCCGCCTGCAACCATGCGGCGGCGGCACATGGCGGCGGACGGTCAGTACGGCAGGATGGCACGTCTGCGCGACGCTTTGTCGCAGTCAGCAAATGCCAAAGAAAACGTCACCCTGGAAACGACCATGGGGTTCTATCGGCTCCATCGAAAACGACACGGATTTCGAAAGCCGCCGCGCAATCGGCACGTGGATTGCTTCCTGATGAACTCCTAGAGCAGGAGCGGTGCCGCGTGGTGCCGAGCATCTGTTTTTGAGTTCACAAACATACGCGAGGAGATGTCGATGCAAGTTCAAGATTTGATGACCAAATGTGTCCAAACGGTTTCGGAAAGCGACCGCCTGCAGGAAG
>SKKK01000255.1 GCA_007121535.1 Planctomycetaceae bacterium | reverse complement strand
TATCGGTCAGCTACCGCAACCTGAACAAAGTGTACTTTCGGATCGTGCCGGCAGATTACGAGCAGCTTTTGCAGACTTCGCTCCAACGGCCCGAGCACCTGGATATGCCGAAGCGCAAGGAATTGCTGCAGAAAAAGCCGGTTCACCAATGGTCGGTGGACTTGCCTGCGACCGACGATTTCCAGGAGCGGACCGAGCAGATCGAAGCCCCGCAAGACGTCCCGTCCGGGTTCTATTTCCTGGTTTCCAGTCACGATGCTCAGTTCGGCGATGTCGAGAACGTGGTGATGTTCACCGATTTCTGGGTCAGCGACCTGGCGCTGATTGTCCGATCACGAGGCGATCGGCGCGACACGGAGGGATTCGTGCTGGATGCGATCACGGGCCAACCCTTGGGTGGCGTCCGGGTTCAGGCCTGGTATCGAGAAGCTCGGGGAAGACGTTCGGCCGGCCCGGTGACCAAGACCGACGACCAAGGTCGGTTCGTGTTGAAGACGGATCCCCAGAAGGGATTCTTGATCTACGCCAAACACGAGGACCAGGCTTTGGCTTCCTCGCGCGACTACCAGGACCGTTTCCATTCGCGGGAACGGCGGGCGGACGAACGGACGTTTTTCTTCACCGACCGGTCGCTTTACCGACCCGGGCAAACGATCCAATACAAGGGATTGTGCATTCGAGTCGATCAGCAACGGGATGATTACACGACGATCGCCAACCGTACACTGACCGTGATCTTCGATGACCCCAACGGCAAAGAGGTGGCTCGTCAACAGCACCGCACCAACGATTACGGATCGTTCAGCGGCAGCTTTACCGCACCGCGCGATCGGCTGATGGGACGGATGACAATCCGCGTCGAAGGGCAACCCGGAGGTGCTTCGCACGTGAACGTCGAGGAGTACAAGCGGCCCCGATTCCAGGTGTCGCTGGACAAACCTCAAGTCGCTGCCAAGTTGAATTCCGAGGTAGTCCTGACAGGGAAGGCGACGGCTTACACCGGGGCGCCGATCAACGATGCGGGGGTTCGCTTTCGAGTGGTGCGCGAGGTCCAGTATCCGATCTGGTGGCGCCGGTTCTATGGTTGGCTGCCGCCGCAGACCAGCAGCCAGGAGATCACTCACGGCTCGGTCACGACCGGAGCCGATGGTTCTTTCGAATTGCGGTTTATCGCCCGGCCGGACCTGTCCGTCGCTGAACAGGACGACCCGGTATTCCAATACACGGTCTACGCGGACGTGACCGACGGCGCCGGCGAGACTCGATCGGCACAGCAGGTGGTTCGGGTCGGCTACACCGCGTTGCAGGTGGCGGTCACGGCCGACGATTGGCAGACGGTCGACGGGGCGGTGAACGTCTCGGTGCGGACGACCTCGCTGGACGGCGAAGGTCAATTGGCGGAAGGCTCGTTGAAGATTCACCGCCTGGTTCCTCCCGACCAGGTTCATCGCGCTCCGTTGGCTCCCGAGTTTCGCCCTTACCGTCGGCTGCCGCGTCCCGGTATGCGAGCCGGCGGGTCCGAAGCGGATTCGTCCGAGACGGATCTGTCGAATAGCGCCAATTGGCCTTTGGGCGAAGTGGTCGAAGAACGAGGCTTTACCACCGATGCCGGAGGGCGAGTCGAATATGCGTTTCGGTTGCCTGCGGGTGTCTATCGGGCCGTGGTCGACACGCAGGATCGTTTCGGTCGACCCGTTCAGGGATTCTTGCCGATCCGAGTGCTGGATCCGTCCGCCGATCAGTTCGAAATCAAAATTCCTTACTCGGTGGACGCACCGACCTGGACGGTCGAACCTGGCGACGAGTTCCAAGCGATTTGGGGTTCGGGCTACGATCAGGCCCGAGCCTTTGTCGAAGTCGAGCATCGCGGCAAGATCCTGCAGGCCTTTTGGACCGACCAGCAGCGAACTCAAGTTCCCGTGACCCAAGAGGTGACCGAAGCGATGCGAGGCGGGTTCACGGTTCGGGTGACGATGGTGCGAGAGAACCGCGCCTATCTGACGTCCATGCGGGTTGATGTCCCATGGTCCAACAAGAAACTATCGGTCCAGTGGGAGCGATTCGTGTCCAAGCTGGGGCCTGCCGATGAAGAAACCTGGACGGCCGTCATCACCGGCCCGGACGCTGAGCGAGCGGCGGCAGAGATGGTGGCGACGTTGTACGACGCGTCGCTGGACGCCTACTTGCCGCACGGGTGGCTGACCGCGTTGAACGTCTTCCGGACGGATTCCAGTCCCCTGAGCAGCCAATTCGAAAACGATCGGAGGGGACTGCAGCGTCTGCACGGTCATTGGTCGCAGCAGACCAAAGATGGATCGCTGGTCTACCGATCGTTCCCGCATGAGTTGGTCGCCAACCTGTGGGGCTTCATGTTTCCCGGCGCTCGAGGCGGCGGGTTTGGGGGGATGCCGATGCGTGCGATGAGTCGCATGGAAGCGACCGATGGTTATGCCATGCCAGAGGCTGCGATGGCGGCGCCCGAGATGTTAGCCGACGCGGTGGCAGAAGACGCGGGGGCGCCGGCGGAGAAATCGCTCCAGCAGGATCGAGCCGAGGTAATGACAGACGGCGAGGCGGCGGACGGCCCAAGCCCGCCTCCGGAAGTCGATCTGAGCCAGGTCACGGCGCGGCAGAATCTGAACGAAACGGCCTTCTTCTTCCCGCATCTGACGACCGATGACGAAGGGCGCGTCCGCATGCAGTTCAAAATGCCGGAGGCCCTGACCGAATGGAAGTTCATGGGTTTCGCCCACGATCGCCGCCTGCGCTCGGGGTACCTGCAGGACAAGGTAGTCACGGCCAAGGATCTGATGGTCGAACCCAATCCGCCGCGTTTCCTGCGCGAGGGCGACGTGTTGGAGTTCACGGTCCGCGTCAGCAACCAGTCACCGACTCGCCAGACCGGCAGCGTCCGCTTGACGTTCAACGATGCTCGCACGGGCGATTCGATGGATTCGCAGTTGGGCAACACGGCGACCGACCAATCGTTCGATGTACCGGCCGACCAGTCCCGGAGCTACTCGTGGCGATTGACCGTTCCCGACGGGATGGGCTT
>SKKK01000292.1 GCA_007121535.1 Planctomycetaceae bacterium | reverse complement strand
TGTGTACCTCGATGGAATCCGGAATTTCCACCCCGTGTTCCGTATCTACCAGCCGGAAGCGGTGGTGAGCGATCTGGTCGTCGTGAAACAGGATCTTCTCGAGCAGGCAAATCGAGATCGCTGGTCGCACGTCCGCACGATTCCCATCAGACTTGCTGCGGACCCGTTGTAAAACAGCATCATGCAGCCCGACGCTTGACGTCATTCACCGAGGTTGGCTAAACTACACACGCAGAGGCTGTAATAACCGGGAAGGACCAACGATCATGAGGCGTAACATGCACTGCGTACCACGGCGCGAATTCCTAAAATCGACAAGTGCGGTGGCGGCCACGGCGATCGCCGCGCCTTATCTGCTGCCGGCTCGAGCCCGAGGTGCCAACGATCGGTTGACTCTCGGACATATCGGGGTCGGGGGCATGGGGGGCCATCATCTGCGCGACATGAGATCGCGGATGGATCGGGGCCAAGTCAACATCGCGGCGGTATGCGATATCGACGAACGAAGGTTGGAGAATGCGTCGCGCGTGGCCGGCGCCCGGGCCGATGTGTTTCGGGACTATCGCTATGTGCTCCAACGCGCCGACATCGATGCCGTGATCGTCGCCACGCCGGACCACTGGCACGCACAACAAACGGTGCATGCTGCCCAATGCGGCAAGCACGTGTACTTGGAGAAGCCCGCTTGCTGTACGATCGGCGAAGGCAAGGCGATGATCGAGGCTTGCCACCAGGCCAACATCGCGGTCCAGGTGGGAACTCAAGGATTGAGCCACCCCGAGTCGTATCTTGCGCATCGCTATCTGGCCAACGGCAACATCGGCAAAGTGCGCCAGGTCGATATCTGGCATTATCCCACCCCGGTCGGGGGAACTCAGCCGGACAGCGATCCGCCTCCCGAAATCGATTGGGATCTTTGGCTGGGGCCTTTACGCTATCGGCCCTTTAACCGCGGCTATTTGCACGGGACGTTTCGCTGGATGATGGAATCGGGCGGCGGTCAGATCCGCGACCGGGGCGCGCACATGATGAGCCTGCCGATGTACTGGTTGGAAGCCGCTGGGACCGGACCGGTATCGGTCGAAGCGACCGGTCAATGGCCCACGCACGGCTTGTGGGATTCGGCGGTGCGCATGAACGTGACGTATACCTTCCAAGATCCCGATTGGGTGCTGACCTGGAACCAGCCGGGCGATCCGGTGCCGCCCGAGGAGCGGACCGGGGACGAGCCGGGCGGTAGGATCACGCTTCCCGGATTCGGCTGTGTTTTCACCGGCGAGGACGGCACGTTCCACAATTGGGGACATGGGCTGTGGACCGAACGCAAAGCGCGTTTATGGCAGCCCGGTCCCGGCGATCGAGACGTCTACCGCAGCCCGGGGCACGTCGAAAATTGGTTCGAAGGCATCAAGACAGGACGCCCGACCATCTGCCCCGTGGAATTCGGCGTGGATGTC
Source organism: Planctomycetaceae bacterium (assembly GCA_007121535.1). GTDB lineage: Bacteria > Planctomycetota > Planctomycetia > Pirellulales > Pirellulaceae > SKKK01. Next base: position 9,946 of record SKKK01000292.1, on the reverse strand, counting down.
GCCATCCTGACCATCCTGGGGAATCTGTCCTGCTTGCTGGGTCGCAAGCTGCATTGGGATCACAGCCAACGAGAGATCGTCGGGGATGAACAGGCCCGTCGGCTGATGCAACGCCCGCAGCGTTACCCGTACGCCATCTAAAGATCGCTTAACGATTCGAGTAAGACTGCCGTGAAAACCGTGCTGATCTTTTCAGGTGGACTCGACTCGACGGTGCTCCTGTATCAATTGCTGGCCGACGGGGATCGGGTGCTGACGCTATCGGTGGACTACGGGCAGCGGCATCGCGTGGAATTGGAACATGCCCGACGGATAACGCGATCGCTGGGCGTTCCGTGGCAACTGGCGGATCTGTCGAACGTCGGTTCGCTGCTGGGCGGTTCCAGCTTGACCAGTCCCGAAATCGCCGTGCCGCATGGGCACTATGCCGAGCCCTCGATGAAACAGACGGTGGTGGCGAACCGCAACATGATCATGCTGGCGGTGGCTGCCGGGTGGGCGATCAGCCAACGTGCCGATCGGCTGGCCTACGCGGCGCACGCGGGCGACCACACCATCTATCCGGATTGCCGCCCGGCGTTTGCAGACGCGATGGCTCGAGCGATCCGGCTGGCCGACTGGCACGAGATCGGCCTGTGCTGTCCCTTCATCCATTTGACCAAGACGCAGATCGTCGTACGGGGCGCCGAACTGGGCGTCGATTTCGGCAGTACCTGGTCCTGCTACGAAGGAGGTTCGGTCCATTGCGGTCTGTGCGGCACCTGTTTCGAACGCCGTGAGGCCTTTCAACAAGCCGGTGTCCCCGATCCAACCCGGTACAAGTCGACGCCAACGTGAGCCGCCAAAGAAACAAATGAGCGGAACGGCGCTAGCCACCGGTACCTGAGCGGAACGGCGCTAGCCACCGGTTCCGACGCCAGCGAAAAACGGAGGCTAGTCGGCGTCGCGTAGCGATGATGTGACTGTATCCGTGGGTTTTGACTAACGGGTCTCGCTTGCCAATTGCGAACCTTCCAGCTTTCGGCCGAAGGGCTGTGCGACGACTTGGACTGACAGGCGATCGAGCCAAGACGCAATCTCCTACCCACGTGATAGTACGCGGCGCAGATGCCTTATCTTGGCAACCGAGCTTGCAACCGGTAGCATCTTTTCTTGAGTTGGAAACCGAACCAAGCAGGCTAGACACAGACCAACATCCCCTGAGCGATGGGAGAACGAACATGGCGACTGATCGAACTTTGGGACGCTTACCAGAAGTACAAGAATTTTTGAGCGCCGGACCATTGGGTGGAATCATCGATGGCCAAACGGCGGTGGCGAAGGACGAGCATCTGTTGGCGACACTCGATCCGGGTTCGGGCCAGGTGGTTGCCGAATTCTACGGATTGCAAGCAGACGACGTGGACCGAGCGGTCCGGGCGGCCGGCCGGGCGTTCGCTGAGTCAAACTGGGCGAAATGGTCGCCGGCCGAACGTGCGGTGGCGCTGCACCGCTTGGCCGATGCGATGGAAGCACGCAAAGAAATCGTGGCTCAGATCGAGGCATTGGATAGTGGCAAGCTGTATCCGCAAGCGATGGGAGACGTCCAGAATTTCGTTGCCACGATGCGTTACTTTGCCGATATGGCTCAGCACATCGAACGGCGCAGCGTGCTGGCCGTGGCTCGGCACGAAGCCTGGACTTCGCGTCATCCATGGGGCCCGTGCGGGTTCATCGTACCGTGGAATTTCCCCTTGTTGCTGGTGGGTTGGGGCATCGCCCCTGCTTTGGCAGCGGGGAATACGGTGGTGATCAAGCCCGCCGAAGACACCCCGTTGTCGGCCATCTACTTGGGAAAATTGGCCCAAGAGATCGGATGGCCGGACGGAGTGATCAACGTCGTTCCCGGACTGGGCGAGACGACTGGGGCGGCATTGGCAGCCCACCCCGGCTTGCGGCGAATGTCGTTCACCGGCTCGCCCGAGGTCGGGCGACAGGTCGCCCAGGCGTGTGGTCGCAACCTGGTGCCGGTCAAATTGGAATTGGGCGGGAAAGGAGCCGCCGTTGTCTTCGACGATACGCCGCTGGACGAAACGGTCGACAAGCTGGTGCGCGCCATCACTTTCCATTCAGGACAGGTGTGCTGTGACGCCACGCGATGGCTGATCCAAAAGCCGATCTACGAGCGTTTTTTGGAAGCCACCGTCGATCGGATGAACCAAGTTCGCGTCGGCTACCAACTGGACCGCCGATCGCAAATGGGACCGCTGGTCAGTCTCAAGCAACAGCAACGGGTGCTGGGCTATCTGCAGCGTGGGGTCGAGCAGGGCGCGACGCTAGTTTTGGAAGGTGGCGCCGTGCCGGTGCCGGACCGCGACGGTTTCTACGTCAAACCGGCCCTGCTGGCCGGATCGTTGGATAACGTCGCCGCTCGCGAAGAAATCTTCGGACCCGTTGCCTACTTGACGCCCTTCGAGGACGAAGCCGAGGCCGTTCGATTGGCGAACGACACCGACTACGGCTTGGCCAACAGCGTTTGGACCACCGACCTGAACCGGGCGGCCCGCGTGGCGGAATCGATGGTGGCCGGGAACAGTTGGATCAACGCCCACAACCTGTTCCCGCACGGTGTCCCCTACGCAGGAATCGGCAAGAGCGGCATGGGTGGCGGCGTGTTGTCGGTGCAAACACTCTTGGACTATTGGCGCAGCTTGTCCGTTGTAAGGCCACTTTGACGCGGATGCGTCAGCGGAAGCACGTGCGGGCCGCTCCGGCGGAAAAACTTCCAAGACGTTCGGGCCTTGCGTTCCGGCAGGCACAAGGGCACAATCAATGACCGAAAGCCCGAGTTTGGCAGCCTGAGGATAGTCGCCAGGGACAAAAAGATCTGTAGGTGAGTTTGCAGAAAGGATGGATGATTGCCATGCGTAAGAAGATTTCGATTATCGGCGGAGGTTTTGTGGGTGCAACCGCAGCTCATTGGTGCGCGGTGAAGGAACTGGGTGACATCGTCTTGGTCGATGTACTGGAAGGGATGCCGCAGGGCAAGGCTTTGGATCTGTTGCAGGCTGGACCGGTCGAAGGGTATGACCTGAACATCTTGGGTAGCAACAGCTACGAAGACACGGCGGGATCCGACATCGTGGTTGTCACCGCAGGATTGCCCCGCAAGCCGGGGATGACTCGCGAAGACCTGGTACAGACCAATGGCAACATCGTCCGCCAAGTGATGGAAAACGTCACCAAGCATTCCCCCGATGCCATCGTGATCCTGGTGACCAACCCGTTGGACACGATGGTCTACTTGGCCAAGAAGGTCAGTGGAATGCCGCGCGAGCGGATCATCGGCCAGGCGGGCATTTTGGACAGCGCTCGCATGCGGGCGTTCATCGCTATGGAATTGAATGTCAGCGTCGAAAACACGCATGCTTTTGTGTTGGGAGGCCATGGCGACGAGATGGTGCCTTTGCCGCGTTACTCGACTGTGGCCGGGATTCCGATCACCGAACTGTTGCCGGCCGATCGGATCGCCGCGATCGTCGAACGGACTCGGAAAGGTGGCGGTGAAATCGTGGCGCTCTTGAAACAGGGCAGCGCGTTTTTTGCCCCCAGCGCATCGACGGTTCAGATGGTCGAAGCCATCATCAAGGATCGGAAGCAGATCCTGCCTTGTTGCGTCCATCTGGACGGTGAATACGGTTTGCATGACATCTGCTTCGGCGTGCCCGTCAAGCTGGGCAGTTCGGGGGTCGAGCAGATCATGGAAATCACGTTGACCGACGAAGAACGCGAGGCGATGCAGCGTTCGGCGGCTCTGATCCGCTCTAGCATGGCCGCCTTGGAAATGTGACCGGAAACGGTGCCCGAGTCATAAGGAGACTGTTCACCCTATCCGGAATCCATCCGGACTGGGCCGAGTGCGTTGTCGCCGGCAATAAGCACCCGGCCAGACATTCCCGCCTCCGCTGCGTCCTCACCCATCCTTGTTGACCGCGTTCCCGTGACGCCAAAGGCGTCGAACTCCAAAGCCCAAGGTCGCGGTACTCCGCGCACCTTGGGTTGCCGCGTTGCATGAGAGTGACACCAAACCCCAACGGGGTTTTACACGCCGCCGCGTCGTCCATCTGCCGTGTTGCACATCAAAGGAGAATGCGTGTCGCCCCCTTTCACGGTGCTCGCCCTTTGGCGTTCTTCTTCCATCTAAACGAGACGCGTTCGTGGTCCTAATATTCGGGTCCACCTCAGCCTTCCGTTCGGGATCGTCCTTCACGTACCTGTTGCGAAGGATATCCCCTGCACGGGTTGTAGAATTCCTGGTCATTTTAGTCACTCCTTCTATGTGTGTGCCTCCGGGTCGTGTTCGAACTTTGCCTTGTTCGATATCGCCAAGCAGATGTGGATCCGGGAACTTGTCCTGAGCTTTTTGAAGGAGCCGTAATCCGGATGGACACAGGTCGCAGGGTCCATGACGACAAGATGTCTCCGTTGGCCGGGTTGTCCGGCAACATTCCATGCAGGTCAGGTTGCCGCCGATCGCTGCCGCTGCAAGCGGTTCACGAATTCGGCGTGTTCGGGCGAGGCCAGGCCTTGCTGGAGGACCGCGAGCACTTGGGCCAGGTCGCTGCGCAGAAGGGCCGCCGGGGCCAGCCAGAGGCCGGGGAAGATTTCGCTTTGGAACTGTCCGTGGGCGTCGAGCGACAGACGTTGGTAGCGGTCGTCGCGCAAGACGAACCAGTCGATGGCCCGGTCCCATACACGCCACACCACGTATTCGCGGACTTCGTTCCGCCGGTAGGCGTGCAGTTTATCGTGCAAGTCGTAACTGGCACTGCTGGCGGCCACCTCGACAATCAACTCGGGCACCCCGCCGATGTATTTCCCGCTCTTGTGAGATTGCCCGCCGTATTCCGGCAAGATGCGCAAGAATGCGTCTGGTTGCGGCTCGTTGTCCAGGTCCAAACGCAACGTTGCATTGTCACCACCCTCGACTCCCGGTGTTCCAGCTCGGTAAACGCCCAACCAGGTAATCACGTCAAAATGGGGCGCGCCATGATCCTCTTGGGTCACGGGTGACGGCATGTAGACAACTCCTTCGATCAACTCGGCCTTCTTGACGTGCGGCATGGCGGCGTATCGCCGCTCGAACTCGGCTCGGGTCAGACGATCCCCGGCGCGCAGTTCGGGAATATGGTCGGCACTCGGTTCTTGCGTGGTGGGAATAGAGACCGTGCTCATCGTGGGAATCTCGTCGCTCGGAACTCGGGCAAGTCGAACGGGAACGGCAGGCCGCCCTGGCTACACGTGACCGGCGTTCGGAATGTCGCTGGTCGGTCGAATGAATCCCGCCCTGATTCGATCCCTTCCATTCTAAACATCCCGCTGTGCCTTGCAAAGGTCGTCGGGGCTCGACGTACCGAACAATACCTGCTCGGAGGACCCGAATGTCCTGCGGAAGACCAGCAGGACGTCTCCGAAGTCGCTGCCCGGACCACCGGCGCGTGTTCACGATGCCATCGAGCCGCCGGATACGAACCATCTCTCGTGGTTTTTCTCATCGATGGACACAGTGAAGTAAATCGCCCTTGGCCAGATGCACGAGCCCATGCCGCCATTGCAGGCGGAGGTTTTTGACATTGAGTTCCATGGATGGTAAGTTACTGAGCACGTGAGTTGATGAGGTGAGGATTACCGAAGATCTTCGAGTGCCTTGATCCGATGATCGATCTCGGCCAAGATTGCGAGGTTATTCTCGCCGACCACACCATCCTACCCCTGCCACGGATCGAAATCGATGTTCTTGCTTGGACCATTCCGTCATGGATTCCGGACCCTGATGTTGATCGGGTGGATCGTTTTTTGGACCGCTTCCGCCACGGCGCGAGATATCTACGTATCCCCCGCCGGTGATGACGCGAATCCGGGTTCGATCGATCGCCCCTGGCAGACGTTGGACCAGGTCAACAAGGAAGCTCGACCGGGCGATACGTTCCATTTCCTGCCGGGCCGGTACGCCGGGCCGTTGAGGCCGGCTCGTAGCGGTGAACCGGATCGACCGATCGTGTTCCGAGCCGTCGAACGACACCAGGCTCAACTGGTTTTGGAATCGGGCAGAGGGCCGGTCGTTGTGCTCGACGGGCGGAACCACGTCACGCTGGACGGTCTGCACGTGAACGGTCGGGAACAGACGACCTGGTTTCGCATCGACAACAGCGAAGCGATCACGATCCGGGATTGCCGTTTTCAGCTCTCCGGCAGCGGGACCAGCGGCGTGATCCGTCACAGCCAGCAGGTGCGGTTGATCGGCAATCGGTTTTCCCGCGACCATTTCTGGGGCAATATGGTCGACCTGCGAACCTGCTCGCATTTCCTGATCCAAGGCAACTCGTTCGCCAATGCGGGACACTGTCCGCTGCAGATCACGCAAGGACGTTTCGGCGTGATTCGAGCCAACTGTTTCCGCAACAATTGGGGCCGGAATTACGAGTTCTGGAGTTCGGGGCGTTTGCTGATCGAAGGCAACGTGATCACCTTGGCTCGCGACAGCGCCGGCTCCGCCGACTCGCGAGCCAAGAACCTGTACCATGACAGCATCTTCCGCTTCAACCGCGTCTTCGGCAATCTGCACACCCCGCTGAATTCGGGCAGCTATTTCCCGGTCGGCGGTACGCCGACCAACCATCATCGCGAACCTTTCCGGCTGGTGAATTCGCGCATCTATCACAACACGATCGTCGACAACCTGGGCCAAGGTTGGCAGTTCAACGGGATGAACATCTCGCAGAACACCTTTTTCAACAACATCGTGTCGGGCAACGACATGACGGGCGATGGCGTCCAATTGTGGGTTGCCGATGATCTGTCGCGGGACAATCGGTTCTTGAACAACCTGATCCACTCCGGCTCGCCCGGCCGGAACGTGGTACGTTACGGCAGCGATTATTTGTCGGTGTCGGCAATCGATCGGCGGACGCGAACCCACCGGGGCTTCTGGACCGAATTCGGGGAGAATCTGGACGCGGACCCGAAGCTGCGCGATGCGGCGAATCGGGATTATCGGCTGGACGAAAGCAGCCCGGCGATCGATGCGGGTCGCCCGTTGGCGCTGGCCATCGGCAAGGGCTCGGGCACCGAGTTGCCCGTCAGCGATGGGGTCGCCTTTTACGACGGCTTCGGGATCGCCGGCGAACAAGGCGACTGGATCGCCGTGGGGCAACCCGACCAACTGGCCCGCATCCAGCGGGTCGAGCCGCGTTACTATCAACCGGCCATCCTGTACTTGGATCGCCCCGTTCGATGGACCGATGGCGCCCCGGTCAGCCTGCCGTGGGCCGGGCAAGGGCCGGATATCGGCGCGTTCGAGTACGGCTTGGAACATCCGGATCGCGTCGAGGCGTTTGCCAAGCCGTCGACCCCCAGCCCCGGCATCCCCGTGCGATTCTCTTTGGATACGCACGGCCAGGATGTCGAATCCGTGCTGTGGGACTTCGGCGACGGCCATACCAGCACCGAAATGCAGCCGACGCACACATACGAACGAGTCGCTCAGCATGGCGTAACCGTCCGCGTTCATTTGGCCAACGGCCAGCGGCGGACGTCGGTGACGTTTGTCGACGTGATCGTGCCTGCTGAAGACAACCCGCCGCTGGCGTGGGCCGATTTCGAACACGACACTCGCTGGCAATGGGGCTACCACTTCAAGTTCTATCGCAACGACCAGACCGATTGGCGGTTCGTGGAGGACGTCGGACACGAAGGCTCGCGCTGCGTGCATCTGCGCGCCGCCAGGACTGGCAAAAGCAACTCGAACACCTGCAAGATCGCGCCCGGAAAGTGGTCGATCGACCAGTACCCGATCGTCCGCTTCGCCTACCGCATCCCACCCGGGGTACCGGTGGCGATCGTCCTGGAACCTTTTGCTGGCGAAGGTTTGCCTCGCGGGTTTGTTTTGGGCGGCACCGAGAACCATCCGGTCGGCCGCTACCAACCCATCGGCGACTATCGTTTGATCGACGACGGCCGCTGGCACACGATCCGTCTGGACGTACGCGCCGTCCGCCAGGCCGTCGCGGACCTGGAATACCTGCAACGCTTCCTGCTGTATCTGCAGTGGGGTGCCGATGCGGATTCGGAATACGAGTTCTGGTTCGATGATTTCGCGATCGAATTCGATGCAACCTGATGTTCACCCCCCTGCGCGGTGAACATCGACACGGTCGGGAAGCAGAACGGCAACGGGTCACTGTGCTGCCGTCCCTCAGGTATCTGCGCCGGGCGGTGATTCTCGAACCCTGGCGCGCTCGGTCTGTTCGGCTGCAGCATCGATCTGCTGCAGGACGTTCTGAAATTCGGCAACCCACGCATCCGTTTCGCGTTGCACGATCCCGTCGACCTCCAGCACCAGCGATCGGCACAGGGACAGGCAGAATCGAACCTGTGTTGGGGTAGGGCCGGGATCGGCCCACAGCAATTTGGCTTCTTCGTAGTCGAAATAGAACGTCTTCAGCAGTTGGCTGATCTGCTGGTCGGCCTTCATGTACCGGGTCCAGGCCGACGTGAACCCGAAGAACTTGTCCAGCAGAACCAGGATCGCCGCCACGCCCGCCAAGATCCCGGTAAGAACCGGGTCGACTCCCGGGCGGCCGTTGCATTCGGTCCACTTTCCGATCAATGGTACCAGTCCCGCCATACCCGTCACGACGATCGCCAGCCCCCGCAGCCATGGAGCCCACCGTCGTTTGCTGGCCCGCTTCGTGGCGTACCACTCGATGGTTTGCTTAGCATCGTCGACGACGTAATCGCACAGCAGGCCGAGCGATTCGACCGCCTGATCCTGCTTCCAATTCAATGGCGGAAAATCCTTCGGCTGGATGTTGCGGCGTTGGCGATTTTCATCCTGGGTCATGGCATGCTTCTCCCCCGGTCAAGAACCGATTGTGGACCACTCGAACCCCACTTGACTAGATTAATCCGATCACACCCAGCGTCAACACTTGCCATAGCCTCTGTCAGAAAAAGGGTCTGCCCTCTCCGGGGTCACCGTTTCTTCTACGTTTTCAGCGTGCCCTCCAAAGGACCTGACCCTTTTTCTGACCGAGCCAAGCGCCGGGCCGATGAAGGAACGGTGGCTAGCGCCAGGCCGACGGGGGACCGGTGGCTAGCGCCAGGCCGCTCAGTTATTTTGTTGCAGGGCGGCGAGTCGTAGATGGGGGATGGTTTGGCGATGGTCGCCTTGGATGTACAGGCTTTCGCCGCCGTCGGCGACGGTGCGGGACAGGATCGTCTTCCAGGGGCGATAGTAGTAGCGCGGGTCGGTCTTGGGGGCTTCTCGCCGAGTGTCTTCGGGGATGGGGATCAGATCAAAGACGCCGGTGGTGAAATGGCAGATCGATCGGCCGTGCTGCCGAGCCACGTTGCGGGCCATCGCCAGGGCTTTCAGATAGACTTCGGGGCCCATCACCGCCGACCCGATGCACAGGAAGACACCGTTTTCCAGACGCCTCACGGTTTCGCAAAGGGTCAGGAAGTCGCGATAGCTGGTGACACCGCACGCGGCGGGATCGAAATTCGGATGCTGGTGCAGGATGTCGCAGCCGATTCCCACGTGCGCGGTCACCGGGATGCCCAGCCGCACACCGGCCGCCAAGACGCTGGTCGCGGCGTACGGATAATCCGCCTCCAGAATCGCGCGTCCCACGGCTTCGCCCATGCCCCAGCCCTGCTGAGCGCCGCGGTTGACGATCCCGTTGATCTCCCCCGTTTCCCGCCACAACCCGAACTCGCCGGTCCGGATGTATCGAGCCACGCTCTCACAGGTGGCGCCGATCCGCGCCAGTTCGTAGTCGTGGATCACCCCGGCGCCGTTGGTGCCCACGTGATCGATCAACCCACGCTCCATCAAATCGATCAGTTGCCGGGCTACCCCGGCGCGAATCACGTGAGCGCCCATCAGGATCAGCCGCGCCGCACC
>SKKK01000235.1 GCA_007121535.1 Planctomycetaceae bacterium | reverse complement strand
CGTCGGAGGTGGCTCCCGGCCCAACAGTTCCGCCTCGCGTACCTCTTCCGCGTAGGCGACGGCCTTTTTCAGCCGCAGGTTCAGCTCGTCAGGCAACAACCCGTCGAACACCCCCGGATCGCGGCCCAGCACAGACAACTCTTGCATCAGACTCTCGTTCTCGCGCACCAGTTCTTCTTCGTCCATCGCCGCCGCTCCTTTCCACGGTCCTAGCGAAAGACCATGCAAGAAGTCGAAGCATCACTCGGCCTCAGCACCGAACACACGGCCTCTCGCAGAAGACGGTTGACGTTTGCGATCCGCGGGCGTCGCACTCTGCCGTGACCTTGGTTGCCGTCTACACTCAGCACGAAGGAACAGCGAGCTTCACGACTTAAGTTCACTGGTGGGCATGGAACGTCGCGGAATCCCTGTCCAGTGCAGCGCCTTGTTCGGCCTCTTGATTACGCGCAGCCATGGCTCGCCCACTTATCTCATCGATGGACCAGTCGTTCCAGTTGCTCTGTCGCCAGGTCGTATAGTCGAATGGTTCCCGCTGGATCAGAGCCACGAACCTCTCGGCCTCAACACTTCCGAGGGTCTGTGCCAGCAGCGTGAACCCCTGCAAACGAAGCTCAGTATCCGTCATCAGGGTAGCTCCTTCATGTCCTGCGTCTCAACACAGTCAACGGTGACATACGCCCTCCACCCCCGTATCGCTTCACGTCTTTCCCCGAACGGGTTGTTCATGTTCTCGAAATCCAGGATGTAAGACCACGCCAGTTGAACGGCGCCACTCCGGACGGCTTCCTGAATCCTCAGTTTGGCCTCCGTTTCAAGCCGAATCCGCAGTTGCCGCTGGTCGTCGAAGGGCCGGTTGAAGCAGCAATTGTCAAGATAAACTCGCATGGATCTTCCGCTACCGCCGATGTGCCAGAAGGCTTGGTCCTGCAACCCATTCTACCACAGCTCGGGCAGACGCGAGAGCCCCTAGATCAGGCGGGCGGGGATGGTCGTTCCATTTCCCGGGCGGAGGCCGTGCCGGCTGTGCCACGGGCGTGGCCGCCGGCGCCGATCGGCTGGTCGCGAGCGGCGTCGAAATGGGTTCGTTCGACGGCCACCTCGCCAACCTCGCCCAACAACTCGCCGAGGTGCTGGCATGAGAAAGCAACTCCGCCAGACGCCGCTCCATGCTCAGCGGTTGGTACCCGTGACACTGCAAAGAGATAGCAGATGAGCAGGACCTCGTCTACACTACGCTTGGGAGTGAATCCGTGGCCGAGTGCTTGGCTGAACGTCCGGTCGATGATCTGGTGCCCCGTGGCGAACACCGGGCTGTGGCGACGAAGCCGTTGCCTTGGATGCACGGTATGGGCTTGCCGGAATGTCTAACGCTTCTCGCTACATCGACTGCGGTGTACGCTGATCTGCTCGATCTGCTGAGCGAATGTGTCGATCCAGGACGTCTGCGCCGCTTTCGCTTGTCTGAAACGAAGCAGATCCGCCTCGATTGGCTGTTGGAAAAGAACCGCGAAGGAACTTTGACGGAGGACGAATCGGCCGAATTGGATGATTTCGAATGCTTCGCCGCATGAACAAGCCCACCGTACCCGCCAGATCGCTGCCACCGACCGCGAAATCGACCAGCTCGTCTACGAACTGTACGGCTCGACCGACGACGAAATTCGCATCGTCGAGGAAGCCACGGCAGCGGATGGCCTTGCTTTCGGTAAAGTTGCATCGCTTCGAGAACAGTATCCATGCCAATCTTGTTTCGGTACTTAAAGCAATCCACCAGCGTTTTCTCTCTGTTGTAGATGCGAACGGGGATCCCGTCGACTCGATGCGTTTCAATCCCCTCGGCAAATGCTTTTCCAGCAAACCAGAAGATTCGCACAGGAGGATGATCGATGCCTGCCCCCTTTGATCACGAGCAGCGTTCGCCGAATCACAGATCGTCGGCACGCTGGTGGAGCGTTTGGGGCGAGTGCTGGGCTACCAAATCGCGGCTTCCGTGAACGACGGCGACGACATAGCAGTTGCTTTCACGGATCGCATAGACGACCCGATACGGCCTCACCAGCACCTCACGAATCGTTGGGTCGCCGAATTCGAGGACCACGCCACCACTGTACGGAAACCGCCTCAAACGCCGCGTTGACTGGAGCAGTCGCTGAGCCATTCGTGCGGCGTAGGTGGGTGAATCTTTGGCGATGAAGGCGGCGATATCCTTGACGTCCGCTAATGCGGGGTTAGTCCAGAAGACGTTAGCCATCCTTCTACCTCGCGTTCAGCTTCGTCCTGTGGTACGAATTGTCCAGCACTGACGGCTGCCAAGCCGCGTTCGACCTTCTGTTGCACGTACAGATGGTAGTGGATGTCTTCGTACGTGCAGTCCTCGGGAAGGGTTTCGATCAGTCGCAGTGCTTCTGTTTTCGTGATACTCATCGCTCAATTCCCAGCCAAGCCGGCACCTCTTTTCCCGCGTTTCCAGATCGCTCCGGAGTGTCCGCTCGAACGTTCATTCACTCCGGTTCAGGGATACCATCGGAGAAGTTCGCAGGCCGTGCGAATCGCCTTCACTCGTGGCAGCCAATCCGTTCAATGGCATCGTGAAGTCAGACTCCCGACCCAGATTGAATATACCCGGGAAGGCCCGGTGAAACAACAGGGCAGGTGGGAAATGCGGGAAGTGGGTTCTCATTCTCTTGCCTTGCGGTTTTGCCGCCCGTTGCCTGCCATTGTCACGCGGTCAAGCTGCTGCCGCCAGCGGCCATCCCGTTCTTGCGGTCGATCCCGTTGGCGTTCGAGGAATCGGGCACCGACCGATCAAAAGGGCAGGCATCTTTGTTCTGGCCCGGCAATGCGTTCAGCGTGGCTGACGTCTCAGACGCGAGGCTGGATCACCCCAATGCGTGTCGCCCAGAACGACTGGACGGTTCGCTCGGAAGATCAGCGACTCGGCTAGCCAAGCATCCAGCGTACCGGTTACAATCCTGATGCGTTGTCCAGGGCAAAAATGCGGATTGTGAGCGGCACGGCGCTAGCCGCCGGTTCTCGACGCTGCCGGCGGCTAACGCCGTGCCGCTCACTCAT
>SKKK01000533.1 GCA_007121535.1 Planctomycetaceae bacterium | reverse complement strand
GGACCCGTACGAGTTCGCGATGGGCCGCAATCCGTCGCGGACCACCGTGGATCTGATGGGCAACGTGTGGGTCGCCAACCGCGCCGAAGCGTCCGAGATCGACGGGGTCCCCATGGGCTCGGTCACCCGCATCGGCGTCGTGGTGGGGGGCACTCGAGGAAACAAGGTCAGCCTGGACGGCAGCCCGTGGAAGGAAGGGCAGCCGTGGAAGTTCCAGGCCGACCCGGAAGGTCAGTATCTGCAGGGGCCTTTTCAGTACTCGACCGCCGTCGATCGGGACGGGGACGGACTGATCCGCACATCCCGCGGATTGGACGACGTCCTGTCCTGGAGCAATGCCGATGGCGTCGATTCGCTCGGCGGCGTCTCGACGGCCGACGATGAACTGATCACCGTCTACACGCGAACGGTGGCGACCAACGTGCGGACGGTGGCCATCGATCGGAACAACGATGCTTGGGTCGGCGGCACCAACACTTGGCACGAATTGCTCAGCGGCCAAACGGGGCTGCCGATCGAGGACATGGCATTCGACCTGAACGCGGGCGGGTACGGCGGACTGGTCGACGGCGATGGAGTGCTGTGGTCGACCCTTTTTGGCGACGGCTTGCTGCGTTTCGTACCCGACCGGCTCGATCCGCCGGGGGTCGGCCAGGTGCTGGGCAACGCCACGGGCGATTATGGCATCGGTTTGGACCCGACGACGGGGCACCTGTGGCATTCCAGCTACAACTCGGGCCGGCTGTACGAACTGGACGCTCAAGGGAATCTGCTGAACTGGTTCCAAAAACCCCGGGAGATGCAGCACTTGCGTTTGAAGGGCGTCGCGGTCGACAACCGCGGCCATGTCTGGGTCGTAGGCACGGGCGACGGCTCCTGCCAGATCGATGAACGGATCTGGCACTTGGCGCCCGATCCCGCCTCGACGCCCGAAAACCCGCTACCACACGTGACGGTTGGCGTCGTCTCGGGTTTCTGCGGCATTCACGGCGCGGCCGTCGATGCGTTCGGCAAGGTCTGGGTTCCCGAACGCGGACACGTCAGCCGCATCGATCCACAGGCGGGTGAAAGCCGGGCCTTCGGCGACCGGGAGATCCCGTTGGGCGAGGTGGATCTGCGGGTGGACATCGGATCGAACGCGGCGCCGTACACCTACAGCGACATGACCGGCGTGGTATCTTGGAACGCCTTTGCCCAAGGCACGTGGACCCATACGGTAGATGCCGAACATCCGGATGCGCTCTGGCATTCGGTCAACACTCAGACGGTGATTCCTGAAGGCAGCGCGATCGAACTGCGCGTGCGGGCGTCCAACGATCGAGCCACGCTCGACTTGCTGCCCTACGTCCGGATCGAATCGGACCAGGTGTTGCCAGAAATCACGGGACGCTACTTCCAGGTCCAGGTTACCTTGCGATCGAGTTCCTGGGACGTGACGCCGGCATTGGAAGAACTGGTGATCGAATCCCTTTCCGTCGGACCCTCGATCCAAGTGGAATCGCCGACCGACAACAGCCGCTTCGAAGCAGGCACCGAAGTGTTGATCACCGGACTGGCTACCGGCGGCCATCACAGCGTGCCGTTGGCCACCGTGATGATCGATGGCTCGCCCGTCGATTCGCTGGACGCGGCGGGCAGATTCTTCACGCAGGTGACGATCGCATCCGGTCAGAATACCTACCAGTTGACCGCCGTGGATGTGGCGGGCAGGACAGCGACCGCCGACTTGACGCTGGTCGGACTGCCGGACGACCCCTCGCCGATCGCCTGGACCTCGATGACCGACTTGACGGAGTTCCTGACCGTCTACCAACGCACCTCGTTTCACGATCGCCAGCACGTGCTGTATGCCGATTCGAAGTTGACCAACAGCGGTCCCTTCGCGCTGGAAGGTCCGCTTTATCTCGGGATCAGCAACATCAGCCATCCGTCCGTCCTGGCGTTTGGTGCCAGTGGGTATTCCAGCGAAGGGATCGCCTTTTTCGACTTCAGCCACCTGGTTGGTCCGGAGGGAATCTTTCGTCCGGACGAGGCGACCGAGGCGCTGACGCTGTCCTTTTATAATCCGAAACGCGTCCCGTTCACGTACGATCTGGTGTTGGTCGGCCAGGTGAATCGCCCGCCAGCGTTCATCAGCGTTCCCAACGTCTCGGTGGCTCAGGATGTCGCCTACCAGTATGCGGCTCGAGCGCAGGATCCGGACGGCCATTCGATTCGCTATTACTTGACAGCGGCTCCGATGGGAATGACGATTGAATCGTCCACCGGCCAAATCGTTTGGGCTCCTGCCTCGGAATTGCTGCCGTTGGGCCACCATCACGTGGCGGTGCAAGCGGATGACGGATTCGGAGGGGTGGCCCAGCAATCGTTCGTCCTTGCGGTACACCCGCCGCTGGCGAACCGCCCGCCTCTGTTCCGTTCGATTCCTGTCGTGACGGCAGCGATTGGGACCGATTACGTTTACAAGGCACAGGCGTACGATCCCGACGGCGACGACCTAACGTATGGCTTGGACAAAGGGCCGGCGGGCATGTGGATCGATCCGGCGACCGGACGGATCGAGTGGACGCCCGCCGACGATCAACAGGGCCAGCACACGGTGTTGGTCGTCGTCAGCGATGGACAGTTCCCGGTCCAGCAGCGGTACCAGTTGGACGCGTTCCCCTCTGCCGGCAACCACCCGCCGACGATCGTCAGCCGACCGGTCGAATCGGTGCTGGCGGGCACCGAGTACCGTTACCAGGTCGTGGCCGTCGACCCGGACCCGGAGGATTCGTTGCGCTACGAGCTGTTCGGCCCGGTCCCGGACGGACTGCGGATCGATGGTCAAACGGGCTTGATCACCTCGGCCGTTCCGCTGGATCAGACGCCGATCCAAGTCCGGGTGACGGACGGTCGCGGAGGCAGCGACCAGCAGGCGCTGATCCTGAACGTGGTGACGGCAACGGCTGGCACGATCCGAGGTCGAGTGTTCCATGATGTCGATGGCAACGGCCAGTGGGATGCTGGCGAGCCGGCGTTGCCAGGCCGCATCGTGTTTCTGGATCGCAACGGCAATGGTCGCCGCGACTTGGACGAGCCTT
>SKKK01000672.1 GCA_007121535.1 Planctomycetaceae bacterium | reverse complement strand
GCGGCGGTGGAAGAAGGCATTCTGCCCGGTGGTGGCGTGGCCCTTCTGCGAGCCTCGTCCAGTGTCAAACCGGCCGAGGACATGCCGCACGACGAGCGCATCGGATACGATATCGTCTTGCGGGCCTGCCGTTCGCCGCTGACCATGATCGCCGATAACGCCGGCCAGGATGGCGGGATCGTTTGCGAAAAGGTCTCGGAAATGAAAGGCAACATGGGCTACAACGCGCTGACCGACAAGTACGAAGACCTGGTAAAGGCAGGGGTAATCGACCCAACCAAGGTAGCCAGGACTGCTTTGGCCAATGCCTCCAGTGTCGCCACGCTGTTGTTGACCAGCGACGCCTTGGTTGCCGAAAAGCCCAAGAAAGAGAAGGCCGCGAAGGGGCACGGCGGCGATTACGACATGTATTGATGCCAGCAGGACCTTCGACGTTTTCAGTCAAGGCCTTGCATCGAGCGTTGAATGGAACCCGGCCTCCCCCTCTACGAGGGAGTGGAGGCCGGTTTTTTTTGAAGACGCAATGGGTTCGCCTCAATCAAGCATCGAGAAATCTGGTATAATCGGTGTCCGGTTTCATAGTTAAAGATTTCTCTGGGGTAGGGGCTTTCGCTTCGCCCGTCTTTCACGTTATACTTCGACAACGCTAGGGAAGAACGTCCGGAGGTCCCGCTAATGCCAGAACTGTTGTCACAACATAAGGATGACGTGCTCGTCGTCCAGTTTACATCTCAAAAGATCCTTTCCGATGTGCTGATCGCTCAAATCGGTCGCGAATTGCTTGAGTTGGCGGACGAAGCCGACGGCAAGATGCTGCTCGATTTTCGGGGTGTCACCTTCATGTCATCGGCGATGATCGGAAAGATCGTGCTGCTGAACAAGAAATGTAAGCAGAACAAGACCACCATCAAGTTGTGCAATATCTCACCAAGTATCATGGAGGTTTTTGAGATAACCCGATTGAACAAGATTTTTAGCATCTACGATTCCGAAGAAGATGCGCTGACCGCCTTTGGAAAGAAGGGCGGCTGGTTCGGCGGCTGAACGGAATCGCCCCGCCACGCGAAACGAGGTGGTCACGGCAAGGGTGGTTTCGCGTTCGGGTCGGTGCGATGGAGGGCCGTAACATGTGCCTGTTCGAGGTCACTGAGGGGCCGAATACCGGGCATGTCTATCGCTTTGAGCGCGACGAATTGATCGTGGGCCGGCTCAGCTACTGCGATATTGTCATCAATCAAAAGAACGTTTCGCGTCAGCATGCTCGGTTGTTGAGATCGGGGGGCGAATTTTTCGTCGAGGATCTCAATAGCACCAACGGTACGTTCTTGAACGGCAAGCGGGTCACGACGCGGACTCGTTTAAGCGATCGCGATCTGATCCGCGTGTACAACGTGACCCTGCGGTTTCGCGACGTGGCGCCGGACGAGTCGTGGGACGACGAACGCAAGCCGTCAGCTCGGTCCGATTTGCAGGACTTGGATGCCGTGGGCGAGCATCCGGGAAAAACGACTCAGATCGGTGACCCCCGTCCCGGGGCTCGGCGGCAGAGCGTCGAGGTCAACGCTTATGAAAAGCTCAAAACAGTGCTGGAAATCCACCGGATTTTGGGCAGTTCTCTCGACCTGGATCATGTTTTGCCGAAAATCCTGGATGGTTTGTTCACCGTTTTCCCGCAATCGGACCGCGGATACATCCTGTTCCCCGATCCCCAGACGGGCAATCTGGAGATTCGCGCGCAGAAGCAGAAGGAAGAGGGCACCTTTGCCGCGTCTTCGTTGGGTCTGGTCAGTCAGACCGTGGCCCGGCGGGTCATGTCGCGCGGCGAGGCGATCTTGAGTGCCGACGGGTTGGACGACGCGGACTTGGGACTGGGGGATTCGGTTTTGGACTTTCCCATCCGTTCCGTCATGTGTGCTCCGTTGCTGGGGCGGATGCAGGAACCCTTGGGGATCATCTACGTCGACACGAACGATCCGCATGAGCGGTTTCATGCCGACGATTTGGAGGTGCTGCTGAGCGTGACGGCCACCGCCGGGCAGGCGCTGGAGTATGCAACAGCTCACCAAGCCAAGTTGCATCTGGATCGTCGCGAGCGGGAATTGGCGACGGCTCGCGAGGTGCAACTCCACTTCTTGCCTCAAGCACCGCCGCAAATTTCCGGGTATCGGTTTTTCGGACATTACGCTTCGGCGGAAGAAGTCGGCGGCGATTATTACGGGTATCAACCATTGTCGGACGGCCGCACGGCGATCAGCCTGGGAGACGTATCGGGCAAGGGGATTTCCGCCGCTTTGATCATGGCTCGACTCTGCAGCGAAGTCCGGTATCGGTTGGCCACAGCCGCCTCGATTCGCGACGGCTTTCATCAGCTCAATGACGAATTTGCCAAGCCGGAGAACGACACTTGGTTCGTCACGTTTGTCCTTTGCGTCTTGGACAATGCTTCCCATCTTCTCAAGATTTTCAACGCAGGGCACATGGCGCCGATCTGTCGCAGGGCCGCTGACGGGCAGGTCGAGGAGTTAGGTGAGGAAAACACGGGGCCACCGCTGGGCTGTACGCAGGGAGTGCAGTACGATTCCAGCACGATCGATTTGCAGCCCGGCGATCTGGTGCTGATTTACACGGACGGGATCAGCGAGGCGATGAATGCCGATCGCGAATTGTTCGGTCGCGGCCGGTTGATGGAAGCCGTTCGTCACGGTCCGGAGCGGTTGGAGGATTTGTGCGCCTGGATTTTGGACGAGGTAAGACGTTTTACCAACAACCAGCCGCAGAACGACGACATCTGTTTGATCGGTTTTCAACGCGAGCCCCAGCGGGGCGATTCATGATTTCGGAAGTTCGCCCGCAAGCCGTCGTGTTCGATCTGGACGGTCTGATGTTCAACAGCGAGGATCTGTACGATCGGGTCAGCGAACAACTCCTCGGGCGGCGTGGCCGCAGCCTGACACCCGAGTTGAAGCGAAAGATGATGGGGGTCAGCGAGCTGTGTTCCATGCAGATGATGATCGACCAGCACCAGTTCACGGATACGGCGGAAGCGTTGCTGGAGGAATCCGACGCGATCCTCGACCGTCTGTTGCCGGGCGATTTAGCGCCCATGCCCGGATTGATGGGGCTGCTGGACGCACTGGAGTTTGCGGGGCTGGCCAAAGCGATCGCTACCAGCAGTCGGCGGCCGTTCGTCACCCGCGTCCTGGACCATTTCGACCTGCGCCCTCGATTTCATTTTCTCTTGACCGCCGAGGATGTCACCCGCGCCAAGCCGCATCCGGAAATCTATCGGAAGGCTGCGGCTCGATTCGCCTTGGCTCCCCGACGGATCCTGGTGCTGGAAGATAGCGAAAACGGCTGCCGAGCCGCCACGACCGCCGGGGCTTGGACCGTCGCCGTGCCCAGCCATCACACGATTGACCACGAGTTCTCCGGTGTCCAATTGATCGCCGACAGCCTGGCGGATCCCCGGCTCTATCGAGCCCTGGGGCTGGCATCCGTTCATGTAGAGGAACCAAAGATCCATGAGACCGATTATCGTCACCCCGGATCATCCCGATGACCAGCGCGATGCGGTGCATCGTGCGGTGCAATTGCTGACAGAGGACGATCTGGTCGTCTTTCCGACGGAGACCGTCTACGGGTTGGCCGCGAACGCGTTGAGTTCTCGGGCGGTCGAACGGTTGTTGCATGCCAAGCGGCGCCGTGCGGATCAGGCCCTGACGCTGGCTCTGGCGCATGCCGACGCGGTCTTGGACTATTGTCCGGATCTGCCCGTGGTCGGGCGGCGGTTGAGCCAGCGATGCTTTCCCGGGCCGTTGACCTTGGTTGTCGACGGCAGTGCTCCCGACAGTTTGTTGCATCGACTGCCAACATCCGTGCAGCAATCGGTGGCGCCGCAACGGACGGTCGGATTGCGCGTTCCCAATCACTCGTTTCTCTTGGAAACGTTGCGGCTGATGTCCGGTCCCTTGGTATTGACCAGCGCGAATCTGTCCGGTCAAGGCGATACGGTCACCGCCGAACAGGTCGTCCAGTCGTTGGGGGATTCGGTCGGAATGGTGTTAAGCGATGGGCCCAGTCGATACGGCCAAGCTTCGACGGTGGTCCGCGTCGACGGCAATCGGTTGGAGATCTTGCGACCCGGTGTTCTGACGGAATCTGCCGTATTTCGCGGGGCCAGTCTGGTCGTGTTGCTGGTCTGTACGGGCAATACGTGTCGCAGCCCGATGGCTCAAGCCTTGTTCGTTCGACAGATCGCCCAACGATTGAACGTCGCGCCCACCGACCTGGAGTCGCACGGAGTTTTGGTCTTGTCGGCAGGGGTGGCAGCCAGTGCCGGTTATCCGGCTTCGACCGAAGCGATTCGAGTGATGAGCGATCGATCGCTGGATCTCACCCAGCACGCGAGCCGGCCGCTTACGGACGTTTTGGTGCGATTTGCCGACCTGATCCTGACCATGACCCCGTCGCACCGTGGAGCCATCGTTTCCCAATGGCCCGAAGCCGAAACGAAGACCTTCCTGCTGCGGCACGATGGACAGGATGTGGCTGACCCAATCGGCGGCTCGGAGGAGCTTTATGCACTGTGCGCCGATCAACTCGATGCTCAGATTCCCGGATGGCTGGACCGGCTGGATATCGACTCGCGACCCAGCCTGACGCCGCGAACACCCGATAAGACATGACGATCGTAGCGATTTTGACCTGTCCGTCAGTCACGATCTGCGAATCCGCAGCGAATTCCGGCATGGGAGCTATTGCGAGTCGGGGCGGGGTCGGTAAAGATCGAGAAAGGAAGTCGCGCAAGTACCGGCGGCCGTCGGAAACAAGAAAACAGCGGTCTTGGGAGATCCAGCCCTGATGCCCAGCCAATCACCAACACACGCCGACGAAGTTGAACAGTTGATGCTGAACGCTCGGCTGCGAGACGCGATCGAACCGTTTCTGGATGAATCCGTCGACCTGATGCACTTGGGACGGATGACGACGGACATCGAGAACGATTACCTCCAGTCCATGTTGGCTTGGGAGTACGCCCCGGTACTTCCGATCAGCCATTGGTTCAGCCCCGAGTTGAGCCTGCCCGATCCGTCCACGCTGGATGATCTGGAGATTCACCAGTTGCTTTGGGAAACCATCCATCGATTGGACGAGCAGCAAATCGCCTTGGCCTATACGGAACATCTTTCCGATCGCCAGTTGTACTGCGTCTTGTATCGCGACATCCTGCCGACGGCCGAAAAGAAACTGGAACGCCGCGCCGACTATCTTTACTGGTTCTGTTTGGACGAGCAGGATGATCCGCAAACGTGGTTGCGGTACTACGCCAGCGAACCACAGCGGCAACGTTGGGCATGGGAGAACAGCCAATCACCGCCGCCGCGGGAAGAACTGCCATACCCGCGCGTCATGCCCGGCCCGCCTCCACCTGTTTAGGCATCCCTCGCGCCGAGCGGGACCCGAAACGAGCCCCGACCGGCGGCAATGTGCAACTTCAAAGCCGGCGGTCGGGGCCCACGTGGCTCGGTTCACCCGCAGCTCTTGCAGCAGGGCTTTCTCACCCATCTTTTGATCGGGCAGCAGATCGTCACCGGCACTTGCTCGCAGATCACTCGAGGCACGCAGCGAGTCACCGTGTAGGGTACCTTGCGGGAAACGGTTCTCGGCACTCGGATGGTCTTCTGGTAGCAAACCGGGACGAAGACGGTGTACGGCACCTTTTTGACCATGGTCTCTTCCACCCAGCGGCACACCGTGTAGGGAACCTTTTTGGTACGGCACTCGGCGACCATCCGGCAGACTCGGTACGACACCAGCCGGGTGCGGCATTCGGTTTCGATGCGGCATACGGTGTAAGGCACCTGTCGGGTGCGAGGTTCCTGGACCATGCGGCATACGCGGTATTGTTCGACGCGGGTACGCTGCTCGGGAACCATCCGGCAGACCGTGTAGGGCACCTGTCGGGTGCGGCATTCGGTCACGATGCGGCAAACGCGGTACTCGCAAATCCTCGTGCGCGTCTCGGTGACGTAGCGGCAGATCGTGACGGGAACCTGTTCGGTGACGACGTGCCGTTCGTAACGAACGCAGTTGATCACCTTCTCGCGAATCTCAGGAACCCAAACTTTCTTGCAGATCCGTCTCGGCGGGCACTGGACTTTGCATACCCGCACTTTCCCGGGAACGTACACCATCCGGCAGCAGATGGGATCCCAAACCCAGCAACCCGGTTCGCGGACCAAACGCCGAACCACCGGTCCCGGAACTTCGATCACTTGGGTTTCCCAACGCCCGGCGCACACCTGGATCGTCTTCTGGTAATGGACGGGCTTCAGCACGGTGCGGCAGACGCTCTTCATCACCGTCTCGTAAACGGGCACGGTCACATTGTAATGGATCTCCCGCGTCCGGGTCTCCCAAACGGGTCGGGCTACCTGGTACGAAATGGTCTTGTAATGCGTCTCGTAGACCGGGCGATACACCGTGTAACAAATCTCTCGGGTCCGGGTCTCCCAAACAGGTCGGGATACCGTGTAGTGAATCGTCTTGTAATGCGTCTCGTAGACCGGGCGGCTGACCGTGTACTGGATCTCGCGAGTTCGCGTTTCCCATACCGGGCGATAGACCGTGTACGTGTGCGTTCGGTAACGCGTTTCGTAGACCGGCCGACGGACCGTGTAGGTGCATGTGCGGAAACGCGTCTCGGGCACGTACTTGACGCAGTTGATCACCCGATCCTCGTAGACCGTCTCGTACACCGTTCGATAGCACGTGTACTGCTGGGTCTCGTAAACGACCCGGCGTTGCGTCCTCATCACCGTGTGGCATACCTGTTTGACTTCACAGTAATCGGCCGGCTCGGCGCCGCGTCCAAACGTCTTGTAGCTGGCGGCTCCGAAGTAGGCCGCAGAAGCCGAACCCGTGGAACAGGCGACCAGCAAACAGGCCGCCGTCAGTGCGACGGGGAGCGTTTTCATGGACAAGATCTCCTTAAGCGACTCATCTGAACGCGAGCTGGGTCTGGTCGGGGGTAGCTAGTCGGTAAACCGTTCCGGACTTCCGGCACAGTGGGATTGCGTTCTACGCGTTATATACATCGTCATTAACGACTTGCCAGAATGAGATTTTCGTTTCAGACCTTGCTGCATACAAAAACAGCGCACCACAAAACGATCGTGTCGACTGTACCATATGTGCTGGTTTTTCCTGGAATTCACAGGCTGAAGTGCAAGCCATGCAAGCACTGCACTCAACCGCTTTCAATCGACAGATGGGCGGCGTTGCTGAAGTTCAATGGGCGCTGGAAACGCCCAGCCCTGCAAGAGCCGACTCAATCAGATCAAAGCGTCCCAGTCGCTGAAGCCAAGTGGAAGGGATTCCCGATTCACCCCAACAGGCACCCGCCAACTGCCCACAAACGGCACCTGTAGTGTCAGCGTCGTCGCCTAGATTAACGGCCCGCAAAACGGCCTCGCGAAAGTCGGTCGCATCGTGGAAAGCCCACAAAGCGGCTTCCAGGCACTGGATCACGTAGCCGGATCCCTGGATTTCCGGCGGTTGCTTGTCGCGATAGCTTCCCGACACAATCATCTCGATCTCCCGATGCAGCGGTTCGGATTCGCGCAACCGCTGTAGCGGGGGCCAGGCGGGATCGAGCAATTCCCGCCGGTCGATTCCATGGATCAATCCGACCAGCAGCAGGGCCATGTATCGACAGGCGGACAAGCACTGCGGGCTCGCATGCGTTGTCAGACTGGATTCCGCGGCCAATCCAGCGAGTTTGTCGATGGAATCGGGAAAAAGATCGGCGTAGCGGATCGCAACCGGCGCCAAACGCATGATCGAGCCGTTACCGCTGGAGTGCTCGGCGGGATCGCCCGATCGACGAGCGTCCTGGACCTGCTGAAATCGACGCAGGGCGGCGGCCGTCGTAAATCCGATATCAAAGCACTGGCCCGTTACCGAATATTCGCCGGTTTGGTACCAGGACAAGTAACGGCGGAGCTGATCATCGAGATCCCAATCCGATTGTGCCATACTGTCGGCCAGGGCCAACGCCATGCTGGTATCGTCGGTCCATTGCCCGGGTTCCAACCCGAAAGGGCCTCCCCAATTGAAGTCGGTCACCGGCATGAAACTCTGTGGTGGCTGAAATTCGACGGGCGCGCCCAACGCATCCCCGACAGCCAACCCGATCAAAGCGCCTCGCTGACGGTCACGATCGATCATGATCCTGCTCCTTCATGGATTTCGAGCTGACGATTGCGATTGGCCAAGCTCTTCAGATGACTGCTTTTCGTACCGAACCAGTACGTTCGAGGTAATGCCGCCCCGCGCGCTAAACTCGCCCAGCAATTCAACTTGTCGCGGTTCGGCGACGGCGACAAAGTCATCCAGGATGCGATTCGTCACGTGTTCGTAAAAGATCCCCTCGTTACGGTACTGTTGAAGGTAAAGCTTCAGGCTCTTCAATTCCACGCATTTGCTGTCCGGGATATAGGTGAACGTCAGCACGCCAAAATCGGGTTGTCCAGTCTTCGGGCACACCGAGGTGAATTCCGGGCAACGAATTTCGATCGAATAGTCTCGTCCCGGAAACGGATTATCGAATGTTTCCAACATGTCGCGGAATGCGTCCGCCATGGTCTGGTCCTCCTTTTGTCGATCGCCCTATTCTGTCAAGATAGGTCCAAAACGAAAGGGGGAATGTGCGGGTCGCCGAAATCTATTCATCGATTCAGGGGGAGGGGTTCTTGACCGGGACGCCCAGTGCCTTTGTCCGGGCGTCGGGTTGCAACCTTCGCTGCTGGTTCTGCGATACGCCTTACGCTTCCTGGCGTCCCGAGGGCGCAGATCTGGCCGTCGAGGAGATTGTGGCCAAGATCGAGACGTTCGATTGCGAGCATGTCGTGCTCACGGGGGGCGAACCCATGCTGTTCGCCGAATTGATTCCCTTGTGCGAGCAACTCCATGCCCGCAAGCACCATATCACGATCGAGACCGCGGGCACCTTGTACCTGCCGCTGGCATGTGACCTGATGTCGATCAGTCCGAAACTGGCGAATTCCACCCCCAGCCTCAAGTTGGCCCCCAATTGGCACCATCGTCATGAACGGACTCGACACGCTCCCGAAGTCATCCGACGCTTGGCGGACGAGTACGAGTATCAGTTCAAGTTCGTCGTACAACACCCCCGTGATGGCGAGGACGTTTTGCGATATCTGGCGGATTTCCCCAGCATCGATCGCCAACGGGTGATGCTGATGCCGATGGGGACGGATGTGGACGAATTAGCACGGGTTTCCCAATGGCTGACAGCCTTTTGTAATCGATACGGGCTACGGTCGTGCCCGCGTCGCCAGATCGAATGGTTTGGTTTGGTCCGTGGAACATGACCGATCCGTCGCTGAGTATCCGCTGATCTTCGGCAACTGCTGGCCAAAGCGCTTGTCAAGTCGTAAACTGTGCGGGTGAGGATCGGAAAAGAAACCACTGTCGGTTATTGCGTGAGCGGCGCGGCGCTAGCCGCCGGTTTTTTCGTTGGAGGGGAGCCGGTGGCTAGCGCCATTCCGCTCAGTTGTCTCTTTGCCGATCCTAAGCCCGGGAACCGATTGTCCGTTGAAAGTTTGTAAATAAGGAAAACGCCGCATGTCACACGAACTGAACCGCTACAGTTGCCATGTCACGCAACCCAAGAGCCAAGGCGCCTCGCAGGCCATGCTCTACGGCACGGGGATGACCGAAGAGGATATGGACAAGGCACAGGTAGGCATCGCCAGCGTCTGGTACGAGGGCAACACGTGCAACATGCACCTGAACGATCTGGCAGACAAGGCAAAAAAGGGGGTCGTTGATTCCGCAATGGTGGGAATGCGGTTCAACACGATCGGCGTCAGCGACGGGATCTCGATGGGCACCGACGGGATGAGCTACTCGTTGCAATCTCGTGACCTGATCGCCGATTCCATCGAAACGGTCATGGCGGCTCAGTGGTACGACGCGCTGATCGCTCTGCCGGGTTGTGACAAGAACATGCCCGGCTGCTTGATGGCCATGGGCCGCTTGAATCGGCCGGCCTTGATGATTTACGGCGGAACGATCAAGCCGGGGCATCTGGGCGAGGAAAAGTTGGATATCGTGTCGGCCTTTCAGTGTTACGGTCAGTATCTGTCCGGCGAGATCGACGAGGAGACTCGGAAGAAGATCGTCCGCAACTCTTGCCCGGGCGCGGGAGCTTGCGGCGGCATGTACACCGCCAACACGATGGCGTCGGCCATCGAGGCCATGGGGATGTCCTTGCCCTACAGCGCGTCGATCCCGGCGGTGGATCCGGCCAAGCGCAAGGAGTGCATTCGAGCCGGCGCAGCCATCCGGCACATGTTGGAAAACGACATCAAACCCCGGGACATTATGACGCGTGAAGCCTTCGAGAATGCGATGGTCGTCATCATGGCAGTCGGCGGTTCGACCAACGCGGTCTTGCATCTGATCGCGATGGCTCGAGCGGTGGACGTGCCGTTGACCATCGACGATTTCCAGCGGGTCAGTGACCGGGTGCCGTATCTTGCGGACTTGAAACCCAGCGGCAAATTCGTCCAGGAGGATCTGCACCAGGTCGGGGGAACGCCGGCCGTGATGAAGTACCTGTTGGAGAAAGGTCTGATGCACGGCGACTGCTTGACCGTTACCGGGAAGACGTTGGCCGAAAACCTTCAGGAGCTGCCCGGCCTGGCCGAAGGCCAAACGATCGTTCGCCCGTTGGAAGATCCGATCAAGTCGACCGGCCATATCCAGATCCTCCGCGGCAATCTGGCGCCGGAAGGCGCCGTCGCCAAGATCACGGGCAAAGAGGGGCTGCGATTCCAGGGACCTGCTCGAGTCTTTGATTCGGAAGAGGACATGCTGCATGCTCTGGAGGAAAAGTGCATTCACAAGGGCGATGTCGTGGTCATCCGTTTCGAAGGCCCCAAAGGCGGCCCCGGCATGCCCGAGATGCTCACGCCCACCTCGGCGATCGTCGGTGCCGGTTTGGGAGCCGACGTCGCCTTGCTGACCGACGGTCGTTTTTCGGGTGGATCCCATGGATTCATCGTCGGCCATATCGCCCCGGAAGCCCAGGAAGGCGGCCCGTTGGCCTTGGTCCGGGACGGTGACACGATCACCATCGATGCCGACAGCAATCGGTTGGACGTCGACTTGACGGACCAGCAGTTGGCCCAACGCCGTAGCGAGTGGACCGAACCGTCCTTCAAAGCAACTCGTGGAACGTTGTACAAATACATCAAGAACGTCAAATCCGCATCCGAAGGCTGCGTCACCGACGAGTGATCGGTCTGCGAGGTAGTTTCGCCTTGCCCCCGCAACCGCATCGGCCTCACCGCCGCCCCTGTGTCGGCGGATGGATGACTGGTCGCATCGGCCTCACCGCCGCCCCTGTGTCGGCGGATGGATGACTGGTCGCATCGGCCTCACCGCCGCCCCTGTG
>SKKK01000400.1 GCA_007121535.1 Planctomycetaceae bacterium | reverse complement strand
TTGACTTCGAAACCGGCCACCATCGAACAGGTTTCTTGTCGCACCGAGCACACCAGATCCGGGCGGAACCCATCGATCCAAATCGTCGCCATCGGCATCCACAATCACCTCAGACACTCGCCCACCGCGCAACCCCTCCGCAAGCATATGCTGCTTCAGCGAGTACACCACGCGAGCTTCAGGGCTGTTTTTCGCAGACACGCGGAAGTGCTCCAAGTTGTTGGCAAGCGACGACTTGCGAATTGTATCACATCCGCAAAGACGCTCACGGACGATACTGACGGCGCTCGTGGAACCGGCAGTTCAATGATGTGCCGGTCGTCCCGGACCAGAGGGGAAGTGCAAAGTGGTTGCGGGGCTGGGAGGGGGGCGTCATGAGGATCGTCAAGGCGGGGCTTGCTGAGCTAATTCGGCTAGCGTTCGGTCGACTTCCTGGATGGTGTTGTAATGGACCAGACCCAATCGGACCATGCCGTCTGGTTCCAGGCCCAGTGTTTCGGTCAACTGTAGCGCGTAGTAGTTTCCTGCCCAGACAAAGATGCCCGCACGGCCGAGTCGCTCGGCTACTTCTGCGGCCCGCCATTGCCGATGGGTGATCGAGATGGTCGGTAATCGCTGGGCCCAACGAGCTTCGTCTGCAATCCCCCAGACTTGAAGTTCGGGGATCTGCAGCAGGCCGGCCAGTAGATGTTGGCCAAGCTGACGTTCGTATCGCCCGATCGCCGCGAAGGCCGCGAGCAGTGCGGGGCGCCGATCCAATGATGGCTGGCCTGTCGCATCGCGGCCGAGGTCTGCCAGGTAGTCGATGGCGGCTAGGGTCCCGGCGATGCCTTCGTGATTCTGGGTGCCGGTCATCCACTTGCCGGGCAGATCAGCGGGGGCGGGCCGGACCTTGTAAGCCGGCAAGGACTCTAACAAGTCGCGGCGGCCCCACATCAGCCCGACGTGCGGGCCAAAGAACTTGTAGGCGGAACAGACCAGGAAATCGGCGCCCCAAGCCGCGACATCGATCGCGGCGTGCGGAGCATAATGGACGGCGTCCAGAAAGGTCAACGCGCCGGCCTGGCGTGCCCAGCGGCAGATGTCCGCGACCGGATTGATGGTCCCCAGAGCATTCGAGGCACATCCGACGGCTACCAATCGAGTGCGATCGCCGAGCTTGGAACGCAGGTCGTCCAGATCTAACGTGCCGTCTTCCCGATGGATTTCCACGAACCGCACCACGACGCCTCGATCGCGAGCAGCCAACGCCCACGGCGTGACATTCGCATCGTGATCCAGCCGAGTAACCAGCACTTCATCGCCCGGTTGCCAGGTCTGCGAGAGGGCTCGGGAAACGGCCATCGTCAACGTCGTCATGTTCGAACCAAAAAAGACGCAGTCCGGATCATCGGCGCCCAACAGATCGGCAGCGGCCCGATGAGCCTCGTGCAACAATGCGTCGCTTTCACGGCTGGTCGCAAAGCATCCGCCATGATTGGCGTTGTGACGGGTCAGGTAGTCGACCATCGCCTGCATCACCCGCTGAGGAACCTGCGTACCGGCGGGACCGTCCAGATAAACGACAGGATGTCCCTGCAACTGGCGCTGTAGCGAAGGAAACTGCTGGCGCTGCCGCAGGAAAAAGGACTCGTCGTGCAACATAAGATCCTTTCGCTCGAAAAACTCCGCAGAGAAAATAAGGTTTTCAGATTTCCAACAGATTCAAGGAGCCCAGCAGATTGGGGTGCCGAAAGTACGGGTCTTGCCCAAGGAAGCTGGGGGCGATCGGCATGGTTGCAGGGCCTTGTTTCATTCGCAATGATTCTAATCTGTTGGCCTCCATGAATCTGCTGGAGGTTGTGCTCGTGGTTTGGAATTTCCAACAGATTCAAGGAGCCCAGCAGATTGGGGTGCCGAAAGTACGGGTCTTGGCCAAGGAAGCCGGAGGGCGATCGGCATGGTTGCCGGACGTTGTTTCATTCGCAATGATTCTAATCTGTTGGCCTCCGTGAATCTGCTGGAGGTTGTGCTCGTGGTTTGGATTTCCAGCAGATTCAGGGAGCCCAGCAGATTGGGGTGCCGAAAGTACGGGTCTTGGCCCAAGGAAGCTGGGGGGCGATCGGCATGGTTGCCGGGCGTTGTTTCGTTCGCAATGATTTTAATCTGTTGGCCTCCATGAATCTGCTGGAGGCTGTGCTCGTGGTTTCAGATTTCCAACAGATTCAGGGAGGCCAGCAGATTGGGGTGCTGAAAGTGCGTGTCTTGGCCAAGGAAGCTGGGGGCGATCGGCGTGGTTGCGGGGCGTTGTTTCATTCGCAATGATTCTAATCTGTTGGCCTCCGTGAATCTGCTGAAGGTTGTGCTCGCGGTTTTGGATTTCCAACAGATTCAAGGAGCCCAGCAGATTGGGGTGCTGAAAGTGCGTGTCTTGGCCAAGGAAACTGTGGGCGATCGACATGGTTGCCGGGCGTTGTTTCATTCGCAATGATTCTAATCTGTTGGCCTCCGTGAATCTGCTGGAGGTTGTGCTCGCGGTTTCGGATTTCCAACAGATTCAGGGAGCCCAGCAGATTGGGGTGCCGAAAGTACGTGTCTTGGCCAAGGAAGCTGTGGGTGATCGGCGTGGTTGTACAATGCCCCCGAGCCCGGTCGTTCGTATGGTGCAGGCGACACGTTAGCCGGTACGCCAGTGCTGCCGGGTTTCACCCTGGAACTGAAGCAACTGTTCGCCGAATTGGATCGTTGCCCGTGAGTCGGTGGGGCGGTGGTCGGGGAGTCGGTGACCAGCGGGTGTTCCGGCGGTCCCGGGGAAAACGAAGAGGGATGGGGATTCATCTTTCTGAGGTCTGGTGGTAGAATGGCTGGCTTGAGGCTTGTTCTGGTCCCGGGCTCGAAGTTGTGTTCGGATGAACGGGTGGCGGAGGTGCCGGATGAAGGTGCAGGTATTGAAGGGCTCAAAACAACAGATCGCTCAATCAGTCGCTGAGATTCCTGGTCAGGTGCGCGAGGTGGTGGTGTTCGTGGAAGATCCCTCGGACACAGGCTCGGCCGAGGCGGGCGAGGATATTTTCGTCGAGATGGAGCCGTTCACAGTCAAGGCCGGCGACGTCGACTACTCGCGTAACTCGTTGTATTCCAGGCAGGACTGATTGTCGTTCCCCAGAATCTGTTCGAGTTCTGGGCTGTCGCCACTCGAAGACGCGGCGCGCCTTCCGCAGGACAGAACGGATTGGGGATGACGCCGAAGCAAGCCAGCCAATGGCTGCAGTTCTTTCAACGCCGTTTTCTCTTGCTTCCAGATCGCGAGGAGTTATTCGCGTCCTGGCACACCCTCGTCCGTTCCCAAGGAATCAAGGGCCTTCGGTCGCATGACGCGCGTCTCGTCGCTGCCATGCATACTTACGGTATTTTACGCATACTGACCTTTAATCGGGCGGACTTCAAAGACTTTGCAATCACGGTCCTGGATCCTGCCACACTATGAGGAAGTTCGTGAAGCCGTCTGTCCGTGAGATATCCAACCGGCACTTGTTGTCGGTGGGTCCGAGGGATAGTGGGGCGGTGGGTTGTTCTCGCGTTTCTTTCGCAACGATGGCAGCAGCTTGCCGTACCGTGGACAGATGGCTGGGAGGCATCTATGCT
The DNA here is from genome assembly GCA_007121535.1 of Planctomycetaceae bacterium. Classification (GTDB taxonomy): domain Bacteria; phylum Planctomycetota; class Planctomycetia; order Pirellulales; family Pirellulaceae; genus SKKK01. Next base: position 7,869 of record SKKK01000400.1, on the reverse strand, counting down.
GAAGGTTACGTGTTTTTTTTGCCTTGGATGAACTGGAGATTCGCGTGAGCATTCTGACTGCCCAAACGCCCGTCGGGACGCTGGCCGAGTTGGTCGAGCGTCTGGGCGACGTTCCCTTGGAGCGGATCCGGTCATTCCCGTATCCGGGGACCGCGACCGAAGAGGATGTCGTCCGCATCGAACGGCAGGAGAATCGACTTTGCGAACTGGTGGCTGGCGCTTTGGTCGAGAAGGCCATGGGGTTCCGAGAATCGTTGTTGGCAGTGGCCATCGCCAGTGCTCTGCGAGAATTCGTCACACGCCGTAACCTCGGACTTGTCACCGGCGAGGGTGGGATGATGCGCTTGTTCGCCGGGGTGGTGCGGATTCCTGACGTGGCTTATGTTGCTTGGAGCCGACTGCCGGATGGAGTGGTTCCGGACAACCCGATTCCACGGCTTGCACCCAACCTGGCGATTGAGGTGCTGAGCCGTTCGAACACGGCTGCCGAGATGCGGACCAAACGCGTCGAATACTTCGAGGCCGGAGTGGATTTGGTATGGATCGTCGATCCGGATCAGCGCCGCGTGACGGTGTACAACGCCCCCGAGCCCGGACGTTCGTACGGTGCTGGCGACACGTTAGACGGTGCGCCAGTGCTGCCGGGTTTCACCCTGGAGCTGAAGCAACTGTTCGCCGAATTGGATCGTTGCCCGTGAGTCGGTGGGCGGTGGGCAGGGCACCGGTTGGACGGTGAGTCGGTGGGACGGTGGGACGGTGGCGAGTTTGGGGGCACCGTGAGGGTGGGCTTAGTTGGCAAACCTGGTTCCACCGGTGCGGGACCGGCGGGCAGAGGACAGAAGATTGGTTGCCATGATTGCATCCACCGATCCAACGATGGTATCCTGAGAAAAGGACGATTCGATTCGATAAAGGCATCACCATGACTGCAGGCAAAACCTACACGGTCAGCGACGGTGAGATGCTGCTTGTTCTGGAAGCGGCTGAGGAGGGCGGTTTCGTGGTCACCAGCCCGCTCGACCCGGAACTAATCACCGAGGCCGACTCTCTTGACGAAGCCTTTCAGAATGCCAGAGACGCAGCGAGTGTCCTCAATGAGTCGCGTCAGAAACTGGCGAAGACTCGGAATACCGCTCCCGCCGGAACTCTAACGGGTTGAAGATCGCGGACGCAGGACCGCTTGTCACTCAAATCGAAGGCGGCCTGCCGCTGGAATCCCTCGCCGGTCGTGGCCCTGCGACTGATCCCCCGATGCCGTCGAGAAATGCCTGGCCGGGTACTTAATCGGCGTTCAACGCTCGATTCAAATCCAGGCTGACGAAGCTCAATAGTTGCTCGTCGCTCATTTCGGTCAACAGCTTTTCGCCGCCCCGGTCCAGGATCTGGTTCGCCAGATGCTGTTTCTCATCGATCATCTGGGCGATGCGTTCCTCCAAGGTGCCTCGGCAAACGAATTTGTGGACCAGCACGTTCTTCTTCTGGCCGATGCGAAAGGCGCGGTCGGTGGCCTGATTCTCGACTGCCGGGTTCCACCAGCGGTCGAAATGGATCACGTGGGATGCGGCGGTCAGATTCAAACCGCTGCCGCCCGCTTTGACTGAAATGACGCAGAACGGGGGTCCATCGTCCTGCTGAAACTGTCGAACCACCTGCTGGCGTTTCCGCACCGGCGTCTTCCCGTCCAAAACCAAGCCCGGCTGGCGAAAGACGCCGTGAAGGAATTCGGCAAGAGGCTTGGTCAACGACTGGAATTGAGTGAAGATCAAGGCCTTCTCCTGGCGTTCGGCGATCGTTTCTCCGATCTCTGCCAGACGTTGGAACTTGCCGCTGTCTTCGGGATGAAAGGCATCATGATTCAGAAACTGAGCGGGATGGTTGCAGATCTGCTTGAGTTGCATCAGCGTAGCCAGCACTAGTCCTCGCCGTGCCATGCCTTCGCTGTCTTTCAATTGCCGCTGCAGCTCGGTGATTCGCTGCTCGTACAAAACGGCTTGCTCTTTGGATAGCCTGCATTCGGCAAGCATCTCGGTTTTGGCGGGCAGGTCCGGAACGATGTTTGGATCCGTCTTCAATCGGCGGAGGATGTAGGGGCGAACCAGTCGTCGCAGGCTGCCGTAGGCGTGCGCATCTTGCTGCTTGTTCAGGCGTTTGACGTAGTCTTGGAACTGGCGGGCAGAGCCTAGCAGACCGGGACAACAGAAATCGAAGATCGACCACAGATCACCCAGATGGTTTTCCACCGGCGTGCCGGTCATGACGATCCTTGCTCGCGCCGAAATCTTTTTGACGGCGCGAGTCTGAGCCGAAGCGGCGTTCTTGATGGCTTGGGCTTCGTCCAAGATGACCAGATCCCAGTGATAATCGCGCAACCACTGTTGTCGCCGAGCCAAGCCATACGTGGTGATCACCAAGTCAATATCGGCCAGTGCCTTCGCAGGATCATCGGCCACACGCTGCAAGTCAGCCGCTTCCATTTCGGAACGGTGGGCATACAGGACATTCAACTGCGGCGCGAAACGCTGCAATTCCTGCCGCCAGTTACCGATCAGCGAGGCGGGGACGACCAACAGACTGGTCGGCCTGGGGCCTTTCGCACTGCGAGCCTTCGCGCGATCTTTCGACTCTGGGGGCGACTGCAACAGCAGGTCGATCACCTGGATGGTCTTCCCCAAACCCATGTCGTCCGCCAGGCAGGCTCCCAACCCCAGTCGCGTCATGAACCACAGCCAGCGTACTCCCTCGGCCTGGTAGGGACGCAGGGTGGCCTGCAATTCTTGACCGGGCTGGCAACCATCGATAGTCGCCGGGTTACGAATCTGCTGCAAGGTCTCACGTAGCCAATCGCCGGCAACCACCATGGACCAATCGGCATCCATCACTTCTTCGGCAGGTTGATCCAGCGGTGCTCCAGCCAGCAAACGCATGCCCTCGACCAGACTGATCCCATCGGCTTGCATTTGCTCCAGCCGCTGCCAGTGAGTCAAAGCCTGTTGCAGCTTCTGCGGGTCAACCTCGACCCAGCGTCCGCGCAGCAGGATCAGTCCTGCATCTGCGGCCAACAGCTTTTGGCGTTCCTCGTCGCTCAACGAATCCCCGCCCAAGGCCAAGTCCACGGAAAAATCCAACAGGTTCGCCGTACCGAACCGGGAAGCGGGACGATGCCCAAGCTGGACTCGGACCTGGGGTCGAGCCGTTTGACGAGTCCGCCACCAATCGGGCACTCGCACCACCAAACCGCTCTGCTCCAGCAACGGAACTTCCTGCAGGAACCGGTAAGCTTGCGAGATCGCCCAGGCCTGCGGATGAAACAGGGCTTTGGTTTCCAACAATTTGCGAACCAGCGGGCTGTCCTCCGCTGCCTTGCGAACCGGCGCCAGTAACGCGTTCAACTGTTGCCGGTTGTTCGCACCGGCGTATTCCCGCAAGGCCTGGCCCAACGGCAAGTGCCGCAGTTTACCCTTGGTCAACTGATGCGTGTAGGTGGCCAGAAATGCAAAGGGCAAATCCGGATCACGCTTGTTTTCCGCCAGATGAAACGTCACCCGCCCCAGCAAATGCCACAGCGGATTCAAGCTCTCCAGATAAGCGCCCGGTCCACCGGGGCAGGCCGCAGCACGCTCGACCACCAGATCCCGCAACTGGCGCCAGTGCTCTTGCAACACCGGGACGGTCAGGTACTCCAGACCTCGCATCGGCGGAGCTTCCGCCAACAGATCGTCACAGATCGATTCGTCCGGCGGTTCCAGTTCGCGCCAAACGGCCAAAGGCTCCTGTCCCGCCTGACGCAATCGTTCCAGCACGCCTCGTGACCAATCTCGCCAGAACACCAACGAGGCGGGAAGATCCTGCGTCAAGCCTTCGCCGACCAGATAAAGCAACCCCCTGACCGACGATTCCGCAAACGCGGCTTCCAGTGCCTCAGTGGTGCCCGGCGAAAGCTCCGGCAGTTCGTCCGCCGCCGCTTCCAAACAAAGTCGGCCCGACGGGCGGATGCAGATCCGTTGACTCATGCAGGCTCCCTACCACACCGGTGTCACGATCCCTGATACACGCGCTCGCCCAGTACGTCGGCCAACAGGTTGCGGTCGCAGGCGGAAAAGCCGACGTGGCTGTGCTGGCGAAATCCTTCTGCGTATTGCCACGCGGATCGGCCGCTGATGCGAGCTACCTCGGCGCCCGATTGCCGCATGCTCTCCAGGTAATCGTCCAAGCCCTGGGTTTCGTCCAGCCACTGACGCTGGCTTTCATGACAGCCCAGCATCTTCAGCTTGGTGTCCATCTGGTCGCTGATGTCGACCACCAGATCCGGCTGGACCAACGTCCGCATCCCGTCGCGGTTCAGGTGAGGCTGGGCGTGGTACAGATAGACGTCCTGGTCGGTCGGCTCGCGAGGCGGATCGCTACGATAGTGCTTCATCGCCCTGCTGAAACAGGCGGTGACGACCAGACGGGCCGTATTGGTGTGATCCTCCATGTAATCGTTCAACGAAGGCAGCAGCACGATCGAGGGCCGGATCTCGCGGACGATGGCCGTCATCTTTCGCAAAAGACGATCCTCGTAAAAGATCATCAGGTCATCGGCAATCGGCGGGTGCAAAACGGCGCCGATCACCTGTGCCGATCGTTGAGCCTCGCACAAACGGATCCGGGTGATTTCGGCTTCGCTCAACTCGTTGCTGTCCAGATTGCTGCGCGACAGATTCATCATGTGCGGCTCGAAACCGGCCTGGACCAGCAGCGCCAGTGTACCGCCCATGTTGAATTCGATATCATCCGGGTGCGCCGCGACGGCGAAGACAGTCCGCTTGTCAGTCATGATGGTTCCCTCCGAGGCATGCGAGGACCGTGGAATTGGTAGTAGGTACAGGCGATGCGGCCGTTGTACAACTTACGGCGGCGATCGGCTAGCCGGCTCAGCCGCTTTTCCAGGTCGGGATACGATGTCAGGATGTACCAGGACCATGTATCCAGCCGAGCCAGCACGCGGCTGATCGACGAATACAAGTGCTCCGTTTCCCGGTCGTCGCCCAGACGCTGCCCGTACGGCGGATTCGCGATCAGAATACCGTGCGTATCGCGGCTGGCTAATTGTTCAAACGGTTGCTGCTGAAAATGGATCAGCGATGCCACGCCCGCTCGTTCCGCGTTCGAACGCGCCAAACGCAGAGCGGCCGGATCGATGTCCGTACCGATGATCCCGGGCTGGAAGACGGGTCGCACCAGATCGCGAGCCTCTTGACGCGCGGCGTCCCACGATCGGGCTGGGATCTGCGGCCACGACTCGGCGGCGAATTCCCGGTTCAAGCCCGGCGCCAGATTGCGACCGATCAAGGCCGCCTCGATCGGGATGGTGCCACTACCACAAAAGGGATCGATCAACCGCCGCTGGGGCTTCCAGAAGCTCAGCATCACCAGTGCCGCCGCCAGCGTCTCTTTCAGCGGTGCGCCGCCGACCAGCGTTCGATATCCCCGCTTGTGCAAACTGGGACCCGTGGTATCGATGCACAACGTCGCCACGTCATTGCGCAGGATCAGCTCGATGGTATATCGTGGCCCCGTTTCGCTTAATCGAAGGGATTTGCCGGCGGACCCACCGCGCCGATAGGCGGTCAGCAAACGCCGGACGATGGCCTTCTTCACGCTTCGCTGACACGCCGGGACGCTGGACAGGCGGCTGCGGATGCTGCGGCCATTGACCGGGAAGTCCGCATCGATCGGCAACCATTGCTCCCAGGGGACCGCGTTGGTCCGGTCGAACAACTGGTCGAAGTCTTCCGCCGGAAACTCGGCCATGCGAATCAGGATGCGATCGGCGGACCGCAACCATAGATTGGCTCGACAGATCGCGCTCGGATCCCCACGAAAGACGACGTGGCCCGGCTGGCTGCCTTTCGCTTCGTACCCCAACGCCTGCAATTCCCGAATCGTTACGGCTTCCAATCCGAACGCGGTCGCAGCGATAAGATCGATCGAGGTCATTCCGGGTAGCCAGTCAAGGATGGGGACTCTAAAATGGCCCCTCGAAGATCGTTGGCTGCTACGGGGGTGGCCGACCCATCCATCGATTCGAGGGTTTTCATGTTCTTCAGTTTCGACGGGATCGACGGCACGGGCAAGTCCACTCAGGTGGATCTTTTCGCGCAGTACGTACGCGCCAGCGGCCATGACGTGCTGACCTGCCGCGATCCGGGGGGCACCCTCCTGGGCGAACGCTTGAGAGATATCCTGCTGCACAAAGCCGAGATCCCGTTGGGAAGCCGTGCGGAAATGCTGCTGTATATGGCTTCTCGCGCCCAATTGGTGCACGAAGTGATCAAACCGGCTCTGAAACAAGGAAGCGTGGTGATCTGCGACCGGTTCCTGCTGGCGAACGTCGTCTACCAGGGACACGCGGGCGGTTTGCCGGTGGCCGAATTGTGGCAGGTCGGCCAAATAGCCACGGCGGGAATTCAGCCCGATTTGACGTTCGTGCTGGACATGCCGGTCGACGTGGCGGCTCGACGGATCACGGGCCAACTCGATCGCATGGAATCGCGTGGCCTGGATTACATGGATCGAGTTCGCCGAGGGTTTCTGGTCGAGGCGGCACGGCGCGATGACGTGGTGACGATCGATGCCGATCGCGAGATCGCTCAGATCCAGCACCAGATCCAAACCACCGTCGAAGAACGCTGGCCACAGGCTTTTGCGGCGCAGTATCAGGAGGGCGGAGGATGAGTTGGGGAGAGATCCGGGGACACGATCAGGTGGTCGATCAATTTCGCCGAGCGATCGCGAGCAACCGGCTGGCGAGTACGTTCCTGTTTATCGGACCACCGGGGATCGGCAAACGCACCTTCGCCCATCGATTGGCCAAAGCGATGCTCTGCGAATCATCCAGGTCGGACATCCTGGAACCCTGTGGCCATTGCAGCGCGTGCCAGCAAGTCGATGCCCGGACCCACCCGGATCTGGAGGTGGTCAGCAAGCCCAAAGACCGCAGCACGATTCCGGTCGAATTGTTCATCGGCGACCTGGACCACCGGATGCGTGAAGGGCTGTGCTTCCGGATGTCGATGAAAGCCAATCGAGGCGGCTACAAGATCGGGATCATCGAGGATGCGGACTTTTTGCGGCAGGAAGGCGCCAACTGCCTGCTGAAGACACTCGAAGAACCACCGCCTCGAACGTTGTTGATCCTGATCGGGACCAGCGAGCAACGGCAGTTGCCCACGATTCGATCCCGATCCCAGATCATCCGCTTTCGCCCACTGGACGAGTCGCTGGTCGCGGATCTGCTGATCGAACACGAAATGATCGGCGACCAGCGCCAAGCGGCTCGTCTGGCGGCGCTCAGCGGCGGCAGCTTGCAGCGTGCTTTGGAGCTGGACCAGGCTGCGTTGGACGAATTCCGGCAGTCGTTGCTGGACCAGCTCAGTCTAGCGGACTGGGATGCTGTCAAATTCGTCAAGGAAGTAGGGACATTCATCGATGGAGCGGGCAAAGAAGCCTCCGCCAAACGCGAACGGTTCTTGCAAGCGATCGACTTGGCCGGCGAATTCTATCGCCAGATGATGCGTTCGTGTAGCGGCGTGCCCATCGAAGGCGACCGGCCGATGCATCAGGCCGTCGCGGCGGCCCTGAACGCCTGGCCCGGGGACGCCGAAACCGCGGCCGCCTGCTTGGAACGATGCCTGGATGCTCAGAATCAAGTCCAGGCCAGCGCCAATCAGGCGACCCTGCTAGCATGCTGGCTGGACGATCTGGCCACCATCACCCGCTCCGCCAGTCCGTTGGCCCCGACCTAGTGCGTTGTCCAGGCGAAATCTTGGGGTCGCGATGAGTGAGCGGCACGGCGCTAGCCGCCGTTGGTGTCCAGAACCGGCGGCT
>SKKK01000264.1 GCA_007121535.1 Planctomycetaceae bacterium | reverse complement strand
CCACCAGCGAACTGTCGCAAACGACGCTTCGCAGCATCCTGGGCCAGGCGGATCTGGACGATTTGTTGGCCGAACGGGAACGCATCAACCAGCAACTGCAGCAGGTGATGGACGAGCAGACCGACCCGTGGGGCGTCAAAGTGGCGCTGGTCGAGGTCAAGCACGTGGACCTGGCTCAGGAGATGCGACGCGCCATGGCCCGCCAGGCGGAAAGCGAACGGGACCGTCGCGCCAAAGTGATTCACGCCGCGGGAGAGAGCCAGGCCGCAGGGAAACTGCGGGAAGCGGCTGAGACCATCAAAAACCATCCGATGGCCATGCAGATGCGGTTCCTTCAGACGCTCGCGGACGTGGGCTCCGAGAATAACACGACCATCGTCTTCCCCCTGCCAGTCGAGCTGTTCGCCCCGCTGTTGACGCAAGAACTTGGAGGAAAAACGCCATGAGCGACCGACGCCCGACGTCAGATGCCATGATCGAACGGATCGACGAAGCGATTCGAGAACGCATCCGCGAGACGGAGGAATTCGATAGTCTCGGCAACCCCGTCGCGGCCATCCCCGCTTCGGATAAGCTCGGTCTCGCGAAAAGAACAGGTGCCGAAATCGAGGACATCGAGCAGCGTCTGAACGCAATCTGCGAGGAAGTCGTCGAAGAAGAACGTTTCGAAGCGGTGACGCGCTATCGCTTGCGCGGTGGGTGACGCAACGGGGTGGGGAGTCGTTTTTCGGGTGACGATCCACCACATGGGACGTCGTCTATCCGAAAACGACTCCCGACCTCTTTCGCCCGACAAATCCATTGCGCGAAGACAGCGCCGATGGATCGCCGTCTTTTCCCGCCACAGAAGGTTCGCTACAATCGCCCCTGAGCGGCACGGCGCTAGCCGCCGGTCCGTCTGGAACACCGGCGGCTAGTGCCGTGCCGCTCACCGGCGGCTAGCGCCGTGCCGCTCACGGGAGCAGGCGACCAGATCCGGGAAGAGATTGGTGACCACAACATCGTGGAAACGAACGGCAGATTGGCAGGCGGTTTTCGAAGCAAGGAGAGAGCACCAATGCGAGCGTTAGTCACAGGGGCCACGGGATTCGTGGGACGCAAACTGTTGGCGCGATTGGACGATCCGGTTGTCCTCAGCCGCGATGCCCAACGGGCTCGGCAAGAGCTGCAAGCTTTTCATCCCACCGTTTTTCCATGGGAGCCGGCCAAACAGGCAGCGCCAGCCGAGGCCTTCGAAGGTGTCGACGTCGTCTTCCACTTGGCGGGCGAGTCGGTCGCGGACGGGCGATGGACGGCCTCCAAAAAGCAGCGACTGCAAGACAGCCGCATTCTGGGAACTCGCAATCTGGTCGCGACCATCGCCGAACGAAACCAGCCGCCTCGGGTTTTGATTTCCGCATCGGCGATCGGCTACTATGGAGACCGCGGCGATCAAGAGCTTCTGGAACAGGATGCTCCGGGCGAGGGATTTCTGGCCGATCTGAGTGTCGCCTGGGAGCGCGAGAGCCAGAAGGCTGCGGCGGCGTCGGTGCGGGTGGTGAATCCCAGGATCGGGATTGTCTTGAGTCCCGATGGCGGGGCGCTGCAACGGCTGCTGCCCATCTTTCGCAAGGGCATGGGCAGTCCGCTGGGCCATGGCCGTCAATACATGGCCTGGATCCACATCGACGATCTGCTGGACTTGATGCTGCTGGCGGCCGAACAGGAATCGATCTCGGGTCCGGTCAACGCGACGGCCCCGCACCCGGTGACCAACCGCGATTTCACAAAGATCCTGGCCGCCACACTCCACCGTCCCTGCATTATGCCTGCCGTTCCCAAATTCGCGCTGCGACTTTCGTTGGGCGAGTTCGCTGAGAGCCTGTTTCACTCTCAGCGAGTGATACCCGACGTGGCGGAACAAGCCGGTTTTCAATTCCGTTACCCGCACCTGGAAGACGCGCTTCAGCACTTGCTGGCGAAGACCTGAACACTTTTACCACTTGACAACTCGAACCCTGAATACGAAAGAACCCCGCACCATGTATCAGACACGAGCCTATTCGGCAGCAAGTCCTACGTCCCCCTTGGACCCGGATACGATCCCCCGCCGCGATCCGACGGACCACGACGTGCAACTGGAGATCTTGTTTTGCGGTGTCTGCCATTCGGACCTGCATGCGGTGCGCGACGAATGGAACAGTGTCATGCCCACCGTCTACCCGATCGTCCCTGGCCATGAGATCGTGGGTCGAGTCACCAGCGTTGGTTCGGCGGTCACCAAGTTCCAGCCGGGAGATCTGGCAGCGGTCGGCGTGCTGGTGGATTCCGATGGGACCTGTCCCCAGTGCCAATCCAACCACCAGCAGTACTGCCCCAACCTGGTCTTCACGTTCAATTCACCGGACCGTCACCTGGGCGGGGTGACCTATGGCGGCTATTCCAACAGCATTGTCGTCGATCAGCGTTTCGTTCTACGAGTGCCCTCGAACCTGGACCTGGCCGCCACCGCTCCGCTACTGTGCGCGGGGATCACCACCTACTCGCCATTGCGTCACTGGCGAGTTTCGGAGGGCAAAAAGGTCGGCATACTCGGCCTTGGTGGACTCGGGCACATGGGCGTCAAGTTCGCTCGTGCTTTCGGAGCGCACGTCGTCGTCTTTACCACCTCGCCCGCAAAAGTCGACGATGCGCTGCGTTTGGGGGCTCACGAGGTCGTCCTGTCTCGGGATGTCGAGCAGATGAACAAGCACGTGGGCACCTTTGACTTTATCCTGGATACCATTTCCGCCGATCACGACGTCAACGCCTACTTGCAAATGTTGGGACGCGACGGTCATCTGACGATGGTCGGTCTGCCGTCCAATCCGCTCACGATCCCGGCATTTTCCCTGGTGGCGAAACGTCGCAGCCTGTCCGGTTCCAGCATCGGCGGACTGGCCGAGACTCAGGAAATGTTGGACTTTTGCGGTGCCCACAACCTGACGGCTGACGTCGAAGTCATTCCTATCCAGAAAGTCAACGAAGCCTACGAACGGCTGCTCAAGTCCGACGTCAAGTACCGCTTCTGCATCGATATGACCTCGCTCAAGTCCGAATAAGGACCCGGGGTTTCCAGCCAAGGCAACGCACGGGTCGGGATTCGTTTTCGAGGAATGATCCACCGCATGGAACACGCTTGATCCGAAAACGACGCCCGATCCCTTCCGTAAAATGTGATACGAATTCATCTGCCCGTCGTTAGGATCGGTGGTGAGCATTCCTGGAGAAAACCGATGAAGACTTTTTCGTTCCTGACTGCCGTGTGGTGTTTGCTATGCGGTCCTGCGATACCGGCGCAGGAAGCGGAAGGCGTCGATCAGCGTCCGAACATCCTGTGGTTTGTCGTCGACGATATGTCGCCGAACCTCTCCTGTTACGGCGAAACCGTGATCGAAACGCCCGAATTGGACCGTCTGGCAGCCCAAGGGGTCCGATGGACGCGAGCCTATGCCACTTCGCCGGTTTGTTCGCCGTTCCGGTCGGCTCTGATCACCGGCATGTACCAAACCACCATCGGTTCACACCACCATCGCAGCGGACGCGGCCAGCGGCGTATCCAATTGCCGGAAGGCGTCCGGCCTGTTCCCGAACTGTTTCAGCAGGCCGGCTACTGGACCTGCATCGGCAGCGGATTGCCCGGATACGACTTTCGCAGCCTGCCGACCCAGCGCGATCGTTTGGGCAAGACGGACTACAATTTCGATTGGGACCGCGAAATGTACGACAGCCATGATTGGGCGGGCCGCTCGGCAGGGCAGCCGTTCTTCATGCAGGTTCAATTGCATGGTGGGAAGCTGCGAGGTGCCAGTGCAGAGGCGTACGCGAATTTCGTTGAACGCGTAAGGAAGGAACTGGGAAGCACGACGGATCCGGCGGATGTCACGTTGCCGCCGTACTACCCCCGCGATCCGGTGTTGCTGGCTGATTGGGCGGCCTATCTGGACAGCGTGCGGATCACCGATTGGCACGTCGGACAAGTCATTGCGCGTCTGGAAAGCGAAAAACTACTCGACCAAACTCTGGTGATCTTTTTCACCGATCATGGCATCAGCCACGCTCGGGGCAAGCAGTTCTTGTACGACGAGGGCACGCACATCCCGTTGATTCTGCAAGGTCCGGGGATCGCTCCCGGCACGGTGCGCGACGATCTGGTCGAACACATCGATGTGGCAGCCGTTTCACTGGCAGCAGCCGGAATTCCGGTTCCCGAGGTCATGCAAGGGCGCGACTTCCTGGCCACCGATTACTCGCCCCGCCAGACCGTCTTCGCGGCTCGCGATCGGTGCGGCGAGGCGATGGATCACATTCGTAGCGTTCGCTCGGACCGCTATCTGTATATTCGAAATTTTCTGCCCGGGCGTCCGCATCTGCAACCCAGCCAGTACAAGGACAGCAAGGCGATTCTCCAGCGTCTGCGACAGTTGCACGCTGACGGTGAACTGGACGATCTAGCGGAGCGGCTACTGTTTGCTCCCGATCGACGCGACGAGGAACTGTATGCCTACCGCGAGGATCCGTGGCAGATCCATAACTTGGCAAGCGATCCGGACTACGAGCAGGTTTTGGCCGAGTTTCGTGCTCGTTTGGACCGATGGGTCGAAGAAACCGGGGATTTAGGGCCGGAATCGCCGGAAATCTACGCCCGTGAGATGGCGGACGAGTTGAACGTCATCAATCCCGCCTCGCCTCGCTTTGCGACTTTTCGAGAAAACGCCGAACTGAATAAACGCTGGGCTGCAGAAGGGAAGGAATGAGTTCGTTTTCGTTCAGGAGTCGTCGGAATGGAACGCAAGCATTTTGAAGTACGCGAAGCCGGGCTTTCTCGTTCGCCCGGCGTGGCTGCGGCACTTTCTCGGATCTACTATGGTGATGATGGACTGTGGGGCGAGTATGATTTCCCGAACAGTCTGCTCTTTCGCCGCTTGGTTGACGAACATCGGAAACGAGAGCAGAAATTCCGAGCAACCCGGTGACTTGCTGATAGACAAGGGGGAAAGAACAGGTTATACTTCCCCTTTAAGGCTGTGAAAAAATCGGACTGGCTCTCGAAAACCATGGAACAACAGGGGCCGTCAAGGTGCCCGTCCCAATTCCTTCACAGCCTGTCTGTGAAAGTGTTTTCCGTATCATTAGAAAGGGACCGAACATGCCGAAAACCCCGGAGACGACGAATCCTGTGGCCTCATCCGCCATTCCCCAACCTTCCAATGCCCCGGGCGCCAAGACGGCTGCCATCAAGGCAGTCTTGGCTGCCTTCCCGAGCACCATGCCCAAGGAACTTGCTCAGATGATGCAAGCCGAGGGTTGGGATATATCGGCGCAGTCGATCAGCGTCGTCAAATCGAAACTGAAGAAGAAACCGAAACGCCGTGCGACGCCTAGGACCAAGGCCCCGGCCGCCACCACCCCGAGCACGGCGACCGTTGCGGCGACGCCGCCGAAAGCTGCTGACGCCATTTCTTTCGATTCGCTGAAGAAAGCCAAAGACTTGGCTGCTCAATTGGGCGGAATCAAGGAAGCCAAGGCAGCCGTCGCTGCGCTGTCCGAACTGCTGGATTGACGTCCGGCTGGATCGACATCTTCCGGATCGACGACCAGCGACTTTCCACCCTCGCCAAGGCGACCCGTCATCGACTTGCGCCGTTGGCCGAGATGCGGCCCGGCGCTGTCGGTCCGCCGGCCCCTGCGCTTACCGCGATCTAGCTGGCTGGATTTACCCCATCCGCGTGTCGGGGGTGTCAAGAAACCAGATTTCAGCAGCTAACCGCGACCATCGTTCGCTCCGAATTACCCGAGTACCGGTTTACATGAGCATCAGTCTTGCTTATACTCAGTAATAACCCGAGCTTCATAGGCTTTTGTTCGTTTTCGTATCCTTAATTTCGTTGAGTCACCAGTTTCAAGGAACGAGTAGATCGAGTTACAAGTTGATGTCCGCACGGTAACGTGTTTTTTTCGATGGTCGGTGGTCCCACCGTCCGCACTGCCGTGTTGTTTTCTTCCTTTTGGTCGTAAGGAGTTTAGTGATGAAATCGAGATTCTTGCGAAGTGGTGGTTTCACGCTGGTGGAACTGCTTGTGGTGATCGCCATCATTGGTGTCTTGGTCGCCCTGTTATTACCGGCGGTTCAGGCCGCACGTGAGGCCGCTCGCCGGAGCCAGTGCGTGAACAACATGAAACAGTTAGTGTTAGCCATGCACAATTATCACGACACCCATAAGACGTTTACGCGGAATGCCTTCCGGAATCCCAACTGGTCTGGTTGGCACAATTTCAGCGCCAACGTCCGGATTTTGCCGTACATGGAACAGGGTCCGCTGCACGATCTGTTCGATTTTTCCGCTAGCTGGGGCGCGAATCAGAGTGGTCCGATGCAGCAAAGTGTGGCAACTTTCCACTGCCCTTCGGCCCCCCGATACTCCGGCACGATTTCGTGGTCCGGTCCTGGAACGAACTATGCATGGTGCTCGGGCAGCACGCCGCGCACGGGAGGCAATGGCGCCGATGGCACGGGGCAAAACGGGATATTTATGAACAACAGGGACTTCCGTATGGCAGATGCTATTGATGGCACGAGTAACACAATTTTTCTGTCCGAGGTTCTCTCGGGAACAGGCACGAACGACGCTGCCAACGCGCGTTACCCATTCGATATTTATTACGGAGGGGATGAGAACATCACAGCCGTTGCCAACATGGACCATCCCACGCAAGCCGAATTGGATGTGATCGGCTTGGGCTGTGAAACGGCAGCGCAGGGTGTCCGAGGCAACAACGGTGCGCTTTGGGCCTGGTACTCGCATAGCAATTCGCTGTTCAATGCAGCCGCTCCGCCCAATTGGCGATACCCGTCCTGCGGTGGAAACTGCTGCCCCGGTGGTGCTCATGATTGGGGATGGGGCGTGATACCAGCCCGCAGCATGCATCCGGGCGGCGTGAACGTCGGACTGGGGGACGGATCGGTGCGATTTGTCAGCGAGACGGTCAATCTATTGACCTGGCAACGTTTGGCTCGACGACATTCCGGGGAAGCCATCGGTGATTTCTAGTGGAGTCTTTTGCGAATGCGGTCTACAGTTCCGCGAAAGGAGAATCAAAGAGGTGAAAGTGATGATGCGACGTACGTGTTTTCTGCTGTTGGTCATGGCGGTTTCGTTGCCTTGGCTGGGCTGTGGAGGTTCGCCTTCACAACAACCCAGGGCGATTCCGGTTGTCCAGCAGACGGGCCTGGATCAGGCCAGACAACTGCTACAGGGTTACGTGGATGGCAATCCGGTGGGAAGCGAAGCCGATGCGTATGGAGATATCGTTTCGGCAGTTCGAGCGGAGGACTCAGCCAAGGCGGATGTTCTGGAGGCCGGTTTGAACGAGATCGCCGCCAATCCGTCCATCGCTGGCAGAAAGGCCAAGGAGTTGTTGGACGAACTGTAACCGGCCTGCCGTCTGCTGTTGTTGCGCTGGCAACGCCCGGGAAGTCGACCTTTTCGCGGCGTTGCCCGGTAAATTGATGGAGTTGCGTCGATCAGTGGAGTCTTTTCGTTTGTGCGCGAAAGTCGCTGCTCGCATCACATTGTCGTCGAGTACGGTTAGCCTTGCATTGAGTACGATTGTCTTGTCGAACAAGTCACTGATTACGGGGGCTCGGGGTCCGCTACTTCCGGGCGAGCGATGATGCCGCGCTCGTGTTCGCCCGTTCGCCGCAACTCGCGTTTCAAGATCTTTCCCGCCGCGTTTTTGGGCAACGCCGGGTGAAGATGAAAGCGACGCGGCAACTGATGCTGTCCCAATCGGTCGCGGCACCATTGACGCAAACGTTCCGGTGCCTGATCCGCTGCCGCCTCGGCTTCCGGCTTCAGGACCACGTGGGCGACCGGCACCTCACCGTGACGTGGGTCGGGATCGCCCACCACCGCCGCTTCGGCAATCCACTCGTGCTCGTACAACACCTCTTCAACGGCTCGCGGGTAGACGTTCATCCCGTTGACGATGATCAGATCCTTCAACCGATCGACCAGATAGAAATACCCGTCGGCGTCGCGCGTGCCCAGATCTCCGGTGCGAAACCACTGACCGAAGAATGCCTGGCGAGTCGGTTCGGGCTGATTGAAATATCCCTTCATCACGCTAGGCCCTAGCACACAGACTTCGCCCATGGTACCGTCCGGTACCGGCTGGCCTTGCGCGTCCAAAATCCGCATTTGGACGCCGGGTACGGGAAGACCAACGGAACCCGGTTTACGAAGGCCTTTTGGAGGATTGACGCACGTTACGGGCCCACATTCCGTCGGACCATCTCCTTCGACCACCGGGATGGCGAAGCGATCTTCGAAAGCAGCCATGACCGCCAGCGGCAACGCCGCACCGCCACTGACTGCCAAACGAATCGTTCGCCATTGAGCGACGGCAGCTTCGTCCAGTCGCAGCAGCACGGCGTACATGCTTGGCACTCCCAGAAAAATCGTCGCTCCATGATCGGCGACCGCCTGGCTGACCCCGCGCGGGTCGAAACGCGGCACCGAGACGATCCCGCAACCCGACAGCAACGAGGTCAGCACGCCGGCCGTTCCGGCAAAAGCGTGGAACATCGGCAGCACCACCAGGATCCGATCGTCGGCCGTGATCTCCATCACCTCGATCACACTGGCCGCATTGGTGATTAGATTGGCGTGAGTCAGCATCGCGCCTTTCGAGCGCCCGGTAGTGCCGGACGTGTAGAGGATCACCGCGACCGCTTCATGAATATCCAGCTCGGGCGACGGCACAGGATCGGGGGCTTGCTGCCAAAGTTCGGACAAGCGAACGAACCCCGGCGTCGGCTCGTCGCCGATCCGAATTCGGATTCGAAATTCAAGGTCTTGCGTAGCCACCGCAGCCGCCTGGTCGAAAGCCGCGTGGTGGATCAACCCGCTGGCGCGACAGTCGGACAGAATGAAGGCCATCTCCCGAGGGTTCAGCAAGAGATTCAGGGGCACCACGGTTGCCCCTGCTTTGAGGATGCCCAGGTACACGGTGACGAAATCGGCGCCGTTGGGACACAACAGCCCGATTCGATCGCCCGGTTGGATTCCGGCGGCGCCCAGAGCTGCGGCGACACAATCCGAGCGCCGGTCCAATTCGGCAAAGGACAGTTTCTGTTGATCGTACACGCAGACGCGATCGCCTGCCGTAGCGGCCACGTTCCGGAATCGAGTGCCAATATCGGATACCTGTTCCATGAATTTCACCTCTAGATCTTTCAACGCGGGCTGACCCCCGCAAACCAAGCAGCTTTCGTGCTCGTGCTCGTTTCCTCGCAAAGGAGCACGAGCATGAGTATGAGTATGACCAGACTCAAACGTTTGTAATCTGCGTTCTTCATCGAGATGACCAATCGGTACTGCTTACACCACCATACACCATGCACACAGTGTACGAACAAAGACCTTAACCGCTTAACGACGCAACGGCAAGCCAACTCGTGACCGTGAGGTGGACCCCAAACGAATGTCCCAATGGGTGGCATCAAACGAATGTCGCTATCGCTGACGTAGCCGCACTTTGCGGCTGGCGGCTTGCTGGGGGTCGAATCCAAGCTCCAACGCCGCGCGGGCTGCGTCGATCAACTCCGGGCGCGGCTGCGGCTGATAACCTCGCTTCTTCCTGGCTTGCTCGCGATCAAGCTGGACAACTTCCACCGTATCCCATAACGGAGTCAGTTCCGGCCAGCGCAGGACGGCAAGGAACAGCGTCGAAGGCCACGCCTCGGCGTACAAATAGTCTTGGGACGGCAGCGTGATGTGATTGAACGTAACCTGCCGATTGCCTACCGCCATTGATAACGTGTAGTGACACTCCTGAAAAAAGGCCTTTTCCGTGCGGCTGACCGGTGGCGATTTGATCTGAGCGCGAATCATCAGATCGATCCCTTCCGGCAACTCCGCCGCCGCTTTGTTCAAGACATCGACTCCGGGAATATCGCTTGGTAAAGCGGTGGGCGCCGATGCTTCCGCATCCACCGGTTCGGGCTCGCCACGCAACGCGGCGCTGCAATCGTAGTCCCCGACATTTTCGTTCCAATCGAAGGCGTCGCGACCATAGTCGTCTTTCTGCTTCGGGTCGGCACCGTGATCGATCAGCCAGCGGACCGCTTCCTTGCGCCCGGATTGTACAGCGAAATGAATGGGCGGCTCGCCGGTCGGTCCAATCGCACGATTGAAATCGACGCCTGCCGCAGCAAGCTGCTCCAGTACGTCGATCTGATCCCATACCGCAGGTGAGCGCATCGCAAAAACCCAAAGATCCTTGGGTAAGATGGTCATTAGGTCTTGATACCGGCGCAGATCCGTCACGAACCGCTGCTGCCAGACCTTCCGAATCTCTTTGGGTTTAAGCTGCCCACCTTTGATCAAGCTGGCCAGCAATTCCAGTGACGCATGACGCACCAAATAGACGGTCACCGTTGAAGGCACGTCGTCACCGTAACCGGCATGCTGTTCGTTGAGCGATCCGCCTTTTTCCAACCACTGCATGAATCCGGTTTGATCGTTCTGGTGGATCATCCGTAACCAATCGGGCATTTCCAAGTTGGGGAACGGCTGAATTTTGGCAAACAACCCGTTAAGCGAACTGGCGACCTGACGACTGTACTGAATCCGATCGTGCAAAGCCCGCAAACGTTCGGCTTCGCTGGCGCGACGGTAGCCGCTAAACTCTTGTCCCGGATCTGTCTCAAACAGAATCACTCGGCCGGCTCGTTTGCCGGTTAACACCAAGAACAAATGATCCTGAAACCCATCGCCTGCGCCCCACAGAGAATAGAGACGGACTCTTGCCAATGGCAACAATACCTGATGCATTTGATGCTGGGCAATGAGTCGCAGCATCGATTGCAGCGTTCGTTCGGCCGGGAGCGGCTTGTCGGTCGTCGATGCATCCTGGCCGGTGGTGCCCAGCGAGTAGAAGTATTCGATGTCGTAGGGCATCAGCGTTCCTTCCACACGTAAGGTAAGGTGGTTCGGGTGAGGGATACCGCCGTTCGTCTGAGTAAGAAACGATCGGTAGGGGGCTGGCAGCGTCACACCAAATTCATGTTCCAGACGCTGGCAATCGGCATCGGTGATCGCTGGCCCACAGTCGACGAAGCGAACGTTCGGTGGTAAAATCACTCGATTAGCATCTTCGCTTGATATCTCCGGCAAATCATCCCAAGGCATGTCAAAGCCGTGCTCGGGGTCCCACTCGATCGGAAAGCTGACCCTGCATTCGATCTCTTGGCCGTCGGGGTCATAGGCCATCAGGTGAATTCGACCATTACCGGCAAGTTCCAGGATGCTGGCCTCGGTTACCTGCCCATCGGCATCCAGTTCGGCACCTTCCAGTTCCCAATCACTCATTGCTCCTGACTGATCCTGGAAATGCTCGATCAACTCCTGCTTCCATTGTTCGCTCAAGCGGTTGATGTGTCTCGCGGTTCGCTCGGCCACGTCCAACAAGGCATCGATCGCCGCAGGTTGCGGTTTCTTATCGAGCGTCAGTTCCAGTTCAAAGTGATTCCAGCCCACATCAAAGCCACGAGGCATCTCCCAATGAATCCGCGTCTGACCGAACTCGACCGATTGTTCATAATCACCCAAAGCGGCTAGACGTTGCTCCTGAGCACTATTGCCGATCGGACGTTCGCCCAAAATCGCAGCGTGTTGTTGAAGAAATCGTTCGGCTTCTTGTAGGCAGTTTTCCACCTCGGGGACGGATATTTTCGCAGACTCCTTGCGCACCAGACTCAGTGTTTTCAGAAGATGGCGTTTGGGGGACGCGATACGTTTCGCCAGGGCCTTGTTCGGTTGGACCGCATCGCCAATTCGCTTGCGAAGATCCCGCATCAACTGTTGCAGTTTGGTCACCTCTTCCAGCAACGATTCGCGGCGGAACAAGTCGGTTCGCATTCGGTCCAATTCCCTCATGCGATTCTTGCTGGAAAAGCCCGGCTGCGTGCGTGGATCCCCGTGCTTGTCGATATCGGCTTGCAGTTCGTCACGGTGCCGGTCAACGTACGCTTGCAGTTTCTGCTCCAACTGCTTCCAAGCCTCTGCACCATGCGTTGTCGATCGGCCCGCTGCTTTGCTGGCTTCCGATTCGTCCTCAGGAATCGGCCCCGCACCGGAAACGACTCGCGAAAGACTGTCCTGGAAGAAGTTCATCAATTCCTGTGGCTTGCCACTTTCCAGAGCCTTGTCAAAGTCGGTCAGACCATCCGCTTTCATCAAGTCGTCAAACGGGGACACGCTTTTCGCGTGGCGGACCGCTTCGGCGACGTCGGCCGCGCCAATCGTTTCCAACGCTTCGGCCGTCCACTGGATGCGGATGCGCTTGTCGCCGCCAGCTTCGGGGACGCTGTGAGTTCGCCAATCGGTGATGTCCAACCGTTGGTTGCGGTTGTCTTGCAGGAACTCACCCACGATCAGCGTTGTCAACCCCGCGGCCGAGACGGCGGATTTGAACGTGCGATAGCGGTCGCCTTGAGAATAGTTTCTCAGGTAGATCCCTGACAGCCCGGTCCATTCGAGGTAGTTCTGGTAATTCATAAAAAACGCTCCGCATCGGTGGGTGCTTGATGACTGAAAACGGATACGAAATTTTTAACGTGGTCCGCTAGGATTGCAATCGGTTGGCAAGGGCGGACTTTCGAGCGATAATCGAGCGGTTCGCAAAGGGGACGATGCAGGGCTGGGTCGTCGTGAAAGCTGATGGGCTGGAGACCGACGAGGAACGGATCAATTGGGTCCAGCGGGCCGTTCGATTCGGGGAGGGACTACCGTGCAAATGGGCAAATTCATCCGCACGCCGCTTCGGGTGCTCGGTATGCTTTGGGCTTCGCCCTACACGGTGCTGGGTCTGTTGATCGGTCTGATCGGGATTTGCACCGGAGGTCATGCACGAATCCGCCGCCCGGTGATCGAATTCTATGGCGGCGGCGTGAAATGGTTGTTGCATCGGTTTCCTCACGGAGAATACACGATGGCGTTCACGTTGGGCCATACGGTACTGGGTCAGACCGACGCCGCGTTGGATATATGCCGCGAACACGAACTGGTTCACGTGCGCCAATTCGAGCTGTGGGGGCCGCTGATGGGGCCGGCCTATCTGGGTTGCTCGCTGGCGTTGTTGCTGATGGGGCGTCGACCGTATCTGGACAATCCCTTCGAGCGACAGGCGTACGCTCAAGGCGGCGGCGAGTGAATTGCGCCGATTACGGCCGATCACGTGCCGGCCACGATCTGGTCGAAGTCGTCTTCTGTGATCACGGGGACGTTCAACTGCCGGGCTTTGTCCAGTTTGCTGCCGGCGTTTTCACCGGCGACGACGAAGTCGGTCTTCTTTGACACGCTGGATGCCGCGCGGCCCCCATGCTGCTGGATCAAGGCGTGGATTTGATCCCGCGTGTAGCGAGAAAGCGTGCCGGTTACCACCAGCGTTTTCCCGGCCAGCGTCTGGCTGCTGTCGGGTTCTGCCCGGGCGTTCGACTGCATGACGACGCCTGCGGCTTGCAATTGTTGAACGGCATGTTGACCGTGCGGGCCATGGAAAAACTCGTAGACGCTGCGGGCGATGATTTCGCCGATCTCGTGGATTTCGGCCAATTGTTCGATCGTGGCCGCTTGCAGTTGTTCGATGCAGGTGAAGTGTTCCGCCAGCACGGCGGCGACTCGCGCGCCCACGTGGCGGATCGACAGGGCATTCAGAACACGAGCCAATCCGCGTTCTTTGCTGGCTTCGATCCCTTGGATCAGCTTCTCGGCGGACTTCTTCCCCATCCGCTCCAGCGGGATCAACTGCTGAGCGGTCAACCGGTACAGATCGGCGAAGTCCTGAACCAGTTTCCGGTCGACCAACTGGTCGACCAATTTGTCGCCCAGACCTTCGATATCCATACAGTTTCGGCTGGCGAAGTAGCGCAATCGCTCTTTGATCTGCGCCGGGCAGGTGAGGCTGGGACAGCGGATGTAGACCCCGCCTTCATCCTTGACCAGTGCGGTCTGGCACTGGGGACAATGCGTGGGAAAATCCCAGGCGGGCAAGTCCTGTTGTCGTTCGTGGCGTTCCACTCGCACGATGTGTGGAATGATCTTGCCGGCTTTTTCCACGATGACCACGTCGCCCTCGCGGATATCCTTTCGCCGGATCTCGTCCGCATTGTGCAAACTGGCTCGGCTGACCGTCGTTCCGGCAAGCTGGACCGGCTGGAGTTCGGCTGTCGGGGTGACCACACCCGATTTTCCGACGCTGACCACGATCCGCAGCAACCGGGTGCTGGCCTCATACTTTTCCCATTTGTAAGCCACCACCCAACGAGGGCTCTTGGCCGTGGTTCCCAGACGTTGCCGTTGATCGAACCGGTCGATTTTCAGAACCAGGCCATCGACTTCGAAATCCAGCTCGTGCAGATGCTCGACGACCCGTTGGCAATGATCCACTGCCTGTTCAAAGCTCTCGAATCGCTGGACCAACGGCGTTGGCGGCAGGCCGTAATCGGCGATCTCGCGGAGAAATTCCGAATGCCTGGTGGCTCGGATCCCCTCGCAGTAGCCCACTCCATGACAGAAGACCCGCAATCGTCGACTCGCACAGATACGAGGATCCAGCATGCGAATGGTCCCTGCGGTCACGTTGCGCGTATTGGCGAACGGAGCTTCCCCCTTGGCCTGCTGGTTTTCGTTCAGTGTCACCAGGTCCGAGTTGGTCATGTAGACCTCGCCGCGCACCTCCAACACCGAGGGCAGGTTCCGACCGCTCAAGTGCAAGGGCACGTCGGGGATCGTGCGGATGTTGTGAGTGATGTCATCGCCCACGATGCCGTTACCGCGAGTCAAAGCGCGAACCAATCGCCCCTGCTCGTAAATTATGGCTACCGCAACGCCATCCACCTTCAACTCGACCACCCATTCCGTTGGTTCGCCCGCCAGCAACTTTTCGGTGCGGCGTGCGTAGTCCCGCAACTCCTGGATGCTGTACGTGTTTTCGATCGACAGCATTGGCACACGGTGTTGAACCTGGGCCAGATGCGGCACCGGTCGATCGCCGATCCGTTGCGTCGGACTATCGGGCGTGACCAATTGAGGATGAGCCGACTCGAATTGACGAAGCCGCTGCATCAAACGGTCATAGTCCAGATCGCTGATTTCGGGGTTCGCTTCGATATAGTATTTTCGATCGTGATAGCGGATCTGCTCCCGCAACTCGACCAATTCCCGCTCGACGTCATTCACCATTTCTTTTTCCACGATACGACTCCCATGTCAAACGTGACCTAATCGCCGTAGATGGCTATACTATTACATGGAAAAAACGAAAATGGCACGCCCGCACAACGGAGGTTCTTGTTTCATCACAAAGGTTATACGCAGCCTGTCCGATCTTCCCACGGTTAGGACTCGCGGAAATCTGCGGACTTTGTTCTAATCGGCGTAACCCGCGTGCGGGATCCGGGAGCCAATTGTGTCGAGGCTTCCGGTTTGGCAAAATCAAGGCTTTCACAGCGAGCCAACTTCATGCCGGACCCAGACAGTAGCATCAACCGAACGGAACAAGAATCCCCACCCGCTGATTGTGCCAGCTCAACACCGCCTGTTCGAGTCCTGGTCGGCGCAGCGTCGCACGTGGGCAAGGTGCGTCAGAACAACGAGGACCAGTACGCTGTGATTCGGCGGCGTCGATCGCGCGAAGCGCTAATGACGAGCCTTCCCAGCGGCGTGTTGTTCGAGGACGAGGAGGAAGCCTACATCCTGCTGGTCGCCGACGGGATGGGCGGCGCGGCGTTTGGCGAAGTGGCCAGCGAATTGGCTGTGCGAACGATCTGGGAATTAGAGGCCTCGATGGGCAGTTGGCCCGATAAGGTGGACGACAACTCGGCGAATCGACTGCAAGAGGATGTGGATGACTTTATCCAGTTAATCCATCGGCGGATTCGACAGCGGGCCAGAGAGCAGCCTGAGTTGGTGGGAATGGGGACCACGTTGACTGCGGTCATTTCGATCGGTTTAGATGTTTTCGTCGTCCACGTGGGGGATTCCCGAGCGTATCACGCGTACGGGGACGAGATCCGGCAGATCACCCGTGATCATACCTTGGCGCAGCAATTAGTCGATGCGGGAATCGAGGCGTCTCGCACTCAGGCCTTCCAGCACGTGTTGACCAACTGTTTGGGAGCGGACGCTCGGCAGGTTACCAGCGAGATCCACCATCTGCTTCTAAATCAGGGGGATCACCTGATTCTGTGCACGGACGGGCTGAGCGATCTGGTATCGGCCGACGAAATCCACTTAGCGATTACAGGCACGGACGGCTCGCAGAGTGCATGCGAACGGTTGATCGAATTGGCGTTGGAGCGTGGCGGTAAAGACAACATCACGGTGGTGATCGCACGGTTCGGCAGCAGCGATTGATCGTTCGGGATCGGGTGCATCCGATCAGCCAAGGTGCGGATCGCTATCGGCGGACTCGGTCGACCTGTTCCGGTGTGGGCCGCTGCGCTTTCTGAAGTGCGAGGACTTCTTGTTCAGCCGCCCTCCAGTCCCCGCTATGGGCCCTGTCGATAATCGAACGAAACGCCTTGTACTCTCGGTCGGACATCTCGTCAGCTTGGTGATGCTCTTCGACCACCGTTTCCACCCGCTCTAGCCATTCGGCGTTCTGCGTCGAAATGGCCGTCCGCAGTTCGGAGGTCAAGTGCAGGTGCTCGGGAGCCACCTGGGGACGGCCACACCCGCTCCAAACTCCTGCGAAAACGACCAGCGCCACCAGCGCTACAGACGACCGCTTGCTACCCATACTGTGATCCTCAGTTGCTTCGTCCTTGGTCTTCGATCCGTCAATATTCCCCGATCACCTCACCGCCGGCCCGCGTGGCCAAAGCTGCCCAAGTGAGCTGGTTGATCGTTTCCGAAACAAAGCGAACGCTGCCGTCGCCCAGCAGCACGTTACAACCCCCTGGATGCTGAGCATACATCGCATCCACGTGGGCCAAAGGATTGTTGGGGGGGTGGATCACGTATCCTTCGCTGCCGGCCGGTCCGCTGTGGACATTGACCAGCGTTGCGGCGGCGTCACAATCGGAAAATGCGAACTGCGGCGTCGGGCAAACAACGGCGCCGGGTACCACCCCCACCCACGTCTTGTCGCTGACCAGCGGATGGTGCTCGCCCCCAAAAACCGTGTTGGATAGGCCATCGGTGACGTCGGCAAAGCGGGTGGGCGAATTGCGGTACAAGGGTCCGTCGGCAATTCCTTGGTAACTGTCGACGGCATAATCCCACGGTGCATCCCGCCCGGCGTTCACCACATAGGTCGAGCGGCCGAACGTGGCTAATTCGTCGCCACCAGCATTTCGGACCACCATCGGCCGGGTGGTGTTCGTCGCTGATGGGCAGAGGAAAACCGACAATTGGGTCTGGGCCGGCTCAGAATTTTCGGGCGCCCAACATGGCAGGTTGAAATCGAACGTCGCATGCAGCGCACTCTGCTCCAAAAATGGCAGCAACAATGTGCCCCACGCCCATCCAGGCCCAGCATCTCGTGTCTCAGGATCGGGATCACCATGAACTCCTCCCCCGCCCGGCTGGATTACGTAAGCCGGTGGCAGCACGCGAAAGGTGTCATGATAGTTGTGGAAGCCCACCCCCACTTGTTTGAGGTTGTTCACGCACTGGGTTCGCCGAGCCGCTTCCCGGGCAGCTTGCACGGCGGGCAACAGCAGGGCAACAAGAATACCGATGATGGCAATGACCACCAAAAGCTCGACAAGCGTAAACGCTCGTGTTAAACGCCAACTTTTCCGGAGGATCATGAAGATTTCAACGCTTTCCGAACGAGGAAACAGAACAACAATCTTTGAATAATCCTATGTAGAACGAAAGAAAAGTCAATCGGCTCCGATCAGGCTTTTTCGGGGGGGCGGGCGGGAATGCGTTGGTGGATTTAGAGGTTTGACCGGGGGGGCGTTCGCCGCGTCGACCGGCTTAAGCACCGGGCCACATACGCCTTGTAGAAATCGGGCGGAAGGGGGCGGGTGTGGTTTTCGGACAAGCTCTTTTCCATATGTGGGGCAAGGACGTGCGCCGCGCTAGGTCAAGCCGGTGGCGGTGCCGTCGGGCATGATCTTGATCCGGGCGGCGGCGGGGATCTTGGGCAGACCGGGCATGGTCATGATTTCGCCGCAAATCACGACGACGAAACCGGCACCCGCACTGATCCGCAACTCGTTCACCTCCAACAGAAAATCTCGCGGGCGACCGATCAATCTGGGATTGTCCGAAAGCGACTTGGGCGTCTTGGCGATACAGATCGGCAGATCGCCGTAGCCCGAGGTTTCCAACAGCCGCAAATCCTGCTTGGCTTTGCGGTCGAAGTCCACATCCCGGGCGCCGTACAAGCCTTGCGCCAAGGCGACGATCTTGTCGCGCAGCGGCATCTCCAGTGCATACGCGAATCGCAACCTTCTCGGCCGATTGCTTTCGATGTTTTGCAACACGGCCTCACCCAATTCGATCGCCCCCTGCCCGCCATCGGAAAAATGGTTTGCCACGACGGCTTCGACGCCCTGCTGGCGGCAGAAGTCGACGATCTTCTGAAGGTCTTCGTCGCGGTCGCCCTCGAATCGATTCAGAGCGACAACCGGTTCCAGATTGAACAATCGAATGTTCTCGATGTGTTTCGCCAGATTCCCCAGGCCTCCGTCCTCGGTGAACCCACCATGATGTGCGACGGCTTGGACCGTCGCGACAATCACCACACCGTTGGGATTCAGTCCCGCGATGCGGCACTTGATGTCGAAGAACTTCTCGGCGCCCAGATCGCTGGCAAAACCCGCCTCGGTCACCACGATGTCGGCCAACTTCAGCGCCATCCGCGTGGCGATCGCAGTGTTGGTTCCTTGCGCGATGTTGGCAAACGGCCCGCCATGCACCAGCGCCGGAGTGCCTTCGATCGTTTGCACCAGATTGGGATGAACGGCATCGCGCAACAGCACCTGCATGGCTCCGTCCGCCTGAATGCTGCGCGCCTGGATCGGTTTGCCGCTGTGGGTGAATCCGACGACCATGTTGCCCAGCCGGCGTCCCAGATCGGCGAAGTCGCGAGCCAGACAAAGTATGGCCATCACTTCGGAAGCGGGCGTGATGTTGAAACCGTCCTGGCGCGGAATCCCATGCTTGACTCCGCCCAGTCCGATGAAGATCTCACGCAACGCTCGGTCGTTCAAGTCGATGACTCGTCGCAGCACGATCCGCCGCGGATCGATCCCCAGGTCGTTGCCGTGCTGCAAATGATTGTCGACCATGGCCGCCAGCAGATTGTTCGCCTTGCTGACCGAGTACATATCGCCGACAAAGTGCAAGTTGATATCCTCGGCAGGCACCACTTGAGCGCGGCCCGCGCCCGTCCCGCCGCCCTTGATCCCGAAATACGGCCCGAGCGATGGTTCGCGCAGACAAATCATGGCCCGCTTGCCAAGTCGCCGCAGAGCGTCGCCCAACCCGATGGTCGTGGTCGTTTTTCCCTCGCCCGTCGGAGTCGGGGTCATCGCCGTGACCAGCACAAGATCGCCATCCGGATGTTCGCTTCGCACGGCCAGTTGATCGATGGGGATCTTGGCGATGTAATGCCCATGAGGCAGAATCACCTCGGGATCCAATCCCAGCTCGATGGCTACTTCAGCCACGCGACGTGGTGGATCGAAATTGTACGCGGCAGTCTGTGGCATCGTTTCGTTCCCGTGGTGCGACATTAAGTTTTGAGGCGCCAGTCGTTTCCGGTTGACGATTCACCGCATAGAAAGCGGCTTCGCCGGAAACGACGCCCAGCCCCTTCCCCCGTTTCAACCAAAAAGTACTAGACCGTGTGGGCCGTATCATACCATAAACGGAAGACCAGGAAAACGCCAAGCCATCGGTGGCTGGCCACCAATGAGACCATCGTCGACCGGCAGCCCGTTCAAATCGCTGTCGGTCGGCTTCGCTATGGCGGAACGAGTAATCGATACCCCAGCGATCGTCCCGTCCCCAAGAGATGCCCAGCGGACACATCGCTGAACCAATTCTTTCGCGGAAGCAGTTCCGTCAATAGATAAGCACCCGGCCAGGAATTTCTTGTCAATCAAGGTAGCCTTGCATTGGGGCCGCAACGGGGTCGGGAGTCGTTTTCGGGCAACGATTCACCACATGGAAAGCGGCTTCTCCGAAAACGACTCCCGACCCCTTTCGCCCGATTCCACCAAGAAATATCTGGCCGGGTGCTTAGATGGGTGGCACCTACTGAGCCCTTTGTTCATTCGGCGGTGATGGGAATCGCGAAATCGCCTCGAGGGTCGCGCCACACGCTGTGGATGTGGCTGGCCGGGTTGCCCGCCGAATCCGGCTGGACATTGACGAATTCGATCTGGAACGTGGGACCTTGGATCAGATAATAGTGCCCGATCCCGGGACGATCCGCTCCGGCCCAGGCAAAATAGACGCGGTCGTAACCGGCCTGTTCAATTTCAGCCAAGTGCTGGGCGCAAACGTCCTGCGGCAGATTGTTGGCATAGACCTGGATCAGTCGTCTGAGCGTGCTTTGCTGGGTTTCATTCATCCGGGAATACGCCAAGCCGGTCGCCTCGTATTTTGGGGCTTCGGCTTCCCCGGCAGCGCGAATATCGTACGGCGCCCGATCCGCGATGATCGCTGCGGAACGTTGCTCCGAATCTAACGAACGGATCAGGTCAAACGCGATCTGTTCCTCTTGGTCCAACACGCGAGTGCCTCTGGGTGGCATCCCGGGGAATTCGTCCTTCACCACGCTGGGGTTCGCGGCCAGGAAGGTCGGCGTGCTGGCGATGACCTGGTTCTCATGGACGACGAAGTTCAAGGACAAATGATGCCCTTCGATGCTCAACCCCCAACGTCCTGACTCGTCCAGTTCCCCGAAAATGGTGTAGTAGTAGCGCTGCGGATCGCGGATCGCCCCACCGCGTCGAGTTTTCTCCAGCTCGTGTAAGATGCTCTCCAATTCCATGATGGTCCGCGCCTTGTCGTAACCTACCTGGCTCAATGCAGCCTTCAGCAATTCCAAGGCGGCGCTGCGTTGATCCTGATTCATGTCCCGGATCTGCAAGCCTTTACGCTGGCTCTTTGGGATGAAGTGCCAGCCGACTCGCTGTGGCGTGTCGTATTCCATCAGCGAAATCGCCCTTTGTTCCTCGGTCAACGTCGCCAGATAAGCCTTCGCCGCCTGCGTCATGTTCTCGCCGGTCGAGCGGTTTTGCAGATAGACGGCGCCGGCGGTCAGCACCAGGACCATCCATGCGGCCCATGCGGCCAAAACGAAGTGGACTCGCCTTTTCATCGTTGGGGTCTCCGTGAAGGGGGGGATGAACGCAACCTGATCAAAATAACGGGTCAGTATCCCTTGTATAACCGACGACTTATCTTTATGCCAGAGTACTGCCGAAAAACGTCGACAGGGTCGCTTGCGAGCTGCGACGAGTCAACGACCAGGGCAAGCCGGTTGAAAACCTGACGTTGGCCCGTTAATCTGCCGACTATGGACGACAACTGGAAATCGCTGTACCCGTTCCGATCCCACCATTTGCAACTGGATGCAGCACGTTACCACTACTTGGACGAGGGCGCCGGATCGGTGCTGCTGATGGTGCATGGCAACCCGACTTGGTCGTTCTACTGGCGGAATCTCGTGCTGGCGTTTCGCAACCGGTTTCGCGTCGTCGTACCCGACCATATCGGTTGTGGCCTGAGCGACAAGCCGCAGCGTTATCCTTATCGCCTGGCTCAGCACATCGACAATCTGGTCCAATGCATCGAACGTTTGGATCTGCGATCGATCACGCTGCTGGTGCACGATTGGGGTGGCGCCATCGGTCTGGGGGCTGCGTTGCGAGTGCCCGATCGCATTTCGCGATTGGTGTTGTTCAACACGGGCGCCTTTCCGCCACCGTACATCCCTTTACGGATACGACTGTGCCGAACTCCCGTGTTGGGAAGTTTGGCGGTTCGTGGCTTGAACCTGTTTGCTCGAGCTGCTTTGACGATGGCCGTGGCCGATCGTCGCTGCATGACCGGGCCGGTTCAAGCCGGATTGCTGGCGCCCTATGACACTTGGGCGAACCGCATCGCCATCCAGCGATTTGTCGCCGATATCCCCGCAACGGCGAGCCATCCTACGTGGCAGACCTTGCAGGCGATCGAGCAGGGGTTGCCTTCGTTGGCCGACCGGCCGACGATGATGATCTGGGGAATGCGTGATTGGTGTTTCACGCCCGTCTGCTTGGATCGGCTGCTGGAATCGTTTCCCGCCGCTCGCGTCCACCGCTTGGGACAAGCCGGTCACTACGTCATCGAGGAAGCTCACGAAGAAATCGTCCCGTTGATCGAGTCCTTTCTGGCAGATCATCCTTTGCGAGATGGCGAACGGGACGCCTGATGATGACCGAACCGACGAATCCGGGGAATGCCGAGCAGGACCATGTCCCGAGTTGGTCGGTAGGGCAGTGCGCGACGTTGGCTTGTCTGTTGGAAGTCACCGCGCCCAAGCCGGGCAACGTCCATCGGGGGTGCGATTTCGACGACATGACTTTTGTCGATTTTGTGGTCAGTGCCACGGCCATCGGCCCCGTGATGCAGGCGGCTTGCGATCGAGGCGTCGGCACGACAGTGCTGCAAGCCATCCGGGCGACACGACAGCGGGTGTCCGTGAACACGAACTTGGGCAGCGTGCTATTGCTGTCGCCGCTGGCCTGTGTGCCCGCCGATCAGCCGTTGGAAACGGGCGTATCGCAGGTGCTCGGGCGGTTGACCGCCGAAGACGCTCGCCAGGTGTACCAAGCCATCCGCATGGCGCAACCGGGCGGTTTGGGCAGAGCCGAACAGATGGACGTTTCCGATCCTCCGCCCTCCGATCTCCTGGCGGCCATGCAAGCAGCCACCGACCGCGATTTGGTGGCTCGGCAGTACGTCCAGGGATTCGAACAAATTTTTCAGGTCGCCGTGCCGTCGCTGGTGCAGGCGACGGAGTCCGGTTGGCGTTTGACCGAATCGATCATCCACACGCAAATGCGATTGATGCGGGATTATCCGGACAGTCTGATCGCTCGCAAAAGCGGTCCGGATGTGGCGCGACGGTCCGCCGAGTTGGCAGCGCGCGTGCTGGACGCGGGCCAACCGGGCGACCCGGCCTATCATCGCGAACTGAGCGATTTGGATTTCTGGCTGCGCAGCGACGCCCACCGCCGCAATCCGGGCACCACCGCCGATCTGCTGGCCGCCGCATTGTTCGTCATCCTCCGCGAAAACCGCATCCGTCCCCCTTTCGCTTGATCGGGTACCCTTCCGCCGACGCGAGGTCGGCGGTGCTTATCGGCTGGCTGTGCCCGATCGATCGGCGACTCGCTCCTCGCGGATCATTTCCTCGCTCAGACGCGACAGGTACTTCATATTGCTGTCGGGACCGTTGAAGCCGATCACGCGCTCGTCCGTGTCCATCTGCTGCGACATGATCCGTCCGGCATCGACGTCGAACTTGATTTGGCCTCGCTTCAATCGCTGGATCAATTGCGACTCCAGCGTCGGATCGTTCAGCGGAGTCAGAACCTGCGTGGCCACGGAAATCGTCGCTACGCCGGTTTGGACCCTTTCCAGGGTGTATTGCTGACGCAGACGAACGCGTTTGATCGGATCGGTGGGTCGCGCTCGCAACGGCAACTCGCCCTCGGTCGCCCAGCGATGACCCACCGGAATCGGTTCCTCGGGAAAGGTGATCGTCAGTTCGCCGATCCCCGGATTGAATTGGGAAAGCGAGTTCGACCGATCGATGATCTTCCCGTGCGGCGCAATGGTGATCGTGGCCATCGGCTGACCGACGGAACCTGCCACGTGCTCGTACTCCGGCGGCGGTCGATCGTCTTGGGTGCTGTCGAACCGCACTTCCTGGCGCCCCGACATTTGCTGCCACATCTGGACGCTTTCGATGACGTAATCGAACGTCACGTGGCCATCTTCCGATACTTCATGCACCTTCCAGGCCTTGACCGACACGCTCCTGGTCCGGGCCGTTTCAGTGACGCCTTGGATGGTCGTTTCCAGAGAGACCAGGTGCGTCACCTTGGTGCGAAAGATCTCGCCAGGAGAAAACCGATACTGCAGCAGATGCTTTTCCGCGGTATCTTGGTCGGCGAAAAGCGCCGAGGCACCAAGCAGAACGAGCGACAACGCAACGAGAGACGAAATCCGCTTCATGACCGTAGCTTCCATGCAATCTAAGGGTCGTTGGGGAACCGGCGGCGGTGCCGTCCACTAAGACGGCTGCCGCTTGACATCACCGCCCCAGCCCAATTTTTCGCGCAGGGTGCGGTAGTACTTTCTGTCGTCGATCTCGATCATCTGAAAACTGGGCTCAGCCCGCTGTACGCGAACCCGATCCTCCGCAGTCAAGCGATGAATGGTGACTCCGTCCACCACCACGCTGGTGCTCTCGTTGGATTCCCGCACATGAGCCTCGTAGACCCGATCCGCCGTATCGACCAGCGGTCGCACGGTCAGCGTATGCGGACTGATCGGGAGGACGACAAACGCCTGCAAGTCTTTCCTCAGGATCGGCCCGCCCGCCGACAGACTGTGCGCCGTCGATCCTACGGGCGTACTGATAATCAGACCGTCGCAACTATAAGTAGTTACAAGATCTGAGTCAACGTAAAGATCGATATAAAGCATCGAATATGGCGGGCCACCCAATATGGCCATTTCATTCAGTCCAAGACGAGTGCCCAACGGTTGATCGCCGCGGACGACGGTACAGTTGAACATCAGATGCTGGATGATCGTGCATTGTCCGGCGACCAAATGGGGCAGACAGTGGGCCAATTCGTCGGGCGATATGTCCGCCAAAAACCCCAGTCTTCCCAGATTGACTCCCAACAGGGGAATTTGTCGGCTTCCCATCTGTTTGGCGGCTCGCAGGATCGAACCGTCGCCGCCCAAAACAATGGCGAAATCGGCCGGATACTTCGCAAGATCCTCGCGATAATCGAAATCGCTCAGGACGATCTCGGCGTGCTGCTCGATCAAAGGGCGCAGCCGGGTCGCCGCCTGTTGCACGCGGGGCCGCTCGCCGCTGCCCAACAGCAGAACGCGTGGTCGCTGGCCAACGCTAGCGGGCCAAGCGGGCGGTTGATGGTCGGCGGGAGCGGTATTCATACGCGTTCGGACTCAGCGATCAATCCAAGAAATCCTGATCCTTCAATCGGGCCGGAACGTACTCTTCGGTCACATAGCTGATGTATTTGCTGATCAAAGCTTCGACTTCCAGCTTGAAGCCGTTCTTCAGCATCTGCTCGATCTCTTTCTGCCAAGGCTTTTTCTTCTCGAACCATGGATAGCTGGCGATCTGTTTCGCCCGTTTGACGTCGGTTTCGGACAAGCTGATTGTGACACTGGGCGACAGATTGCAACGCTCGTAGTCTTTGCTGCGCAACCCTACGTAGCGGGCATTGGGAATCGCCATTCGCCGGGATTCGTAAGCCAGATTGATCGAGCCTTGTTTGATGACGCTGTAGATGTAGTACCCCCAAGGATCGTTGTCCAACAGACAGTACACGGGCAACTGTAATTCGTGGTTCAACCGATGCAACAATCGGCGAACGCCGCGCGGCGGCTGGCCACCACCGTGCGTCAGAATACATTGGTGCGTGCGCCAAAACTTGTCCTCGTTGAACCGTCGCCAGACCGTATCTTTTTCAACGTGCAGGACAAACTTTGCGTCGCATTTGCGAAACTCAACCACATCCGGCTCGACGATCGACGGGATGCTGTACCCCCCTGAACCCATCCGCGAACAATCGATCTCGTCGCCCGTGTCGATCAGTGTGATGTTGCCCACCATCGAACCGCGATTGGAAGCGTACACGCGCAGCTCTTCACGCAACGCATTGAGCGTCACCTCGACGTCCTCGATCACCGGG
Source organism: Planctomycetaceae bacterium (assembly GCA_007121535.1). Lineage (GTDB taxonomy): Bacteria > Planctomycetota > Planctomycetia > Pirellulales > Pirellulaceae > SKKK01. The sequence goes on along the minus strand of SKKK01000264.1, from coordinate 5,502 downwards.
TCGCAATCGGATTGGTCGTCGAACGTCTCTTCCCGAGCCCCCTCGATCGTGTGCTTCAACAAGTAGTACAGACCACGGATGCTGGTGCTCTTATCCTCCTCGATCAACTGTTTGCAGCCGCTGCTGACCAAGACGGTCTGCATATAGCTTTTGGCTTGAGACAGATTGAACAACTCGCGGCGGTTCTTGCCGCTGCCCATTTCGATGAATCGTTTCGAGCTGTTGTAGCGGACGTTGGACAACGAACGTGAAGGGATATCCAGATGGGGTGCTCGCCCACCTTCCGCTGTGCGAACAATCTGGTCGGCCAACCCCGTCAAGGCGGCCAGCGTTTTTTCATCCGTGGGGTTCATCTCCCGTCGGGGAGCCGACTTTTCGGCACGAGAGTCACTTTTCTTGGCCATAAGGGCCTTCCACCATAGCGGGGAAATGGAAGCTTGTCACGTTGGTCGGCCATTTTGCGGCCACTCGCGGGCGACGCACGACTCCGACCTATGTCCTGCCCGTCAATTTAGCAAAACGCGCCGCGTTGCCATAGGGCAAGTGATGGGCTGCCTGCTGAAAGGCGGCAACAAAACGGTTCGGCGCGGATTCTGACCCCGCCGAAGGCAAGATAATGGTTCGGCGCGGGTCTTTGACCCCGCCGAAACCGCCGACCGAAGGTCTCCCAGGCCAGTTTTGTTACCGACTGACAGCCTGTTGGTACCATTCCATCGACAAGACCGGACATGGTAACATGACGAGTTGAAGAACCGTTCAACCACACCACTGTTTTGGGAGAGTTGCGATGAAGGTACTTGGGTGTTTTCTTTTGGTGTTGGGGGCTGCCCTGACGTTGGTATCTGCGGCGCCAGCGGACCAGGATGCGGAACCGGCCGTTTCCGCTGCGGAATTGCGTTTGAAAGCTGCCGAGCTGATGCGAGAGGCTCGCGAGCTGAAGCAGGCCGGCAACGAAGCTCAGGCTCGAGAACTGGCCGAACAAGCGGGCGAACTGCTACTCGAGGCCAAACGGGCGGAACCCCCGCAGGTGCAAGCCGAACCGCACGAACGTCTGAAAGCGTTGCGTCAACGGATCATGCAATTGCGTGAAGAAGGCCGGATGGAGGAAGCCGATCGCTTGGAACGCGAGGCGCGACAATCGATGGAATTGCTGCACAAGCATCACCACGACCAGCCCCTCATGCAGCACACGGGCAAACCCTACCAGCCTGCGCCCGCCGATGCCGACCGCCGGGTGCATCATCTGCGGGTGGCCGCCGAACATTTGCAGGCGGCGGGCTTGCATGACCAGGCCGAGAAGTTGATGCAGCAGGCCCGAAGGCTGGCGGCAAAGCCGAAAGTGCATCCGGTGGCTCCCGCGCACGATGGGCGCATGGACGAGTTGATCGACCACCTCCGCCGACTGAACGAACGCGTCGAGCGTTTGGAACAAACCCTGAAAACGTTGATCGATCAGCAGCAACCGTAAGGACTGCCAAGGATGTAACGAGTGGAATAACGTTGACCACGGTCTCGAAGAGGTCGTGACAAGACCGCGTCGGTCTCGGAAATCATCCCGTTTCGTTCTTTCATTCGCCTCGCATTTGGGCGAGCAGCAATGCGCTATCGAAAATTTCCCAGGCTTCGGCCAATTTTCCACCGGCGATCCGGAAGGTGCTGATCGCCGGCAGCACGATCGGGTTTCCCTTCGGGGCGATGCCCGCCATCTGGCCGGTGTGCCGTGCGTGCAGGACGAAGTGGCAATCGACCAGATCGCCTTCGGCCAGCATCCGTTGGATGTCGATCCGCATGTCGCTGAAAACCTGCTGGGCAAATCCTTGAAAGAATTGCCGCACTCCCGCCGGTCCCGGCGGAGTGTCCGGGGGAAAGTGATGATCGACGAAATCCTCGGCGACCAATGTTTCGATCTCGCCCAAATCGCTCATCACCTGTTGGTAGTAGCGACGAACCAACGCTTTGTTTTCTTCCGACATACTGCTCCTCCGATCACTAGGGGTGTCGATCGCTCCACGCCATCAACATACATGCCATCAACATAGTCGAGACGGGCTGCCACCGCCACAGGCGATAACGCCGGACGGTCGATAGACGGTCGGTTTCAATTTTCTTCACATTCGATGTCGAGGCTTTGTCTTGGCGTAAGTACCCGGAGAGGCTCAGATCCCTCTATTGCCAAAGTCTAGTGCGTTGTCCTGGCGAAATCGTTGGGTCGCGATCAGTGAGCGGCACGGCACTAGCCGCCGGTGGCGTCCAGAACCGGCGGCTAGCGCCGTGCCGCTCACAATCCGCATTTTTCGCCTGGGCAACGCACTAGCGGTCGATGCCGAATTGGTGTTCGAATTCGGCGATGGTTTCCGGGCCGCGCTGTTTGGGCTCGCCGCAAGCTTGCTTCAAGGAATAGAGCCCGGACAAAATGACGCCCAGTCCCCCGAAGGCCAATAACCATCCGGGCGGGACGGCCAATGCCATCAGCAACATGCCGGTCAACGAGGCCAACAGCCGGATGGACCCGTTCAAGAAGACCATCACGCCCATGTAACGGCTGGTGTCCCCGCCCGGCGGCGCAAAGTAGGTGACGCCGACCTGCCAATATAGAATCCACCACCCGCCTTGCACGCTGCCCTTGAGCGTCCGGCCCACGACGGGCAGGATCCAGACCGCGGGCGGAAAGGGAACCATCAACGCCGGGGTGATGGCCAGCAGCAGTGCGTCCAGCCCCCAAACGAAACGGACTCCCGCCCAGGAGATCCAGGGGCTGATGCGATCGAATAACCAACCCAGGCTGCCCGTCGCGGCAAAGGCTGCCAGGGCAGGGATGACGTGCATCAACCCAACGCAACCCAAGTAGCCGTAGCCCAAATCCCGACTCAAGAACAACCAGATCAACGGCAGATACAGGGCCTGGCAAAATCCGTCCAGGAAACAACCCAGCAGATAGCGGCGGAAGCGGCCGTTGCGGATGGCGATCAGTGACAGCGTATCGCGTATTCCTTGAAAGAATCGGATGGGAGGTGACGAAGCTCGATCGGTCAACCGCTCGTCGACGCGAATCCGCTGGAAGCAGAAAAAACTGGCCAAGCTGAACGTGCCGCCGGCGATCATCAGCACTTGCGCCATGTGCTGCGCCGTCCACTGGCCGATCCATCCAAGCGCGACCAGCGACGATGCTTCGCTGCCGGTTGCAATCGGCTGGTCGGCCCAGCGCAGCAGCAGGGCGGACGTGACGCTGGAGGCGACGAACGCCAGCGAGGACCAACCGCGGACTCGACCGGTGGCGTGCCCCCGATGCTCGACGGGATAATTCGTGCGCAGGATCGTCGTCACGGCCGGTCGCGTCAGCACCTCGAACATCGCGCCGATCCCCAGCAGCGTCAGGAACCAGAAGGCGCTGCCGGTTGCCAAGGCCATGGCCAGAGTGGCCAAGCCGGCGAACATGCCCGGGATGAACACGTACGGCATCTTGGGTCGCGTGGCCATGCGGCTGGATAGGTACAACGTGATCAGCATGCCGATGGCCGCGTACAGTTCGCGCAGCGGCAGATGCCAGTTCGCCGCCTCGAACGCCTTGATCGCTACGATGGGCGCATTCATCAAGATGCCACCGGCGGTGGCGTCCAGCAGGGCGTAGACCATGTGCAACCGAAAGGTTCGCTGGGCATTGCCCGTCCATGCGGCAACCGGCCTTAAAGCCATCGTGCGACTTCTACTGCGAAATAGGTCAAAATCCCGTCGGCGCCGGCGCGTTTGAATGCCAGCAGGCTCTCCAACACGCCTCGACGCCGATCGAGCCAACCGCCAGAGGCAGCGGCGTCCAGCATCGCATATTCTCCGCTGACCTGATACACGTACGTCGGAGCGGCAAACGTCTCGGCAACTCGTCGCACGATGTCCAGATACGGCATGCCCGGCTTGACCATGACCATATCCGCGCCCTCGGCCAGATCCAGGGCGACTTCTCGAATCGCCTCATCGCCGTTTGCCGGGTCCATCTGGTAGGTCTGTTTGTCGCCCTTGCCCAAACTGGACGCAGAACCGACCGCGTCGCGGAACGGCCCATAGAAAGCAGACGCATATTTGGCAGCGTAGGACATGATGCGAACCTGCTGAAACCCGGCTTGGTCCAGTGCGTGACGGACGGCCCCCACCCGGCCATCCATCATGTCGGACGGTGCGATCACATCGCATCCCGCTTGAGCCTGGACGACCGCCTGGCGGCACAACACCTCGATGGTTTCGTCGTTGACCACGTATCCGTCGCGGACCAACCCGTCGTGACCGTGGCTGGTGTAGGGATCCAGGGCCACGTCGCACAGCACTCCGATGCGGTCGCCATGAGCCGCCTTGATGGCCCGCGTGGCTCGGCAGATCAAATTCTCCGGATTGACGGCCTCTTCGGCTTCCGCCGTCTTCTTTTCCGGCGGCGTCGCCGGAAAGATCGCGACGGCCGGGATGCCCAGGTCGGCTGCCTGGCCGACCGCGTCGACCAGCAGATCGATCGACAAGCGGTCGACGCCGGGCATCGAGGGGATCGGCTGGCGGCGGTTTTCACCTTCGTGGACGAACACGGGCCAGATCAGATCGTCGGTATGCAGGCGATTTTCCCGCACCAATCGCCGAGACCAATCGTCGCGGCGGTTGCGCCGAAGGCGCGTGGTGGGGTAGGCCCCCCAAGGCATCACGGGTCCGTTCATGGGCTGTTCTCCACTTGGTATCCTGGACGGTTCACGGGACTCGACACAAAAAGCACTTCAAATATTCCGTCTCTCGGCAACTGGCAATGGTGGGATGGTCCGGCGATGCACCGCGTTGAGCCAACACCAGGATGTCGCGCGCGGTCTTTTGAGCCACGCCCGCCAGCATCTGCAGGAAATCCTCGCGAGTCACGCTGCCCGAACAACTGCAGGTAACCAGGATTCCGCCAGGCTCCAGCAACTCGACCGCCATCCGATTGATGCGATGATACGCCCGCAGCGCCTCGGTCAGACTCTGCCGAGTCCGCGTGAATTTCGGCGGGTCCAGGATCACGGCATCGAAACGCCGTCCCGTATCGTGAAGGGCATCCAGGGCTTGAAAGGCGTCCTGCTGTTGAAAGGAAACGTTGGCGATCCCGTTCAACTCGGCGTTGGCACGCGCCATGGCGATCGCCCGGTCGCTGACGTCGATCCCCAAGACGTGTTGAGCTTGCCCGATTCTGGCCGCCGCCAGGCTGTAGGCTCCCGTGTAGCAAAACAGGTCCAGCACGCGACGGTCCTTCATGTACGACGCCGCCTCGAGCCGGTTGTCGCGCTGGTCCAAATAAAAACCCGTTTTCTGCCCCGTCGTCAGATCGACCCCGTATCGCAAACCGTGTTCCTGGATGAACACCGGTCCGTCGGGCATCTGGCCGAATACCGTGCCGCCGACGGGCGACATCCCCTCGGCTTTGCAGATGCCCGCTTCGCACCGCAAGCTGATGCTGTCCGGAGCGACCAGATCGACCAACGAGGATACCAGTCGATCCTG
>SKKK01000620.1 GCA_007121535.1 Planctomycetaceae bacterium | reverse complement strand
GCACCCGCTCGACAGCGGCGTTTGACGAAACGGCGTTCAAAGAACGCCACGCTTGAAGTAATTCGGCCTGAGCACTGTACAACGGGGGCGAGTAGACCAGCGCCAGTTGGTCGCCCGGGCGGACCTCCATGCCGGTAAAGTCGGCGTACAGCCGCTCGATGCGCCCGTCCACGTACGAGGAGATCGTCGCCAGCGTCCCTTCGTCATACCGCAATTGACCGATGGCTCGGATCGGACGCGTCTGAGGTACGGATCGCACCGCGACGGTTTGGATGTTCGCCACACGACGCGATGCCGGGTCGATCGTAATCGAACGTCCATCGTTATTCTGATCTCCGGAGGAAGCTGGGACCAACTCCATTCCGCAAACCGCACAACGGCCCGGTCCTTCTTGCGGCGGCACACAAAACATCGGGCAGATGTACTCGACGGCGACGCCGGCTGCCTCGGTCGGGGCATCCGACGGCTGGCCATCAGCGACCCAGCCGATCCGTTGAGCCACTCCCAGCAGGAAAATCAGTCCGGCGCCGACTAGCAGCAATAACACCGGCGGCAACACAAGTTTGATCCAATAGCGCCACGATGCCGAACGCTGCATATTGCCCGACGCCTCGGTCGGAGGAGATGAATTGGTTGTTTTTTGGGCAGTCATCGCCTTACCTCAATTCAACAGAGTAATGGTCCAAATTGGTTTCAAGCAAAGCCTCGCTTGAATTACTCGGAACCCGAAGCGTAAGCGGGGAAATCCAAGCCTGAATTGATAAGCGACCAGGCAGCACAGGCGCAAATTCAGAAACTGATTCAGCCCGAACGCTCGCGACAGAAGTGAGACTCAAGACTTCTGTACAGAATGCTCGTCAGATCAACTGCCGCTGCATGCGCGCACTGGCAGCCGGGGCGATCTAAACCTGCCAAATGCAGAGGATCGCGCGAAAGCATGTATCCATGCTGCAGTAACCGAGGAACGAAAAACGGTTACATTGCCCAAGAGAATGTGCACCGAATGGGGGCAAAACAAGGCGGTTGCACTGCCAAATGTCCTGGCTTCGCAGTTCATCACTTCCCGAAACGCCCAGATTTCCCACAGGAACATGGTGGTCTGAACAGCCGCACTTGTGATCGGCAGATGACTGCTGGCAACAGGAATCTTGTTCATTTGGGTCCAAAGAGTTGGACAAAGAACAACAGCATTGGTTGGAACGGCATGGGACGCCGATAGCCCCACACCCGATCGCCGCTGGAACGCAGGTCCAGACGCAGTGAGCGATCACCAGTATCGTTACGGTAAACTGCGGGGAAAACCAACGTTGCATGGCAGTGCATGTGTGAAAAAAAAGACAGTGCGGCTTGTCACGCACATAACGCCTGGAACCTACTTCCCGATCCACAGCGAAAGCCCATTTCCGGCGTTTGCTGTCGATCAAGAACGAAGTCCAGTAACTTGATTATAGCCTGTGACAGAAAAAAGTCCAGATCGGAAATGCCGTTGTCAAGGCGATATCGAGGCAAATCAAGCGTTTGACAGCCGTTGCCAACGATGCCACAATGAGTGGTTTGATCGGTCAAAGTGCATTCTGAGCCTCATTGAAGTCAAAAGGAGTATTCCATGCAGTTTGCGAGCAGTCAGGCTGTGTCTCGGCGACGGTTTCTCGCCGCCGCGACGGCGGCCGGTGCAGCATGGGCCGCGCCGACGTTCATCCCTGCCACCGCATTGGGTAGAGCTGGAGCCGTCGCTGCCAACGATCGAATCATTGTCGGTGGGATCGGATTGGGACGTCGCGGTGCTTACGTGCTCGGCTGCTTCCTGCCGGAACCCGACGTCCACTTCGTTGCCGTCGCTGATGCCAAGGCCAGCCAGCGGACGACGATCAAGAAAACGGTCGATACCCACTACGGCAACGACCAGTGCGCGACGTACACGGATTTCCGCGAACTGCTGGACCGCGACGATATCGACGCCGTGATCATCGCCACGGGGCCGAACTGGCACGGGACGTCCTCGATGATGGCCGCTTTGGCCGGAAAAGACGTGTACTGCGAGAAGCCCTGCACGCGAAATATCGCCCAGAGCCTGCTGCTGGCCGAAACGTTCCGCCGGACGGCGCGAGTATATCAAGCCGGAACCCAACGGCGCAGCCTGCCGCACTTTGCCTTTGCATGCGAATTGGCCCGCACGGGCCGACTGGGCACGCTGACCGCCGTGCACGCGCATCCGTCGCCGTGGGATAACTCGACGAAGACCAGCGGATGGCTGCCCCCGGATCCGCAACCGCCGGAATCCGAGATCGATTGGGATTTGTACCTGGGCCCGGCAGCTTGGCGCCCGTACAACCGATCGATCGCCGATCGGGGCGGCGAGTTCGAAAAGGGCGGCGGCATGGTGGGTGGTGGCGTCCTGGAATGGGGCACCCATTGCGTCGATCTGTGCCAATGGGCGGTGGGCGCCGATCACACCGCGCCGATCGAATACCACGCTCGCACCCCCGACAACCGCTCAACCGCGCTGTATGCCTGCGGGACCAAACTGGTGATCCGCGAGGACGGATGGCTGCCGTTGGGGTCGTGCCCCGTGCGTTTCGAAGGCGAAACGGGTTGGGTGGAAGCGGGCGATTCCGGTCGCCTCGAGGTCAGTTCGCCCGCGTTGCTGGCCGGGCGGCGGGTGGCCGAGATCGGCGGGTATCCGGCGACCTTCCACGTTCGAAATTTCCTGGACTGCGTGAAGACTCGCGGGCAGACCTTGTCCAACGCCGACGTCACGTGCAACTCGCATATCGCCTGCCATGCTGCCAACATCGCGATCTTCCTGGAACGCACCGTCAAGTACGACCCTGACAAGCACGTGTTCCTGGACGACGACGAGGCGAATCGATTGCGGGGGGAAGCGTTGCGCGAACCGTGGCGGATGTAATCGCCCCACGGCCGCTTCCACAAGAACCACTTAAAGATCCAACAAAGTTCATTCACGGAGAATTTCGAATATGTCCCCATCCTTTTCCCAAAAGGCTGCCTGGCCGGTCGCGGTGCTCTTGGCGCTGGCTTGGTTCCCGATCGGTTTCGTCGCGGCGGACGAAACGCCCGAACAGCGGCAAGAGCGTCTG
>SKKK01000139.1 GCA_007121535.1 Planctomycetaceae bacterium | reverse complement strand
TTTCTTGGTGGAATCGGGCGAAAGGGGTCGGGAGTCGTTTTCGGAGAACCCGCTTTCCATGAGGTGAATCGTTGCCCGAAAACGACTCCCGACCCCGTTGCGGCCCCAATGCAAGGCTACCTTAATTGACAAAAAACTCCTGGCCGGGTGCTTAGCACCATTCGAGAAATAACTGACGCACCTTCTGCCCCCTCACCCTGCCCTCTCCCACGATGGGCGAGGGAACATCGGACAGTTATTTCTCGAACGGTGCTTAGCCAATGGCTCGTAGCGGCACTGCGAAGGGGATCGTCTTTCGACTATGCCCAACTGATTAACTCCAGAACCCCAAGACTCAAAGTCCCGCTGAACCAAAAGAGTCTCCCGAGATACTCGAGACCTTCGATCGACGGAGTGGCTGGATCAGACACCGGCCACTGCGGTGCACGTCGAAGCGTGTCAGGACCGGGGGGACTTGTCCGCCGGTTGAGGCTGCTCGGACTTACGGAAGCTGAGCCACATGTCTTGCGGGATGCAGCCGATCAGGATAATGCTCAACTGGCTGAGCACGAACAGGCCCAGCGTGAACAGAACGCCCTCGGTGAACCCGTAGGAATGCAACCCCACGCTCAACTCGTTCACTCCGAACCAGGACCAACTGGTCACGATGTTCCCACCGATGGACAGGATCGCCAGTCCTCGACCTTTGGCGATGCCGTCCCAGAGAGCGTGCAGGATCAAGGCATTCCACAATACCAGGATCAGCGCACCGTTCTCCTTGGGGTCCCAACCCCAGAAACGGCCCCAGGAGTCATCGGCCCATAGTCCGCCAAAGACGGTACCGACAAAGCTGAAGAACAGTGCGAAACAGATGCACCCGTACATCATCCGGACCAGCAACTTGCTGGTCTCGTCGGTCAACGATCGCGTGAAGACGCCCAGCAGGATGTAGTAGATGCCCAGCAGTCCCGCCAGGAAGGTCACCGAGTAGCCCAGGGTGATCGTAACCACGTGGGTCGCCAGCCAGAACTGGGTATCAAGCACGGCTTGCAGCACCGTGAAGGTGTCTCCTCGCATGCCCAGTGCCGTGGCGACCAACAGCGATCCCACTCCGCTGAGTGCCGCGACGACGTTGCCGATCCCGATCCGGAAGATCAACTCCAACACCAATCCGAAAATCACGCACGCCCACCCGATGAAGATGGCGGACGAGTACAGATTGGTCACCGGCGGGCGGCCGGAAATATAGATTCGAGCGATCAATCCCACGGTGTGCAACAGCAGCGCGATCACCAGGATGACAAAGGCGGTACGGTTCATCAATTTCGGCCATCCGAGGAACGCGACGGTCGCCGCCAGGTAACCGATGATGTACAGCACCAAGCTCAAGTAGAACGGTGCGACGTGATTGAAGTAGCTTTCCGTCGAAACCCGCCCTGCGTGGTATTCGTAAGGTTGCTCTCGTTCCAGCAAGCGATGGTACTCGGCGACCTCGCGGTTAAAGGCGACGTGGTCTCCCCGCTGGTAAGCGCTGAAGATCGATTCCAGCCGGTCGATGGCCGGGTTGACCGGTTCACGGAGCACTTCTCTGGTAAAGAACGCCTGGTTCACCGCCGCAGCGTACGGCAACCACGGCGAACGATCACCATTGCTTTCATTCGCGGATTCCGCCGTTTCAAAATGGGGAACAGCCAACGGCGCCTGCATGCGCGCCAGCATGTTTTCGGATTCACTCGCGACGGTCATCAATTGACGGATTCTCAAGATTCGTTCGGTCGCCGCTTCGCGATCCGCCACGAATTCCTCTTCGGTCGGCAACGGGGGAAACTCGATCGGTTGAAACGCGCTGGCGATCAAGGTGTAGCTGCGAAACCTGCCGTCGACTTCCAAAAGTTTTCGCTGGAAGAAATCCAGATCCTCGCTGTCCAGACGGCGGGCTTGTTCGGCCTGACGATCGAATTCGCCCAACTCCTCGCGAACTTGCCCTTCCCCACCTCGAATTTCGGCCAGCGAATAGTGGAACCCTTTCCGAGGTTCCAGCCCCAGCAGTTGCAGCACCTCCAAGTTGTAGATTCGGAAGACTCGGTGGTCTTCGGCCACGTCCGGTCGAGCCACGATGTCCAAGAACCACTCAACGGCAGTACGCCGCTGCCCTTGGCTGTCCTCGAACGTCTCGTAGTCCGAGATCTTTCGCAAGGCCACGCGGGCCATCGTGTCGATCGGCTTGACGCGACCTTCGAAAGCCACCGGCAATTGGCCGAATTCCGCCAGATTGAACTCGCCTGACGGCGCTTGGGGCGGCGCGACCTTGCCGAAAACCCAGCCCAACATGAGCACGCCGACGATCGTAGGCACGATCCAGTCCGCTCGCTGCCAGGGTGGCCGATTCGGTGGCTCGTGCCGCTTGCCCTTCCTGCCATTAGCCCGTTCCACATCGCTGGCAGACCGCCCTACCCGCTCGGAAAGATTCACGATCGCCACCGGGTTCGGTTCACGGGGCATCCTGGTCTGCCGTTGCAGGAATCGCAGCAACGTGTTCCAGAAATGAGCGAACATCCCGGTCGCGACCAGCATGCATGCCACGTAGGGGATCATCCAACCGGTATTGGTCACGACCTGCAACGTCGTCTGCCCGACTCCGGTCCGAGGGTCTCGGAAGTACCCGCTCTGATAAAACGTTTCACCTGCGTACCGTAACGGATTGTTCATCCAGATACGGATCTCGCCACGATCGATGTTCCGCTTGGTATCGATCAAACGCACGAACGACGAGTAGTCACGGGGCGTCGTCGTGCCCACATAGTCGGCCTTGCGTAATTCGAGCAGATGCATCGTGTAGGGTTTGTAGGTTCGCTTGAAGCGCAATCCGACATCGTACACTTTGCCGTTGACGGTGACTTGTTCCAAAATATCCTGCGCAGACAGGTACTGGGAGACCAAGTACGTGCCCAAACTGGAACCATCCTCTCTGTCCAGCAATTCCACGTAAGCCGAGGCCATATCGACGCCACGGCTGACGCTGGCGCCCGTCGCGGCTCGCTGGGGAACCGCCAGTACGCGGAGCCCGTTGCCTGCGGTGGCCAGATTCTGGCCGTTGGGCTGCGGATCCTCCAGATCGGAGTTCCGCAGGTAATGAACGACCCGGATATCGAAGGGCAATTTCGGGCTTTGGATCACGTCGCCTCGCTCGGCCGCTCGCACGACCTTCGAGCCGGGGACGACCACCACGTCGTCCTCCGTGTCGGAGACTGCCGTATCGATCACCGCCAATTCCGTCTCGCGTATGTCCACCGCGAAGTTGGTGGCAGAGCCTTCCTGGATCATCAGCCGCTCTTCGACGGCATACCAACTGACGAACCATTCCCCCAGCATCAGCAATCCCAGACCCGCATGAATCAGCAGCAAACCGCCCCGTTTCTTGAAAGCCAGGATCGCTCCGAACAACAGCACCATCGCCACAAACTGGGCTTGGATCAACTGCCAAAGAATCCGCATTCCCGCGTCACCCACGTAGGCCGCGTCGCCTCCGATCCAGACCCAACCGGTCAACACGCCCATCAAGACCACCCCGGCGCCGTAAAGCGACATCTCCAGTTTGCGCGGGCCGAAGTTTCGCATCATCAGGGCAAACGCGATGGTCATTCCCAACCACAGCAGGGTCAGCCCGATTTTGCAGAACAACCAGATCGTCGACCATGCGAACATCGGCACCGCCTGAATGCCCTCGGGATTGTGACCTGCCGCGATGACCTGCCACGTCAACACGGCGCCGATGGCCAGCACCATCAGCCCCATGGCCAGCCGAATCCCTTTTGCTTGGGTGTTGATCAGCACGAATTGTCCCAGCAGCAGGTTCGCCGCCAACAGCGATCCAATCGTCGCTCCGCCCGGGAAGAGGAACCCGCCACGAGTCAGTACCTGGATCGCCGATGCGGCGCCGAAGACGAAGATCGTCCAGCCCGCGATCAACCAAGGCAATTTTCCATCCTTCCGGAACACGCAAGCCATCGTGCCCAGACCCGTGGCCAGGATCAACGCGATGGAAACCATACCCCGCATCGCGTTCTCGCGCAGGTTGGGAAACCAGGATTGCGGGAAAAACGTGTGGACTTCGATCCAGCAGATCCAGGACCGGAAGTACACCGACATGACTTCCCACATATCCTGACGCGTCTGAGCCAGCGTGCCCACCAAGGTCAATAAAGCCGCCGCCGCAAACAAAACGATCGACGATCGCAACACAAACCTTCTCAAGGTAAGTCGTTTCGCAGGAGTCTTTCGCTGGCCGGGCCGCGACTTCTGCAGCGTCCTCTCGGTTGTCTTCTCGGTCTGTACACCGACGTTGGATTCCATGTCGATCGCCATAATGAACTCCGTCTATGCATTAAGGAAACGTAGTCGAACGAGCCAGCGACAAGAAGTTTTCCTTCTCTTCGGCAGCCAATTCTCTGTTTCCCCGTAATCTGAAGTACCACGCCTCGTCTTCTCGAACTACTACCACTCCGAGAATCGCCTCTTTTTCACCAATCAACTCGACGAAGTCGCCGCCCAATCCATCGATCTCCACCGGGCTGACCAACTCCTTCAACACGTCCTCGGTAATCGGCTCTAAACCGATCTGACCTCGCCAACGGTTCACATTCATCAGCAGCGTACCGCCCGGCGGAAGCCGATCCAAGGTGAACTGCAAGCTTTGGCCGTCCCGCGTGATTTCGAACGCTGCCTCATGGCGAAGCGTAATCCCGGCTCGCGACGTTACAAGAGAAGCCGGCTCCCAGCCCTCGGGAACCTCCAGATCCACGCCGCTTGCCACCGGCCCGTCCATGGGCTCAAAAGGCGGATACGCCGAAGACCCATCGGCCGTCTGAACGGGATCCGCCGTCGCCGGAGCGTCTCTGACCAAATCGACGAACGTCGCCGTCAAATCGCCAACCGCGATGCTTTCGGAAGTCTCGGTCAACTGTTCGAGTTCGATCGCGTCCAACCCCACTTGGTCTCGCCATCGATTGATATTCGCCAATATGGCGGCCTTAGGATCGCCTTCGATCGGCAGAGGGATCACAGTCAACTGCAAGCGCTCGTCTGACGGTTCAGGCAGAATTGTGGCGAACCGCATCCCCGAGGGAGGCAACATCTTCCACCCCTTCGGCAATTTCCAACTCGGCTTGTCGTCCTCAAAGCGAATGGTGCTCAACCATTGCTTGAAAGGCTCCAAATGGGGCTGCAAACGGTCCGGAGCGCCATGGATGCGGAAGAACCAGGCAAATCCTTCGATCGGGATGATGGCACCTAACATCCGTTGCGGGGAATCTCGATCGAGCGGACTGTGCGCGGCTGGCGTCTCAGAGTCGGTACTTCGGCTTTCGAGATCCAGATCAGCCACTCTAGGGGCTCGATAGCGGCGAATTTCGTCCTGTTCACCGCATCCGCCGACCAAAAGCACTAGAGTTGCCATTGCCGTCCATTGTCGTCCGCGCCACAGGAAAGCGAAAACGTTGCGGAACACCGGAGCCATGTGACGCCCGATAAACACGTTCGATTTTATTGTCAGCATACCGCAGGAAAGGGTGGGGATGGTGAAGTTTGGTGTCCAAGACGGACGCTGGCGAGCCGAGTCAACACATCAGGGCTGGCTTGAAATCCGCCCGATCGAAACCCGAAGCGCCAGCGAGGCAAGCCCATCATCATCCTCGAATACGCTTCGCGGTCCAAACGGGTTCGCCCCGCATATCGCAGGGTTGCTATCAAGGCACATCGCCGCGAGAGCCCTGTCAAGCCGACGATATCGGAGCCAAAACAGTCCGTATCCATCAGCGGATTATAGGGGGCATTCCAGCAAAAGAATACCCAAAACCATCTGTAAAACGGGCAGAAGACCGATCCAACTAGGGATCAAGCCCTATTAGTTGGACGAGCATATCCATAAGGGGAGTCGAAGCGGTATAAGTCTCGTCCCACGACCACATGTTCCGGACGAGATCCATCATCAGCATGCCGGTCAGTCCCAGGACGAGACAGATGGCCAACAAGGCCACCACGTTGTAGATCGTATATGGAGCTTCGTCCAAGGCAGCGGGACCGGCTTGAGCTGCCGGTTGGAGAGTTGGGGATGCTTCGAACTGGTCCAAGGCGCCTTCGAGTTCGTCGTCTGCTTGGGCTAATACGGGTTCGGTGTCTTCTTCCAGCATTTCCGAGTCGACGAACGCTTCGGAATCCTCCAACGCGATCACTTGCGAGCCGCTGTCTTCCTCTTCGTCATCCTCCCCCGCCATCGCCGATGCGGTCAGTTGGAAATCTTCGTCGGCTTTCAGTGCCGGGGATTCGTCCACTTCGTCCAAGTCGTCCAAATCGATGATGTCATCATCTTCGGGCAGTTCCAAGGACGAAACCGAAGATCCCGCAAGATCCATCGGCTCCTCCTCCAAGTTCAACCCGCTATCGCTGGGACTGGTCAGATTGATTCCCGAACCACCGCTGCCCCCGGTGACGTCACTGCCCCCGTCCAAAACCAGTTCGTCGTCATCATCCAGTGCCAATTCATCGTCATCGCCGATCGTGACTTCCTTGCCGGGCGGGCTTTCCGACGCTGCCTTGTCGCCTTCCAGCGACAAGTCCGAAGCGATCGACAAGTCGCTGCCTTCGAAGTCCAGATCGCCCGTACCAGCGGCCTCCAGATTGACGTCCGAACCAGCCAGGATATCATCGTCGTCATCGTCAGCCACCAGGTTCACGCCACTTCCCGCTTTGTCCGGGATCAGCGCGACGTCGCTGGAACTTTCCGGTCTCAGCCGCAGTTCGTCGTCATCGTCCTCCAGGTTCACATCGCTGCCTGCGCCGCTTCCCCGATCCGCCGCCGCCCCGATTTCGGTGGGCGAATCACTGGAGACGGGACCTTCGGCTTCCAATTGCAAATCCGAGGAACTAGCATCCGCGTCCCCTTCAAAGCTGAGCGCGTCGTCGTCGGAATCCGCCGAGGCGACTCCGAGTTCTTCGGCGGCCCGCTGCACCTCGTCGGCCTTGAACTTCCAGGACGCGCCGTCGCGTACCCCGTAGATCTCACCGCGCAGCCGCATATCGTTCAGTTGCTCAGCCGTTACGCCTAGCTGCTTGGCAGCTTCGTCCAATTCGATGTAAGTCGCGGCCATGGTTTACCTTCGTTGTTGCACCAGCGGAAGAGGAAGGAACGCCCGTATCTTCTACCTATTCTAAAAGCGACAAAAACCGATGCAAGGTTTGTCGATCGTGGGCGAGTTTGTCACTTAACTAGAAATTATCGCACCAGTTTTAACGATCGACAAGAAAATTCGTAGCGGTTCGCCGCAATTCCCGCAGATCCCTGCATCCAAATTCGACGTTCGATCAAGAAATTCTTCCCGAACAAACTATAGAGGGGTGATGTGGGGGCATATATGATGGTTTTTGAGGTATTAGGCTCCGTCAGGAAACGGGGCGGGCCGCGTGAACGCGCAGAAACGAGAATGGACTCCGAACTCGCAAATAATCCCAAGCTCACCATCCGCAACGCCACCAGCGCCAAACGCTCTCTTCGGACCATGAACATTTCACCCTTATTGGCGTATTTGGGCTGACGCTGACGAAATTCGATCAGATGTTTAGAATGAAGGGGTCACGGATTTCGTGCGGGACGTACGATCTGGTGATTGGCTGGTGGGCCGATCGAGTGCGTTTTCGGAGGATCCGAACCAATCAATTTGGGAGCTAGTGAAGTGATCTGGAGATCGATGAAGACATTCCAATTGCTTGCCGTTGTGCTGGTCGTGCTTGTGTCCGTTCGGCCCACGGAGGCTCAAAAAGTGGAGGCCTACTTGGGCCAGCCGTTTGGGGTCGGGGCGGTCACCGTTTCGATCCGACCGGATGAATCGACGTGGGCGGCAGACACCGAAGGAATATTTCTGCGGGAGCGCGACGGGCGAACGCATTATCCGGTGTTCTCGGGCGGAGCCGTGCGACGGTTCTTGGGAGAAGTGCTGGGAGCGGAAGCACCGGGTGGAGTGGCACCGGGTGGCCGACTTTTGGGTGGCGGCTTGTTGGGAAACGTGCTCGGCGGCATCCAGGAAGCTCGCCCCACTTCGACCACGGTCCTGTTCCTGTTCACGGGCACCGAACCGCTGGACCTGACGATTTCCTCGCCGACGCCCCAGCGATTGGTGGTCCGACCTGCGGAAGCGCCGAATTCGCGAACGTTCGATCGGTTGCTGCAGCGTTGGTGGCGCGAGTTCAACGGGCAAGCTCGGCAACAGGCTCAGCAGGGCGATTATCCGCCGCTGGTCC
This sequence comes from Planctomycetaceae bacterium, assembly GCA_007121535.1. GTDB lineage: Bacteria > Planctomycetota > Planctomycetia > Pirellulales > Pirellulaceae > SKKK01. The sequence continues at coordinate 3,246 of SKKK01000139.1, read as the reverse complement.
AAACGTACTTGACGGCGATGCTGTCAAGGCGTTTGGGATTGGCAGCCCCGTTGCTCAGCCGCATTCAAGATACGGCTCCCGGCGAACCGTACGAGACGCTCGAATTGGTGACGGGGGTGGAAAGCTTGCGTATGGCGACTTTACGGCGCAGCACGCTGGGCCAAGGCGACCGCTCGGACGGCCCTTTGAGCCCCCTACCGCCGGATCTGCGGTGGAGTCCCTTGCCACCGCTGGAGATTGCTGAAGACGTGGACGTCGAGCCGATCGCGATGCGGGTGCCCGAAGAGTGCTTTTACGTTCGGTTCGGCAACTTCGAGAACTATCTTTGGCTGGATCGGCTGCAACGGGATTATGGGGGAGATATCAGCCGGATGGTGACATTGCGCGGCTACGATGCCGGGTTGAGCCAACGGTATCCTCGACAACTAGCGCTTCGTACTTCGGCGCTGGCCGAGGTACTGGGGCCGAAGATCATCGCGGATGTCGCGCTGATCGGTCGCGATCTCTTTCTTCAAGACGGTCCGGCACTGGGGGTCCTGTTTCGAGCCCGCGATACGGAGGTGCTGGGCGCCGACCTGGTCCGGCAACGCAACACGGTCCTGCGTGAAGAACGCGGTGCCGGTGCGACCGAATCCAAGGTACAGATCGGGGGTCGTGAGGTTTCTCTGCTGTCGACACCTGACAACCGCATTCGATCCTTCCACGTGTCCGACGGCGATTATCATCTCGTCACGACCAGCCAGGCCATTGTCGAACGGTTCGTGACCGTCTGCGAGCATGACGGGCAAGGATCGCTGGGCGCCAGCACTGAATTCCAGCATGCGCGGACGATGATGCCGACCGATCGCGAGGATACGATCTTTGTCTACCTGGGTACCGCGTTCCAACAAGGGCTGCTCAGCCCCCAGTATCAAGTCGAGTTGGCGCGGCGTCTGCGGGCGGGGACGGACCTGGAATTGCTGCTGTTGGCGAAGTGGGCCGCTAGGGCAGAGGGCCGGGCAGCGGATTCGATCGATGCGCTGATCCGAGGCGGCTTTTTGCCGACGGATTTCGGCCGCCGGGTGGACGGCAGCGAACCGATCATCGACGACCAGATGATCGGTGATTCGCTCCGCGGGGCTCGCGGCAGTTTCACGCCCGTGCCAGACGTTGTGATCGAAGGCGTATCGCCCACCGAGGCCGCACGTCTGGCGAGACAAAGGACGTATTACGAGAGCACTTGGGAGCGTATGGATCCGTTGATGGTGGGCATCAAGCGATTTGCTTTGGACGGCCCGGATCAGGAGCGGATCATCATCGACGCTCAGGTTTCTCCGTTCGTCCAGCAGAAATACGGGAGATTTGCATCCCTGATCGGCCCTCCGACTCCGATGCGCATCCAACCGGCGGACGGCGATATCATCACGGCTCAAGTCGTCGTTCGCGGCGGCCTGCTTTCCCCGCAGGTTCCCGTGCATCACTTGTTCTTGGGCATCCAGGATCATGCTCCGCTCGGCCCCATGCCACCCGGCGGGCTGTTGGGATACTTGACCTTGCTGCGCACAACGCCAGGATATCTGGGCGCTTGGCCGAAGCCCGGATTCCTGGATTGGTTACCGATCGGTCTGGGTGGCGGGCCTCCCGACGCGGCCGGGTATTCGCGGATGCTGTTGGGTGTCTGGCGGCGTCAGTGGCTGGATTTCTCGGTACTGGCGATGGATCCGACCCTGCTGGCTCGCGTCACGCCACAATTGGCTCCTCAGGAAGTGGCCGATGACGCCCAGATCCGACTGTACGTCGGCGACGTGTCACAAGCGGCTCTGCAAGATTGGGTGAACAATGTGACGTATGGTCGAGCTTACCTGGCGTCGTTGGGCAATGCGAAGCTGCTGCACACGATGTCGCAGCAACTGGGAATTCCCGGCGATCAGGCGCTGGACCAGGCCGAATATCTCTTGGACGCCAACCTGGTTTGTTCGTTGGGAGGCGACTATCAGTGGGACCAGCAGCACGAGCTATGGAACTCCACCGCCTGGCTGCCCGGTGGCCGCCAGCAACGCCCGGCCGATTACGCTGCCCCGCTGCTGGATTGGTTCCGTGGATTGGACGCCGAGATGATCATGTACTCCGACAGCGTATTGGTACGAGCCGCATTGGACTTGCAGCGAAAGCCGCACGAAAGACCGAAAATCCAGTTACCGCTGTTCAACCTGTTCGGTGGCAAAAGGGAGCCCGACGCCGAACCATAACGTCTATCTTGTGGCACAGCCAGCAGGCCGAGCGGATACCGCAAAGGGAACTCTCGCTGATCGTACTGGCGCCAACGATCAACCGAGCGTTCCGGGACGAACTACGCTGCCTAGGGTGGAAGATCGGCGATCACCAAAAAAGGGTCTACCGTATCACCGATGGGCCGTTCACGACATGGTTGGTGGAAACCGACGTCATGGCCGAACTCGGGGATCTGATCCTGTCGCTGGTGAGTCGCGCCTTCCTGGAGGATCATCATCATGGTTCACGCAGACACGCAGTACATGAATGAACTAGAAGACGAACTCCAGATCGTGTTAGCAGGCATATCCCCCGAGAGAAGATTGCGGGGCCTACCACCCGAGGATCGGTTACGTGGGCTTCCGCCCGAGGCGCGATTGCGGGGGCTTAGCACCGTTCGAGAAATAACTGTCCGATGTCCCCTCGCCCCTCTGGGGAGAGGGCAGGGTGAGGGGGTCAGAAAGTGCGTCGGTTATTTCTCGAACGGTGCTTATTGGGCGGAAGATTTTGGAAACCTGACGCCTACCCAGATGGCGCATACTCTCATTCGACTATCAAGAAATGTCGATATCCGCCGGTATCGAAAATCAAAGAGCCGCCCGGGCAAACGTTCGTCAAACCGATCCAGCGGCAAAGACCGACCACACGTTTCTACCGCGCGGCTCCTTGCGCAAAGGGCAGCTAAACTAGCCGAAGCTTAGTTGCTCAGGCAGCGTGGCTCTCCGCACGCGGCCCATTGTTGTCTCAACGCTGCTTTGGTGGTCGAGGACCATTCACATACTGCTCCCCGCACGGGAATATAGGTCCTCATCTCTGACTTACCAAGATCGAGCACCGGTTAACTCTCACTAAATCCTTCTACGCCCGTATTAACTTTACCCCCTCGGCCGCCGCCTCAAATGTTTTGAGTGCTAGCTTGAAACGCGTGGTGTAGGCGACTAAGTGTAAGTGGGTGAGTGCAAGGGACTGGTTTCTGGGCCGGGAGGGTACATGCCC
>SKKK01000644.1 GCA_007121535.1 Planctomycetaceae bacterium | reverse complement strand
ATTCCACTTCCTCAGGTTTCAAAGCACCGAGTTCGGCAAGTATCCGATGCTTTACCTTGCCGTGATGACGATACGACTCGGCAAGTCGGTAATAGGTGTACGACTTGCCATTGCGTTTCTTGATGCTCTGAGTCTTGAGATACATGATGCAGGTATTTTAACCTACGAATCATCCGTATCAACAGGCTAATCTCCGCAAAAACTGGAAAATGATTCGCGACGCGGAAGCAGGTAGTTTACCCTACATGTTTCCGGGCTCCCCCATCGGCCAGTTTCGACCAAGTCCCGATTTTTCCAGCATGCCCGAAATTGCCGCCCCCCAAAAGCGGTTGCCGAACTGTCGAACCTGGGATAAAGTGGGCGACGAAAGCGAATTCTTGGACTTGCATTTCCTTTTGGCGGGCGGGCATCGTTGCGTCGGATTGCCCTCGTCTGCGGGTGGCAGCGTGTATCGTCGGGCTGCAAGCTCGTCCGGCATCCCGGGCGTTGGCTCGATTGCCCAGCCGTTGCTAGGCGATCTGCATGACTCGCCAGTACGACATGGGAAATGGACGAAGGGTTTCGTGGCCTGGTTGGATGGAGGTTGTCCAATTTTTTTGTAGCCGGGCGATTTGGGGCGGCACTGACGGGGAACCTGCTCACGGAACGAGCCGTCGGTCGTGAACCGGTGGGGTTCCGGGGGCGAGTTCGGTAGTAAGCGCCGAGACGTGGACGCCGTCGGTGGCTGGAGCCACGTTCGAGCCGATCTCGATGGCGGCCAGGGTAAACGCCGTGAAGGATTTTCTGACGCGAAAAGACGCGTGCAAGAAGACCGTAGCCGAATTCGCCAGAATTCGGGATATCCGAAACTGCCCGAATTCTCACGAATTCGGCTACGAAAATCCTTCTCGGCGTTACGTGTCGGGGCGCGAGTCGGACACGAGATTGTCGGTCATTGTGACGCGGGAACTACGTTCGATCAAGATGGCTGGGCCTTTACGCTGCCGTGGGGCGTCCTGCGATGCGGTGATGCGGTTGTCGACGATCGACACAGCGGTCGCGCCGCCCACGTACAGAGCTGTCCCAGCGCGATCTTGAAACTCGTTGTTCTCGATGACGATATCGCGGATGGTTTCGGCATCGGCCAAGCGATGCCCCAGTCGCACGGCGCGCACGGATAGCGCCGCGCCGTGGGCCCTATCGGCGTAGCCCAAGCATGTTCCGCCACGGACAAACCGATTGCCCCGGATGGTGATGCCCCACGGCATCGGGCCTTCCGGCCAATCGGGCTCGTTCGTCACCACGACCCCGGCACCGGTCGTATCTTCGAACAGGTTCTCTTCCACCAGGCCGCCCCCGGCTCGCAGCAGGCAGCCGTAGCGCCGGTTGCCGCGCATGTGATTGCGGCGGATCACAAAACCCGCGCCACACGCATCGAGGTTGTACAGCGTGTCGGCCGAGCGATGATCCTGGCCGGCCACCGCCTCGGCCACGGGCTGGTCCAAGGTCAAGAGGAAGGCACCTTGTTCGAGCCTGCAGCCAACCGCCGTCACCTGGCCTCGCAACGCGCCGGTTTGTGGATCGAGCACTTGCAGCCGGTCACCTGGCAGGATCAGGCAGTTGGGTGACACCAACCACTGGGTGGGCTCGCGGATTTCACGCAGCACGTTGGGAGGCGCGTAGATGTTGATCGCGTCGTCCGCCATGCCTTCGAAGTAGCAGTCCTCGATCACCGGTCCGCTGCGGTTCTGCTGGCAGTGGACGCCGTCCGCGTCGGTCGTGATCAGCCGGTCCGAATCCGGTGCGAACCGCACTTGCAGGCCACGGACCAGGATCTGGCCGCGGTTGCCGATCAAACCGACCGCCAATCCGGGCGATGCGTGGACCGTGACGTTCTCGATACGCACCCCGTCACATCCCTGGGCCGTCACGGCACTGCCGAACCCGCGTGCCAGGTGGACGTAGGCGTCGCCGACCCGCATGTGCTGAAGGTTTCGCCGGTGGTGCTCGGCCGTCGTGAAGAACCGCCACACACGACCCTCGCGGTGTTCCCAACGCGGGGTCATGTAGTGATCGGGGGTTCCCGCCCGGATGCGGCGAGTGGCCGGGTCCATGATCATGCCCCACTTCCCGTAAGGTTCGTGAGCCTTCAGAAAATTCTCGGCGTCCGGTGTCGGATAACCGGCGGCGACTTCCAGATCGAAGGTACCTTGCTCGACATCCACCGCTCGAATCGTGCCTTGGCAGAACGGCAACGGATCGTAGTCGATGACCAGGTCGCGCAGCGTCACCTGATGTCCCATACCGAAGTGAAAGCCGCCCAAGGTGGGATCGGCGATGACCATCTTGGTCGTCGGCCCGGCTCCACGCACCGTCAGGTGGGCTGCCTGATGGACGGGAAAACAATACCCGCGACGTTGGTTGTCGTGGCGTACGCGGTAGGTGCCGGCGTCGAGCACGACTTCGACCGGTGCTTCCGCCGTGCCGGTTGCTGCAACGGCAGCCGCGATGGCCGCGCGAATGGCCTCACCCGAGTCGGTCTTTCCGTCCGCCACGGCCCCAAAATCGCGAACGTGGAAGATCCGATCTGGTTGCGAGGCAATGCCGACCAGAGGCCACGTGACGCCTATCAGAAAAACCAGTCGTTGAATCATGGTAAGAACCCTCATGTTTCACGGTCAGCGCTATCGTATTGCCGGTGCCCGCCTGACACAATCGCCCTGCAACCGATACGTGGTATCCGCGTCGGCATGGCTGGCGATCTTTTCATTGCGTCTACCAGCGGAAGAAACGGTATGGATCGTCCCATTCTTGTGGCTGATCGGCGTACAAGCCATGAGTCCAACGGCCCTGCGTGGGCGGATCGCATGGAGTCATACTCAGCTCGGCTAGCCAGAGAGTGCCGGTCGAACCGTGCCAGATCTGGAATCGGGTCCGGGATTCGGCCGTCGTTCTTGCTTGAACGACGAACGAGAATTCCTCCCAAGTTGCTTGCGGCACAAAACGCTGATAGTCGATTAGCGCCTGCCAACGCTGCGTGTCTTGCACCGTCAAGGTCACGCCGTCGGTGGTCAGCCCTTCGGCTTTGGCCCGCAGTCGGATGTGGTACCACTGGCCAGCCTCGACCGGGACATCGTGCTGAGCCAGCATGACGCTGCCGCGCTGGCGTCGAGCCGCTTCGGAAGCCGGTTCGCGACTGGTGATCTTCAAAATCTGTCCCCGGACATCTGCAGAGCCTGATTCCCGTTCCCAAGCGACTTGCCGAGCATCGGAAACGATCTGCCAGTGGTCGAGTTCGTCGTCTCCGCGTGACTGTTGGAAATCTCCGTTTCGCAACAGCGATTCGTCCGTCGTCCCATTGGCCGGTTTGGCGAAGCGGGACAACAGGGGCGTTTCGGCTGCGACGCCCATATTGGCCAACAGACGGTTCACCAGGAACGACCAGCGCCGATAGGTCCGCCGCAGATTTTGTTGTTCCATAGGCCATGTGAACTCCCAGGGGGCCACGCCCGAATCGAAACCCGGATTGACGAGCATATTCCGGGTGTCTTGCCGATCGCTGCCGTCTCCGTCGGGCTGTGCCGGAACGTAAGTTCCTTCGTACAGGCGGAACAGATCGGCCCGGAATGTCGCGCCCTCCTGCTCGCAGTACAGGTAGGCGTGCCAACCTTCGGCAGACGGTCTGTCGGCCTGGAACGTGACGTGTAATTCCTGCCACTTTTCGATCGGCATCTGCGTGTCTTCGCCGCGGATCACCCGTTCACCACGCTGCCCGGCGCGTTCCACTTCCAAGCGTACGGTGACGGGATGACCAACGCTGTTGACCCATGCGGCCAAGGTGTACGTCTTTCCAACCTGGATGCCAGATACCGTCTGGCCTAATCGAGCCCACGGCGTTGTGCCCATCCTGGCCAAGGCGCTGAACTCGCCGTCAAAGGCTGCCCGATCACAAATCGTCAGCGACGGCGGGAGCCCGCCAGCTCGGCTCACTCGGTGGGGGGCGACTTGGCAGAAGACGACGTTCGATTCATCCTGCCGCGCCAAGACGCCGTTGCCCATCATGCGTGCTCCGCCAACGATCAACGACAGATCGCGTGGGGCACGATTGTGTACGTCCGCCGGGCCGATCCCTGCCAACAGGCTATCCACACCCGGCGGATCAAAATGGGCGGCGACGTGCTCGCGAACCGTCGTCCGGACGTCCGATGGCAGGAACATGTTCGCCTCCGCCGCATCCAACTCCCAGGCCAGCAAGCGGCCATCCTGTTCCAGCCAGCGGGCCACGGTCGCCGCCTGCGGGGCAAGCATCGCTCCGCCACCCGGTGCGACGATCAACACGTGTTCGTCGCTCAGCTTGCCACCTTCGTAGGTTTGAAGCGGCACGCCGGTCTGCTCGAGAAAGGCGTATCCATCAGGATCGCCTGCATACAACGCCCGGCGACGCGGGGCAGGCTGCCAGTTGGATACGTAGTTCAACAGGTTTCGGACCAACCGGTCGGCCGCCGGTTCGGACTCCGTGCGACCCGTAACATCCAACTGGCAGAACAGTATCATGCCGCTCCCCTCGCGGAATTCCAGCAGCGGACTGTATTGCAGGCTGAAGCCACCGTCGACGATCGGCAGGAAATCACCGCGTGCAGGTTTCTCGATCGAGACCGAAGCCACGTTGCCTTGATTGCCGCAACGCCACAACCGAGGAACTTCCAGACCACACCAACGCACGGCGGGCGCGCCGCTGTAGCGTTGGCTCGTTTGGTAATCCAATCGCGGAGGCAACAGCGTCGCTTCGCCGCGCCAGTCGCGCAGGTGCTGCTCCGTCAATCCGCCCAGCAAGGGATGATCCGGCACGCGCGGAAATACGTTGCGCAAGCCGTACTCGATCACTCGGAACCCCAACCGCTTTTCCAGCGCCTCGGCGGTCTGCTCGAACACCAGCACCTTCAGCCCATCGCGGACGCGTCGAAGGTCCGGTGCCGAGCCCTCGGCCGACAATGCCGCGCGACCGATGACCAACAGGTCGAAGTCGCCCAGATCCGCGTCGGCTGGAACCGTTTGCCAGGTGACGCCCAGCGCGGCCAGCAGCTTGCCCGTCTCGCCTGCCGGGTCAAACAGGGCCACGCGAGTGGAATCACGCGACCACGGGGCGTCCATAAGTGCCTCGGCGGGCGGCAACACATGGACGACAAAGTGATCCTGTTGCATTTCAACCACCGGGCTTTCGCTCGCGTCTGCCGAGTGCATGCGAGCGGTCATGCTCAGCACATATTCACCCGCCGGAGCGTCCGCAGGCAATTTGATACGCAATGGAATCCGCTCTTGCTGCCCCGTTTCGACCCGTACCGCCGCCGGCGATGAAGAAGCTGCCAGAACCTCCGAATTCTCGTTCCGCGTGAATGTCCACTTGTACCGGCAGGTCACCGCAACCCGGCTGTTGTTGATCAACACGATTTGCTTCTCGACGGTCTCGCCGGGCAGGAAACTATGGTCCTGGCTGGTGAACCGCTGGGGTTTGCCTGCCAGATAAGCCAGCAGCGGCCGGTTGTTCCGATACATGGCCTCGGCCGCCGGCGTCGCCAGCCAGTCGGAACGGTCATAGGCCAGATCCATCCGTTCGTAACGCTGATGCTGGTAATCCGGACTGAACCCGGGCCGCTGCAATCGCTGCCAGTCGGTAGGCAGTTCCTCGCGGCGGTTGCGGTCCATGCCGGGCCGCAGTTTCCACAGGACATGGTGCTCCCAAGGCGAGATCGCCGACACACCCCAGGTGCGAAACGCCCGCCAAGTCCGCTGGAAGTAGTCTGCCAACACGGGATAACGTTCGTCGAAGTCGGTCGAGCCCAATCGATGCGGGTAGTCCCACCGGTGCCACAATCGGCCGCTACGAAACCGTTCGGCTTCCCAACGCAGATTGCGTCGCTCCTGTTCGCTGATTTGGAACGCCGCATCGCCGAGGAACTGCGAGTTCCATTCGGCCAGGCAGAAATCCCAGGGGACGGCCGCGCTGCCGAATTCACGCGTGCCTTGGAACCAGCCTCGGTACATGGCCCAGTCCCAGGTGAACGGCGCGCCGTACTCGCAGGCGAAGAACGGTTTGACGCCCACCGTCGCCCAGTGCTCGAACCAATCGGACATTTCCTGAACCGGCACGAAGTTGGGATAGAAATTGCTGGTATGCATCGAACTCAGGTTGCCCGAAGAGTGATGGTAAACAATACGGCTGGGATCCAGGCTCCGCACGATCGCTTCTGCCCGCAACGCTCGCCGCACGTTGTTCATCGCCCACGAACTGCGTTGGTCGTAAATGCCGTCGATCAGATCGGGATTCATGTCCTCGCTGTAGCCCGTCGCGTTGTGGCTGGTCGCATACATCACGACGGACGGATGGTGCTGCGCGACTCGCACGTAGAACGCAGCGTGCTCGGCGTACCCGTTGGTCCGTTCCGCATCGGGCGATTGCCAATCGTAGTCGGAAAAGTGGGGTTGCGACAGCGCGACCAACATCCCCACGTCGTCCGCCGCGCGCAGGATTTCGGCGAAACTCAGATGCGAGCCCGGCTGGCAATCGTAATTGTGGGTGTAGACAAAGTTGATGCCGAAACTCTGTAGTCTCAGCAGACTCTCCCGCGCGGCCTCGTACGTCGCCAGTGCCGCACCGACCTGAGCGTTGTCCAGCGGCACCGCGCTCAGGAAAATCCGACTTCCATTCAAATAGAAATCCCGGCCTTCGATCCAAAACTCGCGGAATCCGAACCGGATCGGCCAAGCGATATCGATGGGCTGGTCGTCGTCGTCCAACAGCGATACGGTCATCTCGTACTGGTGGCCCGGCGTATGCGTGTCCCAAAGCTTCTCGGGCAGCCATGATTCCGAGACCCGGATACGGCCTGATTCGATTTCGCTGGAATCGAAGCGTCCGCTGGCAAACGTCTTGACGACTTGCCGGCCGTCCTTTATCCGGAAGTTCAGTGAGTACGTGGTGTTCGGTGCCAGGTCCAGCAGATCGACATCCACCGCGATCAACCGCTGACGCACCGAGGTGTCCAGCCGGATAGGGCCGACGCGCGCGGTGGCCGGTGTTGAGGTCAGGTACACATCCCCGCACATCCCGCGCCGCGCAACGGAACCTGGTACTTCACGAGCCGCGTTGCTGTCGTTGTAGGACATCCGCACGCCTTGCAGCGGCAGAGCCACGACCAGCAGGCTGAGCGTATGCCGCCCACCGGGCTCACAGAAATCATCGATCGGCACTTCGCCTGCGGGAAACCGCATCTCGCCCGCCCGCCGCCCGTCGACGTACACTTCCGCATACGAATTCAGGTAGTCGGCATTGACCGCGATGCGCCGATCCGTCCAGTCATCGGGCACGGTGATGTCGCGCTGGTACCAGGCCGCCGACACGCCCGACAGCCGCGTGGTCTGCCAATGGGGATGGACATGGACCGTTTGCGAATCCTTTTGCATATAGGTGGTGATGCCCGGCCACGCGCCGGGGACTTTGAAGTAGCCCCAGTTGGTCTCGGGCACTCCGTCGTTCTGCAAGTCGGCCGGTTGCCACTGCCACAGCCCGTTGATACAAATTCGTTCGCGAGTGTCTGTCGTTTCGCGATACGCCGCATCCAGATCCCAGACTGCTCGCACGTCGTCCGGCAATGCAGCCGCCTGTTGTCCCCAAGTCAAATGCGCGCAGTTGCCCCACGCCACAGCCATGGCCACCACGGCCAAAATTCGCCACGAATGCATGAACATCTGCTTCTCGGTTGTCTGTCCATGATATCAGTTGCTAAGCACCTGGCCAGAAGTTTCTTGGTGGAATCGGGCGAAAGGGGTCGGGAGTCGTTTTCGGGTGCCCCGCTTCCCATGTGGTAGATCGTTGGCCGAAAACGACTCCCGACCCCGTTGCGTCCCCGTGCAAGTCGCTCTCAATTGGCCAGAGACTTATGGCCGGGTGCTTATCTGATGGTAAACGACTCGCGGCGTGGCGGTCCCCCGCCATCGGGACGTTTGTTCAGGAATCCGTCGTAATAAGGTGCGTTGGCGTCCACCCAGGTGACCAGCGCCGTCCACTCGTCGGGCGTCAGCTTGACCTGTTCGCGATGCAGAGGGTCGTCCAGCAGGACGCGGACCAAGCGGCTGCGATGTGAACCGAACTGCTTCGGCTGGGTCACCGACGAATCCGAGAAGCGATCGGCCGTCGACACCAGCACGGCGGCAGATGGCTTACCGTCGTCTGTGCTTCCCATCAGCGTGTGGTACGAGACCAGCAACCCGTCGGCGGCGCGTCTTGCGCTCAGTTCAATACCGCCCTCCGGCGCGCTGGCGCCGTGACATTCGAGGCAATGACGGTCGAAGACCGGCTGGACCAGCCACTCGTAGCCCAACATCCGCTGGGCGCCCCACGCCGGCGGCTCGGGCGTCGACGGCGGACGTGCCAGCGCCAGACTGAAACCGGCTGCCGCCTCGGGCGTCTGCCCCCGCGTCTCGTGGCATCCGTGGCAGCTTCGGACTTCGCCGGGCTTCAAGGAGACGAACGACCGCATTCGCCGCACTTCCATCTCGCGCTGGTCGAGTGCCTGGAAGTAAATGGCGACGTCGGCCGGTACCGTGAAATGTGCCGAACCATCGGGCTCGACCGGCACGGTGCCCAACACCCGGACCGGCGACCAACTGTTGAACGCGATTTGCCGCTGACCGGCGATGCCGGGTAGGTAGTCCAGCGTGCCGTGTTGCGGATCGTACGGCCAGGGCACGTGTTGTGCAATGCGCAGATGTTTGATCGAGCCGCGTTCGATCTCCGGCACGTCGCGATACACGTCGGCGACAAAGCAGACCGCGTTGCCCGAGGATTCTTCCGCGTTGACCTGGTCGGCCGGCGCTGTGTCAGGCAGCAGCGGAGGCCGCAGCCGAGGCCGTAGCGGGATGGGCGACGCAGAACCCAGCAGCGGATCGCGATGAATCAATTCGCGGTTGCCAAAGGAATCGATCAGATACAGGCCGAACCCGTTCGAGTCCACGCCGGCCGGCGCCGTGCAACTGGGCCGAGCATAGGCATAGGCGACCAGAAAGCAATCCTCGCTCAAAGCCCACGGGCTCCGATACAACCCGCCCGCGTCGGCAACTCCGCCCTGGTCCACGGGTCGGCCGGCCATCGGTCCTTCCTGCGGCTTGACTCCCGGCGTGACGATGCGCAATCCGGACGCGTTGTTCGGTCCGTGCGCCGGATCGACCGTGACCACGGGACCGTAGCTGAACGTATGATGGCCCGTGGCGACGGCTACCAGTTTCGCGGTACCGGGGATGCTGCGTGCGGTTCGCAGTGCCAGCGGCGCCGGCATGTGCTGCTTGAACAGTGCGTCGGACATCGATCCGTCGGGCCGTGCTGCCCACAGCGAGTGGACTTCCATGAAATGCCGCTCCTGGTACTCCCATCGCGTATACACGATGCGTCCGTCGTCCAGGCTGTACGGATAACGGTCCAGATCCTTGCTGTTGGTGAATTTGCGGATCACCGGTGGTGGCTCGTATCGAGTGAGCCCGTCGGCGTTTGGCTGCGTGCTCAGTCGGCTATCGCGTCGCGTCAACACGTACAGATTCGGGTTCGTGTGGTCGTACGTCACACTGCCACACTGCGGCGCCGTGCCGCAGCGATCCGATGCGAACACGACGTCGCCGCTGGCCGTGTAGGCCGGTTCGAAGTCGCTCCAGTACGGATCGTCGGTCAATTGGATGATCTTCGAGCCGTCGATCGCTGCTTCGTACAAGCGGATCGGCTCGAAGATCTTCCGCAATTCGAAAACGTTTTCTCCTTCGATGGCATAGTGAGCCGTATCGACCGGCGGCGGCCAATTGGGCTGCTTGGCATAGCTGAACAGCACGCGGTCCCCATCCCACCACAGGTCGAGCCCCCAGACGTAGCCCGATCCCAGCCGACCGGCCAACAGCGGAAGCGCGGCGCCGCCCGTCGCCAGATCGTCCAGAATCATGATGTCGCCACCCGGCTTGTGCTTCCAGGCGTACGAGCGCGTGATGTTCCGCACCGTGTGCGGTGTGAATTGCGTCAGAAAGACGATCTGTGAAAAATCGATGACGGGGTTGGCGAAAGCGACGTCGCGGAGGATGCGCCGCGCGGCAAGCCAATGGCCTCTGGCGGCGGCTAATTCCTGCTGGCTCGATTCGGCGCCCGTGGCCAGTTCGTCGCGCACGCGACGGAGTCGGAGCACGGCATCGTCGACCTCGGATTCTCGTAGCCGAATTCGCCAGAATTCGGTTATTCCTGAATGCTCCGAATTCTGGCGAATTCGGCTACCGCCCTCTTGCATGCGTTCTTTCACGTCAGAAAATCCGTCACGGCGTTGCCCACGCGGGCGGAAGGCATCCGCCATCCGCTGGGCGCGAGCGTGCATCGTATCCACGTCGGCCAACAAGCGGGCCGCGTCACGATGGATGTTGTGCGAAACCGCTTGCCGGACCCAATCCGCCTCGAGCCGCTGCTGAGCGTCGAGATGCAAGTAACGCTGGAACCACGGTTCGTTGGCGTCGGCATCCCAAGCGGCCATCTGCCCGTTGTTTTCGCCACCGATCTTCATTCCGATCGCCCACTCGGCCATCCCCCGAGCGAACGGATCGTCGCTATCCAGCAGTTGACCGGCCAAGGCGGCCAGATCGTCGGTCAATTGATTCTGTTCGGCCAATCGCAACAGCGACTCCGCCGCGCGGGCTGGCTGTTCTGTGACAAGATGTGCCAACGCCTCGGCGGGATCGTCCAAGTCGTACTTGTGCCGAAGGTAGGCATCGACTCGGGCAAGTTGCTGTTTGTCGAACGATCCCCGGTAGACGATCAGTTCGGCCAACTCGCCGTCCAGCGGCCAGTAGGTACCCTCGTTCTCGGCCGTCTCGCGGCGCACACCCACCAACACGTCACCCGTGGACGATCCCCGGCCAGCGTTAAACCGGATCGTGCCGGCGCCGTGTCGCAGTTCCGCTCGGCGGCCGTCGCTGATCAACGCCAGCAACTGCGGTCCGGCGCTCAGCGGCGTCTCGCGGCGCACGCCGTGGACGATGCCGCCCAGTCTGCCCGACGCCGTGTAGAAATGGTAGGCTCGCCCCGTCTCGAGTCCGCCGCCTTTGGCCAGCAACGTACCGAACTTGCCCTCGTCGGCGCGGTACACGGCGATCACGGCGAACGATTCGCCCGGCGGGATGTCCAGTGCCGCTGGTTGGCCGAGGTTCAGGAACTGCCCTCCGCTGAACCGGACCGCTGGCTTGCCTCCGATGGTGTCGTCGACTCGCTCGGGCCGTAACCCGGTCTCCGGCTGAACGGCCCGGTGCCCATGCGGCGAACGGTCCGTCCACTCGGCAACGCGACCTTCGACCGTCTGCAGCGTCGCACAGTCACTGGCGTCCAGCCACAATACCAAACCATCGCGTGGAACCGCCGCGTCTTCGGCTTCGGCTCTCAGCGAACCGAGAAAAAGCAATCCGACAATCGCGATCAGTCTCGTGCTGCTGCTCATCGTCTAGCCTCCCTTTCGGACGGGCGTT
>SKKK01000651.1 GCA_007121535.1 Planctomycetaceae bacterium | reverse complement strand
TTCATGAACCGCAACGGACTGTTCTTCATCAAGCTGAACCTGGATCTCCATACGACTTCGCGCGAATAACTTGAGCAACGGTGCGATCAGGTGATCGTCGTGCGTCCGTTCGCCCTTTTCGGTTTCCAGGTAACATACCCCGGACAGCAGCAAGCCGGATTGTGCGGCTGATTTGCAGCAGCTTGTTTTGGCGCACTCATGGTTTAGCTCCTTCCATCGGTCCCGCAACCATCCCGGTGACCGACTCGACCACGGGAAAGGTGCCGAGCAGCGCCGAGTCGAGGACCAGCCAGTACTGGAACCGGCCGCCGGGGGCCAGTGATACCGGCCCGAAACGCAGCGTGTCTTGTGAGTGCGCCGCGACAGACAATTCCTGCCAGGCGGCTTGGAAATCGTCCGGGCCGATACTTCGTGCCTCGACCTTGATGGAGCCCGAGTTGCCCGGATCGGGCAAGGAGATGCAAACCGGGCGAATTGCCGTTTGCGTGCGGAAAGGCATACCCAACCATCGCGCGCCGATCCGCGCCAGCCGGGCCAGACATCGACCGTCGAGTCTTCGGCCATCGCGGTCCAGTGGGCGAGGGCGAACCAGCGCGCCCAGCCGGGGTAGGCCGGGATGAGCGAGTCGATCCACTCGACGATGCTCCACTCGATGTCCTGCGGTGCGGTGCCGCCGACCGGCTCGTCGTAGAACCATGCCGTGTCGATGACGGCCACGCGGAGGTCAATAATGTCCTGCATGCGCCAGTCGGGCAGATACTCGCAGGTCCAGTAGTTCAGGATGGCTCGGCCATCGCGGGTGAAGCGGCAGCCGGGGTTGGAGAAGGCACGTCGCGGATCGGTCTCGATGTCGCGCACGTGCTGCCAGGTCCGCCCGTGGTCTTTCGACACGGCGGCGGTCAGCGGGCTGCGTTTGCCGTAATGCGAGCGGAAGTCGGGGTCGAAGCTGTGGTTCCAAATCATCAGCAGATCGCCCGTCGAAGGGATACGGGTGAGTTCCGGACAGGACTCAGGCGACGCCAGGCCAATGCTTTTCGGCTCGGACCAATGCACCCCGTCGTCAGTGGACTCGGACAGGTGCAGCGTGCCGAGCTGGTTGCGCATCACCATCAGGACGCGGCCGTCGCCCGCCTGCTCGACGTGCGGCTCCATCGCGCCGCGTTTGGGCAGCGTGAGCCGGTTGGCGGCCTCGGTCCACGTGCGGCCGTCGTCGTCGCTGTACAGGACGGTGGCGGCGTACTTGCCCCACGGGCCGTGATCGCCAGGTACGGCCGGACTGACAGGCAACAGCAGGCGACCGGAAGCCAGCCGCTTGACGGTTGCATTGCAGAGCGCGAAGTCCCTTCTCGCCGCGAATTCCGCCAGCGGGGAAAACGTCTTTCCTTCGTCCGCCGACTTCCAGGCATGCAACGTGTAGGAGTAGCCGCTGCCGACTTTGCCGTGCAGGCGATGAAATATCAGCAGGATGCCGCCGTCCTTCGCACGGATCAGGTTCGGCGAATACACGTTCACGTCGCCCGGTGCAGTATCGGTGATCACACGATGCCCACCCCAAGTGAGGCCGCCGTCTGACGATTCGTGCGCCACCAGCCGCGTCGTGGCGAAGTCGCTGCCGTCGCCGCCGAACTCCATCGAGACCAGCAGCAGCCGCCCGTCCGTCAGTTCGACGACATCCCCCTCGCTCTTGCGAGGCAGCTCCGGCGTGCTCTTGCTGACGGTGACGATGGTTTTCCCGCCCGCCGCGCCGGAGGAGGGAGCCTTGGCGGGTTCGGTCTGGGCCTCCGCCGCAACGCTTAGGAGCAGAGTGGTGAGGAGTGTGAATGTTTGTTTCATCATTGCTTTTCCCGGACAAATCTGTTGGCAGTGCTGTCAGTAATCGGTCTTCGAAGCCGTCCTACGTCTGTCAGCGCCGGAAACAGGCCGCACGCGACCCGATTATAGCCCTGCGGACTTACGATTTCCTGTCCCGCAGCACGACCGGTTTCTCGGGGCTGCGTCCTTTCACCCTTATCGTCCCCCCTTGTTCATCCCCAGGGTAACATGCCCCGGACGGCAGCGGGCCGTTCTGGCTGGCGGGCCGTCACGATCCGGGCCTGCTGATCTCCGAATCCAAAAAGTTGCCGATCTTCAGGTTGGCGTAGTGGATGTCTTGAGCCACGTGGGGCCAGTTGCGGAAGGAACCGAAGGCGATGCCGCGCAGGTCGGTGTCACGGCCGACGACCGTCTTCTTCCTTTCGCCGTTCAGGTAGAAGTGCCAGGTCGTGCCCTCGCGGTGAATGACCAGACGATGCCACTGGTTCGCGGCCAGGCCGGTGGCCAGCACCTGCCCCAAACCCAGCATTGTCACGGGCTTGGCGGCGGCTTCGCCATTGTCGAACTGCACCAGGGGCAGGAAACCGGTGCTGCCGGGCTGGCCCCGTTTCAGCCCAAAAGCCGCCCCGGCGTCGGCGGCTTGATACGGTCCCTCGTCGGTGGCCTTGTAGATCAACTCGCCAGTGAGCCGGAAATCGAACTGCACCGCCCATTGCTTCCCGGCAGGCAGTACTTCGTCCGAAGCGGACCAGACCGCCACGTGCGAACGCTGATCGCGCAGATGCAGCGTCGGCGTACCCACGAAATGCCGACTGACTTGTGCCAGCCCGCAGGGCCTGCCGTTGTGTTCCTGCACCCGCCTGCGCCACGTGGCGGGGATCTGGCCGTCGGCGACGTTCGCGAAGGTCTCATGCAGGACCGCACCATCACAGGCGTCTTTGAAGGTCGCTAAGTGACGCTGGTCGAAGCGCCGCTGCCGGACCGTCCGCAGCTCGTCCAGAAAATCGGCGGCGGGGCCGATGGTGCGGCTGCCGTCGTAGAAACCCAGATCATGGACGTCCAGGCTTTGGCACAGTCCGTCCAGTTCGCTGACGATTCCGTCATAACGTTCCATGTCCGGCGGCGTCTGGCCGTCGCGCATCTGCATGAACATTTGCGCGGCTTCGACATACACCACCCCCAGCTTCAGCAGCCCCACCTGCCGGCGGACGGACTCGGTGTCGGCGGCCGTTTCCGCCCGAGCCAGGATCGCCCGCGCCTGCTCGCCGAACCCATGCCGGAACATGGCTT
>SKKK01000411.1 GCA_007121535.1 Planctomycetaceae bacterium | reverse complement strand
CTGCTGGGCGAATCGGCCGAAGTGGACAGTGTTGCCAACAGCACGCCGGCCGGAGCGCAGGACTTGGGCAACCTGCTGCTCAGCGAACGGAACGTCGTCAGCGTCGGTGGTTCGCTGTCGGACGCCAACGACGTGGATTGGTACAGCTTCACGTTGGACTATGACTTCATTCAGAATGCGATCGCTCGAAACGAGGGCCAGAAGACGTTCCCGCTGGTGTTCGACGTGGATTATGCCGACGGCCTGACGCGTCCCGACACCACGCTGGCGCTCTACCGCCAGGACCCCGACGGCATCCGGTTGATCGCCGTCGCCCGCGAATCGAACATCCAGGACGACCAGCCCCAACCGGGTCACGGCTTGAACTTGGACGATCTCGACCGAGGTTCGGCCGGCAAGCTGGACCCGTTCTTGGGCGGGATCTACTTGCCCGCCGGCACGGTTCCGGATCAGACGACGTACTTCGTCGCCATGATGTCCGACAACCAGTTGCCGACGCCGTTAACCGCCCAATTGCGAATCGAGGGCGGCGATAACCTGGTCCGGCTCGAGCCGGTCAATTCGGTCACCCGTATCGTCGAAGATCACATCGGCTTCGTCGGATACACCTCGGGTGATACGAGAGGTTTGATTCTGAGCGGACCGATGCCGTGGCCCGCTTCGGAGAAGGTAGATCCGAAAACGGGGCCGATTCTCGATATCCGCACTGCGACGGCACTGCAGACCCACGTCCGCCCGTTCACCTTGGAAGACGTCCAGTTGTACGTCATCCAGGGCAACATCGGCGGTGGATCGTCCCTGTGGACAGCCAACCCGTACACGGGTGAGGTGTGGACACGGGTCATCGAAAGCGGGGCGTTGGAGGACATTCAAGACATCCACATGCGCAGCGACGGCTACCTGTACGGGTATCGTCGACTGCGCGACAATGCTAGCAACGTCGGGCAATTGGTCCGGATCAACACCGGCATCGACCCCTCGCAATCGATCGGCAATATCGAAGTCATTGGCAACGACAGCATCGCCGGACATGCTCCGACGCCTGTGGGCATTCTTGGAAGCGATCCCCTGCCCGATTCGTCCCCCACAATCAACCGGCGAAACCAGGTGACGACCAGCGATTGGGCCGACGCGTTGACCTTCGAGCGGTTGGGAACGCATAGCAACCTGCGCGAACCGGTCTACATCGGCTACTACGCCGTCCGCGAGCAAAACCCGTTCGCGACCAATTACTCGTCGAAGTTGTACCGTTTCAATCCCGCCAGCGGTGCGGCCAATCCCAGTAACTTGGGAACAACCGGCGGAGTCTTCCAGGGTTCGACGGGCGTTTTGGGGGATATCCAGCCCTTGGGCGTCAATAAGGCCACCATGATCATTCCCGTCACCAACCAGGATGGCGTTTCCGCTCCCGTTCAGATTGAAGCCAAAGCAGCGGGGGAAGCTGGCAACGGAATCACGATCAATTTCTTCACAGCCGAAGCAAGTACCACCGTGACGGGTGTCGTTGGTCAAACCATCACGGTGAGGTTGCAACGCAACGCGGAAGGCCAGACGATCGCTACCGCTCAGCAGATTGTCAATGCGCTCAATAACGATGAACGCTCAAGACGCCTGGTGCTGGCGGCATTGACGCCCGACACAGGGGCCGGGACGCAAGCGCGTAATTTGGTGGGCTTCCCATCCTTCACGCTGACCAATGGCGTTGGGACGCCGCTCAACGGATACGTGACGGGGTTGGCCATGGGGAGTTACAGCACTTCTTCGTTTCAGCGGCAACTGTACGGCGTGACCAGCGCCGGCGAATTCCTACGGATTAGCAAGACGACTGGCCGGGTGTTGGAGTACCGCGACCTGACGTTGGATTTTCCTGCCATCTCCAATCTGCAGGGGCTGACCCTCGGTCCGCAAAACGTCGAGGCCGGCGCTTATGCGGACTTGCTGTTCGCCATTAGCGGTACCGGGGATCTCTACGCTCTGAATCCGGCCAGCGGTGCCGATTTCGGCGAGCCTCAGGTCGTCTTCCAATCCGGCAACACGGTCCAGGAGATCAGCTTGCTGGGCGATCCGGACGAGGGCTTCTTCCAGCTTTACTTCAGCGGTTTCTCCACGAATCCGAATGTCGCCGCCTGGTGGACGCAACCCATCGCCCATACCACCCAGGCCACCATCGACGTCAACCAGGTACAGACCGTCTCCCTGCCGGATAATCCCACGGGCGGTACTTTTACGCTGCAATTCAATGGCCAGACGACCGAGCCGATCGCTTACAACGCCCCGGCCGACGAGAGCATCAACGAGGTGCAGCAGGTCAGGCTGACCGGTAGCCCAACCGGCGGTACTTTCCTACTGGAGTTTGACAACCAGACAACCTTGCCCATCGCCTTCGATGCTCCCTTGACGGAAGATATCGACGAAGTGCAGGTCATCGGCATCACCGCGGGCACCCCCACCGCCGGCTCCTTCCAGTTGGAACTGGATGGCGATCTGACTCGCCGAATCGGTTGGAACGCGCCTTCGACCGGAGAAGGACGAAACGACATCCAGGAACTCGAACTGAGTGGCCCGCCGACCGGCGGCACGTTTACGCTGCAGTTTGATTACCAAACGAACGAGACGACCGTTCCCATCGCTCGCAATGCGACTGCGGCGGCTGTCCGGGATGCCTTGGAAGCACTGCCGAACATCGGCGTGGGCAATGTCGAAGTCACCGGTGGGCCGTTGCCGAACAATACGGTCCAGATCGAATTCATCGGGGCCTTGGCCGGAACCGTCCTTCCGCGTCTGGTGCCCGATGACTCCGATCTGGATAACGGCGATGCGGATGTGTCGAGGATTCAGCACGGAACGCCCAGCCTTCGACAGGCCCTGGTGGAATTGCCGTCGATCGGTTTGTTCGACGTGTTCATTGCGGCCGACCTGGAACTGCCGGTCAACAGCATCGCAATCAACTTCCAGAACGATCTGGGGGGACAAGACATTTCGACGCTTGAGGTTCAGAACAGCACGTTGAACGACGGGTTTGTCCAGATCGGTACGATTGACGATGGTCGGACGAGCGTCCTGACGCGTTTGGAAGCGTTGCCGAACATCAACGTGGGCGACCTCGTGCTTACCGGCGG
>SKKK01000619.1 GCA_007121535.1 Planctomycetaceae bacterium | reverse complement strand
GACGGCTTCCCGACCGTTTTCCACGACCGTCGTCTCGTGGCCCAATCGCTTGAGTAACGATACGGCCAGCTTCTGGTTGACCCGACTGTCCTCGGCCAACAGGATCCGGAGCGAACGGGAACTGGGCGGGATGACCGACGGTGCGGGTTGCACTGCCTGTTGGATGCGGGCGACGCCCAGGGCCGTCAGGATCGCGTCGAACAACTCAGACTGCTTTACCGGCTTGATCAGGAATGCTGCGATGCCCAGATCCTGACAGCGAGCCAGGTCTTCCGTATGATCTCCCGACGTGAGCATGACCACCGCCGGAGACGAAAGTCGCGGTTCGGACTGGATACGCTCGACCAACGAAAAACCATCGACTTCGGGCATCTGCACGTCGGTCAGCATCAGCCGGATAGGTTGCTTGTCGGCTTGGGCTTGTTGCAATTGTTCCAGAGCCGAAGCGGCATTGGATACCAGGACGGGCTGAAGTTGCCAGCCGGTCAGCAGCTCTTGCAGAATCCGGCGGTTGGTCCCGTTGTCATCGACTACCAGAACTCGCATTCCGCTCAAGGTGGCCATTTCGGCTCGAGGCGGCCGAGTCAACCGTTCGTGATGGACTCCCAATCGTATGGTGAAGTGGAAATGGCTGCCGTTTCCCTGTTGGCTTTCCAACCAGATACGACCGCCCATGAGATCCGCCAGCCGTTGACAGATCGTCAGCCCCAGTCCGGTGCCGCCGTAGCGTCGCGTCGAACTGCTATCGGCTTGTTCGAACATTTCGAAGATCGCGGCTTGCCGATCCGGTGGGATGCCGATTCCCGTGTCGCGAACGACGAAATGCAAGGCGACCTCGTCCTCGGTCCGCGATTCGCTTTGAATCTCCAAAACCACTTCCCCCTGCTCGGTGAATTTCAGCGCGTTGCCGACCAGATTCACAATGATCTGGCGTAATCGGCTGGCGTCGCCGACGACCCACCGCGGCACATCGGGATGGATGCGGCACGCCAGTTCCAATCGACGCTGATCGGCCCGAGCCGTGAAGGACTTCATCGTATCGCCAACATGCTCCCACAGATCGAACGGAGCATTTTCCAAGCTCAGTTTTCCCGCCTCGATCTTCGATACATCCAGGATGTCGTTGACAACGTTCAACAACGATTCGCCGGCGTCTCGCACGATCGCCAGGAATTCGCGCTGCTGCGGAGTCAACGGGGTGTCAAGCAACAGATCGCTCATGCCGATCACCGCGTTCAGCGGCGTGCGGATCTCGTGGCTCATGTTCGCCAGAAAACTGCTCTTGGCCTGACTGGCCGCTTCCGCCGCCTCTTTGGCTGCCTGCAGCGCCTCGGCCGCCCTTTTCTGTTCGGTGATGTCACGTGACAACCCGAAGGTACCCGTGATCCGCCCGTTCTCGTCGTACAAGGGCATTTTGGTGGTCAGCGCCCAAGTGATACGTCCGTCCGGCCAGGTTTCCTTTTCCTGATGATCGATGATCGGTTCGCCCGTCTCCACGATACGCTGCTCGTCAGCGATCGTTCGTTGGGCATGTTCGGCCGTGAAGAAATCGCAATCCGTCTTGCCTACCGCCTCGTCAGGACTGGCCAACCCGAACATGTCGCTCAGCGCGCGATTGATTCGCAGAAACCGGCTTTGCGCGTCCTTGAAGTAGATCGCGTGAGGCAGTTGATCCATCAGCATGCGCAGCAGATAGCGTTCGTGTTCGAGGCCTTCGTTGGCGATTTGCAGTTCGACCGTTCGCTGTTCAACACGTGCTTCCAACTGATGGTGAGCCTGGTGTAACGCTTCGTGCGCCCGTTTGCGTTGCAACAACCTCCACATGCCCTGCCCCAGCAACGTCAACTGACGCACATCGGATTCGTCGTAGCAATCCGCCTTGTTGCCCGCGCCCAGCACGGCGACGATATGTTCTCCTTCAAAGATGGGCACGTTCATGTGCCGCCGTACCGTCACGTGGCCTTGAGGGTAACCCTTTTTCCAGGGATTGGGGGCTGCATAGTCGTTGGTGATCACCGGGCGCCGCTGCCGTACGGCTTCACCCCACAATCCGGTTGTTACCACCGGGTATTCGATCGGCTTGTCGATGATCGCACATTCCTTCATGGCCGTCTTCGACCAGGAATGCATGATCAACACGCTTTCGTCCTGGGTCATGAAGGCCAGGTAACCGATGCGACTCTGTGTCAAACGCACGGCCTCTTCCAAGGCAAAGTCGGTGATCTCTTGCAGTGGGGCGTCCGTCATCTGCCCCAATTTGAGCAATGCCTCCAGACGCGATCGTTCCAGTTGCAACAACTGCTCTGATTGCCGACGCTGCTGTTCGACTTCCAGGCTGTACATCGCCAGTCCCAGATCACCCGCCAATTCCAGGAAGAAGGCCTCTTCCTGGTCGCCAACCACCTCCACAACCGGTTCCGCGATCACCAGGCCGAAGATCCGTTCTCGATACTCCAAACGCGCAGCCAGAATTTTACAAGGAGTTTCGCTCGCAGGGGATTCAACGTACGTCAGGCAAGTCACGTGAGGTACGATCGCAACCTGATTCTGAGCCAGCACCCGCTGGCCAACTTCACTCCAATGCCCTTCATGACAAGCATGCGTGAACGCTGCTTCGTCCCCGTTCATCCCTTCCTGCCAGTGATCCACCAGACGCATCGATTCATCCAGTTGGCCGATCCATGCGGTGCGATACGCACCGTCCTGTACCAACGTCTTGCAGACGGACGAAAACAGTCGGTCGGGGTCCTTTTCTCGAGAGATCAACTGGTTCGCATTGCGGATCGCCCCCAAAACTGTGGCCAATCGGTGATTCAGCGCGGCATCTTGCGAAAACAAGGGATCTTGGCGTTCCCGCAACGCAACGATTGCCGGCCGGATCCCGATCAAACCGCAGAGAAATGCGATCGAAACGATCAGCCCGATCAGTTCCACGCCGAGCTGAGAGGAGAATGCAGGATCGGCCGTGAAAACCTGATACAGGGGGGCGACCTGAAGGAACAACATCAACAGCAATGCGGCGGCCAACAACCCCCATGCCCAGTTCTTTCCAGCCGACCACGCCAAGCGCAACGCTAAGGCCGCTGCGACCACCTGTACCGCTGCCGCCGTCACGATCACCAACTTGACAAGAAGCATCGCGACCACCTCCCCCGGCAGAAATCACGCAATTCTCGATAAGCCAGCCCCTATTCTAAGCGATGTCGCTCGATAATTCTCCCCCCGATCAAGAAAAAAGGGATTCTCTGCTCGCACGAGATATATTACCCCATCGAATGGGTCGATTATCAGTTTAATAAGGTAAATATACTACACCAATTATGGTTGCATATTGATTCGAGATGGGTCAAAATAGCTGTGACACCGGAACAACCAGCTATCACCAAAAGGACTGCATACCAAGTCGTATTCTCCAAAAAGCCGATGGCGACTTGGTGTTATCATGGGGACAAGGTGGCACAAAACGAAGTTTCCATCGGCTGGCTTATCAAGGACCGTTTTCATGAATGCCGACCAAAGCGGCGACCTGCCGAAGCAGGCATCTTCACCGGAGTTCGCCATTCGGCTGGCCTACATTCTTTACGCCAGCGTCCTGTTGGGCATAACTTTGGCGATGTTCGGCGTTTTCGGTCTGGCGGTGGCATTCTTGACCCTGTTCTTTTGGGGTTACGTCTTCTGCCGTCGATTTCGGCCACGCGCTTTGGCCGAGGCCTGTTTGATGCTGCTGTTGTTCTGCGGTTGCCTGATCGTTCTCTTTGTACCCGTCAGCGCAGCTCGAGATGCCGCCCGGCGCGTGCAGTGCGGCAACAATCTTAGACAACTCGCCCTCGCCCTACACAGCTACCACGACGCTTATGGCCGGTTTCCCCCAGCGATCGTTCCGGATCAGGAAGGTCGGCCGATGCACAGTTGGCGAGTGCTGATCCTGCCGTTCCTCCAGCAAGACCCCTGGTATCATCAATACGATTTCATCGTTGAAGACTACGATTTCGAGGAACCCTGGGACGGACCCAACAACCGTCGCTTGGTGTCATCGATGCCATTGGTTTACCAATGTCCCAGTCATGCACGCACCGGAAGAAGGCAGTGGACCAGTTACTTGGCCGTGGTGGGTGCGCAAACCGCCTGGCCCGGTTCGGACTCGTCCGAGCTTTCTGACTTCTCGGGCGGCGCGGCGATGACGATATTGCTCTTGGAGGACCACAGCCAGGAGATCCCCTGGACGGAGCCACGCGATCTGACGTTCGAACAAGCGGCTTCCGCACTCAGCTCGCAGGAGCGACCGTTCGTCAGAGTCCATCGTCAAGACGACTTCTTCTACGAACACACGGGCCTCCGACAAGCCGTCTTTGCCGATGGCCGTGTGCGTCCTCTGTTTGATGGCTTGTCGCGAGATCTGGTGACGGGCTTGCTGAGGATCGATGAGAGCCGCGATCTGTCGCTGGTCGATTGGGCAACGTCACCTGCCAGGAAAAAGCGTCTCAAGTTGTTGAACTGCCTGCTTCTGGCGATGTTCGTCACACTGGCATTGCTACCTCTACCTTGGGTGTGGATCAAGCCATACGCTCCATACGCTGCTGGCAATGTTTTTTAAGCAATGTTTTTTAAGTGCCACCCATCTCTTGCGGCAACGTTTTTTTAAGGCCCAACGTTTTTTAACTGCCACCCATCTTTTAGAAGGTGCCTTTTGGTGCCACGCCATCTAACCGGCGGTGACCGTAAAGCATTCACGGACCAGTCGTTGGCCCGAGCGATGCCGCTTGCCGCTGCGCGCCGCATCAGCAGACATCGCGTCCGGCGAACCGGCACAGGTGCTGCGACCAAAGTATCGCTTGTAATTCCACACCAAGTCGCGCCACATCGAGGCCTCGATGCCCAACGCGCCCAGAATGCCTCGAAGCTTCTCCGGCATTAGACCAACCTGACCTTTCGCACTCTGCTTGGCCGTCCACCGCAATAGTGTCAGGTACTGATCCCAATCCAGGTTCAAGAAACCTTTGTCGCTGGCACGCACGCCTCGTCGATGAACTTCGGGATCGTCCGCCATTTTACTCCCCGACAGCGTCATGGGCGCCAACCACAAATCTCGCAGAATCTGTTTTCCGGTGGCATTTCGCCGCTTGGCCCGCCGCTGGTGCTTTCGATCTGATGCGGATGTTTCTCGTAGATGTTTGCCAGCCTGCTCAGTCGAGACGCTCATCAAGTCAAAGGCTGCCGATGGAATCTGCTCCCCTTGCTCGGCCCGGATTCGATCATAGGCCGACGTGTAGTTCGCCCGATCAGGCGAGTCGGCCAAAGCGGCTCGCACAGGATTCAAATCCACGTACATGGCACAGGCCAAGAGCCCGGCGTCATCGACGATTCGTTGAGCCCGAAATCGACCCTCCCAGAAGCGGCCAGTGCATTCGTCCTGCTTGTTGGCCAGTCGGGCAATCGGTTCACTCAGCGCCCGCATGAACCAGGAGATGTCGGACAATCGCCGTCGCACAACGGCGATTCGCTCAGCGTCCGCTGCCAACCTTTCTACATCGCTATCGGTCGGCTCTGCCAGTTGCTCGTCCAGTCGTCGGCCAGGAAACACCTTGAGCCACCGCAACGCAACCTCTTCGTCGGACCACTCCGCCACTATATCGGGGCGATTCCGAAGAATCACATGCAAATGGTTGCTCATGATGGCATAGGTCAGTACGTCGATACCGAAGACCGAGGCCAACGCTTCCATCCGACGGCGAATCCACTCACGGCGAAACGAGTAATCGATACCCGTTCGGTCGTCTTGTCCAGCCAAAAATGCCCTGCGGACACAGCGTTGCACCGCATGCACAATGCAAACCTCACCCGCGTCAAACTGCTCGCTTCGAATCGCTCGTCCCATAACATGTCTCCTTTCTCTGTTCATTATACTCGTCGAAGGAGTCTGTCAACATTTAGATGGGTGGCACCTTCTGAATTCTTTTGAATTCAGGTTGGGGGCCTTGACTTTGACGGCTGGGGGGCGTATTTTTGATATGTCAAAATTAAATGTTTGTTTCGCATTATCAAGGTCCTCGCCGCAGAGGACTTTTCGTCAACAGGAGCCATGTAATGAAAGGCTCGCTTTTTCCACGCGGCTTTACGCTGGTGGAGTTGTTGGTCGTGATAGCGATTATCGGCGTCTTGGTCGCCATTCTGCTGCCGGCCGTCCAGGCAGCCCGCGAAGCGGCGCGCCGCGCGCAATGCACCAACAATCTGAAACAGATCGGCTTGGCGCTGCAAAATTACGAGAACACCTATCGGGTGTTTCCGCCCAGCTATGTGATCGCCCCCGGGGCGACGGAGCGGGGTGGCGGAGCATGGTCGATTCACGCTCGGTTGCTGCCGTTCTTGGAGCAGTCTAACGTCCAGCATCAAATCGATTTCGATTTGCCCTACACCGCTCCGGTCAATGCCCCTGTGGCGATCATGCGGATTGCACCGTATCTTTGCCCCAGCGAAGTCAACGACACCGTGCGGCTTCGTCCCGATGGGACGCCGCGCGACTATCCCAGCAGTTATGGCTTCAATCAGGGAACCTGGCTGATCTACAACCCGACCACCCGCGCGGGTGGCGACGGCTCGTTCTTCCCCAACAGCACAGCCCGGCCCAGCAGCTTTACTGACGGACTCAGCAATACGCTGGCTGCGGTGGACGTGAAAGCGTACACGCCGTACAAACGCGACACGTCGGACCCCGGCCGGACGGTCCCCGGTTCACCCCAGTTTGTCGTTGGCATGGGCGGGGACGACATCATGGGATCGAACGTGATGGACAACACGGGGCATACCGAATGGGCCGATGGCGTCGTCCACCAAACTGGGTTCACGACGACTTTTTCCCCCAACACCGTGGTGGATTACAATGGTTTCGATATCGACTTCACGTCGTGGCGCGAAGGCACCACGACGTCGCGCATCACCTACGCGGCAATCACGGCCCGAAGTTATCATTCCGGTATCGTCAATGCGCTGCGGATGGACGGTTCGGTAAGCTCGGTCAGCAACAACATTCGACTGGACGTGTGGCGCGCTTTAGGGACACGCGCTGGCGGCGAAGTCATTACCACTGAATAGGTAAATGATTGCCACAAATCCGATGGGTCAGTGCCCCACGTCCAATTACCCCTCGTCCAGAAAATCGGCTTGGACGTAAAAGGCGCCGCGGGAACTCTGGTCGCTTTCGATCAACCATGTCTCTAACGGGAAATCGCCGCTTGGCAAGCTTACTTCGAAGCGAACGCCGGTTGCGTCGGGCGGAACGGCCTTGCGTTCGTCGATCAAGTCCCCGATCCGCAAGCGGGCCCGGGTGGCCGTCAAAGGAAACTCGGCGACCTTGGGACGTTCCCGCAGGACAAACGCATAGCGGCCGGCGCGAGCCACGCGAATCTGCCAGGGTCCATTGCTCAACGGCCGCCGGCGCACCTGGGTCTGGTCCCACGGCAGTTGCCGCAGGTCGGGAGTCATCCAGTCATGCGAACTCAATTGGACTCGGGGCTCTTGCCGGGAACCGATGTACAGCGGGGTGGTCTCGTCGAAACGCTGGCTGATGTCGTCCCACCAGCGATCGTATTGGTCGCTCAGTTCCCGAGCCACCTGGGGGTGATCGTCGATCACGTTGTGCTGCTGGCCCGGATCCTGGCGAATATCGTACAACTCGCCGCCGCTGACCAGCCGCCAACGGTCGGTCATCACAGCCGAATGCTTCCATTTGATCGGGTCCAAGACCCGCTGGTTCTGCAGGAAGATCGTGCGTTCAGGCCAGTTGGAATCATCACCTTGCAGCAAAGGGACCAGCGATCTGCCGTCGAAAGCGACATCTTCCGGTGGGTTGATGCCGCACAATTCCAGCAGCGTGGGCATCAAATCGATGTGGGCGGTGATGTGTCTGACCTGGCGTCCGCCGCCAATTCCGCCTGCCGGGTAGTGCACATAGCAAAAGACGCGGTGACCGCCATCATAATGCGAGCCCTTCGTGCCACGCATGCCCGCGTTGAATGCTTCCGACCACTCGGCCCGCTGAGCCGGCGGCCAGAAATTCGGGCCCATCGTGGTGCCGTTGTCACCCAGGAAGACCAGCACGGTGTTCTCCATCAGGTCCCAATGCTCCAGACGATCCAGCAAGATACCCAAGTTATCGTCGATGTTGGTCAACATGCCCCAAAAGATCTTCAGCCGGTCGGAGACGTCCAGATCGTCGTACAGTGCCTTGTATCGCTCGGGCACGTGCGGTCGAGTTTGATGAGCTGCGTTGGTCGGCAGATAGACGAAGAAGGGCCGTTCCCGATTTTCCCGGATAAACCGCAGCGCCTGGCCGAACCAGACGTCGGTGCAATAGCCTTGGAAGGGCCGCCAGGATCCGTTGTCGTTGTAGTGATCTTCGAAGTAATCGTTGTCCCAGTAATCAGGTGACTGGCCGACGCCGCCCGCGAAATGGACGATGGCGTCGTCAAAACCGCGGAACCGTGCTCCATAGGGGTAGCTGTCGCCCAGGTGCCATTTCCCGTAGACGCCCGTGCGGTACCCCGCCGCCTGGAACACTTGAGCGATTGTCGTCTCGTCCTCGCGCAGCATATTTCGACCCATGACGGTATGCCACACGCCGACTCGACCCGAATAACGGCCGGTCATCAACGCGGACCGTGTCGGCGAACAGGTCGGGTCGACATGAAACTGTTCCAGCCGGACGCTGATCGTGGCCAGCCGGTCCATATTCGGGGTGATCGCGTGGGGATGGCCGTGAATGGCGATATCACCATACCCTTGGTCATCGGTCATGATCAGAATCACATTCGGCCGTTGTGCGGCCTGAGTCACCGCCATGACAGCGGTGACGATCGCCACCGCACCGATCTGGGTCAACGAGTTCATCCAACTTCTCCGAACAAGGGGGCAGGGATCATCATGCGAACCACCATCTACAGCTACCATCCCGGGCTTTGTCAGAAAAGGGGTCTGACCCTCTCCGGGCACAACGTATTTTCCATTTTTCGGCGTGCCCAGAAGACCAACCATGCGGTACGGAGCTGTTCCTTTCGGTGGTACGGCGTCTCATTCGCACGGTCGAGGGGAGTGGGAGTGGGAGTCGTTTTCGGGGAGCAGACGTTCCACATGGAATGCCGTTGTACGAAAACGACTCCCGACCCGCGGTTGCGTCGCCCATGCAAGGCTACCGTACATGAAAGATACTTCCGACGAGATGCTTATGCATTTTGCGTGACAGGTAGCAAATCTCGAAGAAACGGCCGTGCCAGGCCTAGTCCAGCACGGCTCGCACTCTTATACTGGCGGTCAAGTAAGGGTTGTTGACCGGGGTCACTGGTGACAACCGCCGGGAGATGTCCCACGCAGCCACCTTGTTCCGTTGATACGAGGATCATTGATGACCATCGAACTTCGCAAAGATTGTACCTACGCCTTGCTGACGCCCACCAGCATGGGAGCACGTCTGACTCCAACCAATGGCCAGCCCATGCACTGTGGTTCGAATCTCTTCATGCAGGCGACCAGTGCGGAAAGCAACGTGTTGAGCGTTTCGTCTTATTTGGGACTGCGTACCAAGGTGCTGACCACCTTTGTCAAGGGCAGCCCGATCGCGCGGTTTATCAAGGATAATCTGGCAGGCCGTCACATCGAATACGAAGGCCCCGAGGTCGCACAGGGAGGGCCGTGGGGCTATCGGCACCAGTTCAATCTGGCGGACAGCGGGTGTGGCACTCGAGGGCCTCGCGTACACAACGATCGTGCGGGCGAGGTGGGGCGGACGCTGAACGTCAAGGATTTCGATCTGGAGCGGATTTTCGGCACGGAGGGCGTCCAGATCATGCATCTGTCGGGTTTGATCGGCGCCCTTTCGCCCGATACCAGCAATTTCTGTCTGGAACTGGCGCGAGCCGCCAAGAAGCACGGCACCCGCATCTCGTTCGACTTGAATCATCGCGCCTCGTTTTGGAAGGGCCGCGAGTCGGAGTTGCACGAGATTTTTGCCGAGATCGCCTCGCTGACCGACATCCTGGTCGGCAACGAAGAGGACTTTCAATTGTGCTTGAACGTCGAAGGCCCCGAGGCAGGCGGCGTCGATCTGACGGCTAAGATCGACAGTTTCAAGGGCATGATCCATCGAGCGAAACAGGCCTTTCCCAACGCTCAGGTCTTCGCCACCACGTTGCGCGAGGTGATCAGCGTCAATCTGCATCGCTGGGGCGCGATCATGTCCGAAGGCGATCACTGGCACGTGGTCGAACCGCGTGAGATCGCCGTGCTGGACCGCATCGGCGGCGGGGACGGTTTTGTCGGTGGAATGCTGTACGCGATCCTGCGCGGCTGGCAGCCGGAGAAGTGGATCCAGTTCGGCTGGGCGACCGGAGCCTTGGCGACCACGATGATGACCGATTACGGCCAGCCGGCCGATGAAGCTCAAGTGTGGAGCATTTGGGAAGGCAACGCGCGCGTCCAACGCTAAGGATACCATGACTGAACCGAATGTCCGATCCGGACCGTGTCGAGGCGTGATCTTCGACATGGACGGAGTTCTCGTCGATTCCGAAGCGTTCATCTGCCGAGCGGCATGCCGGATGTTCGGGGAATTGGGCCAGACGGTCCAGCCCGAGGATTTTACGCCGTTCATCGGCACCGGCGAAAACCGCTACTTGGGCGGCGTGGCAGAGAAGTATGGTCTGGCGGTGGACATCGACCAGATCAAGCGACGGACGTACGATATCTACCTGGAAATCATCCAAGGCGAATTGGAACCGTTGCCGGGCGTCCATGACTTCATTCAGAAGTGCCGTGATTTGGGCAAGCGGCTCGCCGTGGCCTCCAGCGCGGATCGGCGCAAGGTTGTCGGTAATTTGAACGAGATCGGCTTGGCGCCCGAGTTGTTCGACGCGGTGATTGTCGGCGAGGATGTCGAGCACAAGAAGCCGGCGCCGGACATCTTTTTGCTGGCCGCCGAACAACTGCGGTTGACACCCGAGCAGTGTCTGGTGGTCGAGGATGCCGTCAGCGGCGTGGCTGCGGCCAAGGCGGCGGGAGCACGCTGCCTGGCACTGACGACCTCGTTCGACCAAGACGCATTGGCAGACGCCGATTACTTCGCGGCCGATCTATCCCAGGCCGCGGACGAGGTGCTGCTGTGAGCTGGCTCCCTGGGACCGGCGAAACAATCGATATCGGCTCTCGCATTATGGTATGCGACGCGACGGTGTGGGTTCCGCGCGCTGAGCGGGATCCGTTCTCCCGACCTGGGTGTTCAGTTTACGCCTGTCAAGGCCAATTGGCTTGCTCCCGCTCTTGTTCCCTTCCCGCAGCGCATTCGGCCCCCCACCGGTCCTGCACCGGTGGAGGCCAGGTTTGGCAACCACGCGCCGGCCTCGCGTCACCGCATTCCGCCCGCAACCGGCGCAGGGTCGCTAGCTGTAGTTTCCAAACCGGGCTCCCACCGGTACAGGACCGGTGGGGAGCCAGACGGCGGAGAGAGAGGTATTCAGGGCAACCAGTCACGGAACGGAAACGGGTATGCGAGAAAACGCGAAATCAGGCCAGAATGCGACAAATTGAACACGCCACT
>SKKK01000285.1 GCA_007121535.1 Planctomycetaceae bacterium | reverse complement strand
GACATCGGCCTGATCAAGCGGCTGGGCCTGCCGCCGACGGTGGGCCGGCTGAACGTGGGATTCATGGGCTGTCACGGGACGCTGAACGCCCTGCGCGCGGCACAAGCTTGGGTCGATGCCGAACCGGCGGCCGTCGTGCTGGTGTGTGCCGTCGAACTCTGCAGTTTGCATTTCCAGTATGGCTGCGACCCCGACACACTGGTGGCCAATGCCTTGTTCGCCGACGGTGCCGCCGCGCTGGTCGGCAGATCGGCAACCAGCGGCGACGAGGCCTGGCGTATGGTGGCCGCCGGCTCCAACCTGATGCCGGACGCCGAGGACGGCATGACCTGGCGGATCGGCAATCATGGGTTCCAGATGCCCCTTTCGCCGCGAGTACCCGACTTGATCGGCGCGCACCTGCGGCCCTGGCTGGAAGCCTGGTTCGCTTCTCTAGGGCGTCGTTTGGAGGATCTTAACTCGTGGGCCGTGCATCCGGGGGGGCCGCGGATCTTGACCAGCGTCGCCAAGGCGCTAGGACTGTCCGAAGCAACCCTCGCGACCTCGGCAGAGATCCTGGCCGAGTGTGGCAACATGTCTTCGCCGACGGTGCTGTTCATTCTCCAACGCCTGCAGCAACAAGGGGCCCGGCTGCCCTGCCTGGCCTTGGGATTCGGGCCGGGATTGGTGGCCGAGGCGGCGCTGCTGGAGTAGCATGACCGCCCGTCACCAGAGCCGGCCGGTTGTCATCGCACTCCGGAGGGCGCGGAACTGCTCCAATGACGTGCGGCGAAACTCGGGTTCGATGCGGACGGCCTGCCGACTGATCGTCTCACAGTAGCCGCAGGACCCGCAGTCGGTCGCGGCACAGTCGCGGTCCTCGAACGCATCCAGGAAACCGCCGGGAATCTGTGCCGCGTGGATCTGGATGGGATGCTGCTGTTTGGGAAACAGCATTCCCTGGCTGCGGACCAATTCGAGCAGACGCCAGAGCTTGTGGGGTGCTAGCTGAAACGGCTTGAAGAAATACCGCAGGATCCAGAACCGCGACCGGCGAACCGGCTGCTCGAAGCAATAAGGCAAGAGGAGTTCGGCCAGGTTGCCCTCGAACCGCCGCGCACTGTACGCCGCCACCCGCTTGAGTAACTCGGCCGAGGGCATCCCCCGCTCGATCAGCTTGAAGGTGGTATAGCCCAGCGCCTCGTACCGCGAAAGATCCTCGGGCCGGATCCAGGCGGACTTGACGAACAGCGAGGGATCCTCCAGCCGCAGTTGCGAGCAACGCAGGAAACAATAGTCGATAAAGAGGGTGCGGGAGCCGTCGGAACTGTGAGCGAAGCCGTTCTGGTGATAACTTTGGAGGGCACAGTTGGGCAGGCAGCAGTGGTTGGCGATCAGTTGCAGATCGCAGCGCACGGCGGCGCGAATGGCCGCCAAGCGGCTGAAGTCACGATTGATCGAGAAGCTTTCCAGATTGATCGCGTCGGCCCCCAAGTCTTCCCAGAATTGGGCCCGTCGCGGGGTATCCACCTGGGCGTAGATGCCCACCTTGACCGTGAATTCGGGGCGGCGGGCCTTGATGGCCTCCAGCAGAAATGGCGTGGAGACCGTCACGTGCCGGATGCCGAGATTGCCCAGCGTATCGAGCAGCCTCATGAAACGCTTTTGCCACGAGCGCGTCCACTCGCGATTTCCCTGGCACGAGCTGTTGAGCAGATAATTGAAGGCAATCCCATACTTCTGCAGCGCGGCTGCATAGCGCCCTAGGTCCGTCATGGTCAGCGGCGTTCCCATGTAACTGGGCCGACCGCCGCCCACAAGATCGCCTGGCAACTTGCCGTAGACCTCGGCCACCGGATACTGGGCGAGGGCCGGCACGAGTTCCAGATCGTAGTTGGCGGGGACGGTCAGCTTCATGGGATGTTGGTATCTTGCACTAGTGACCAAGAAAGACAAGGTAAACCGCCATCGCAATGCCAAGAACTCCCAGAACCAATGAGACTCCGACACCCAGCAGCCAGCTTCGGACGCTATACGGCGGCAGCGACTGGATTTGCCGCATCAGCCGCAGATGCTCGGCCGCAACCAGCAGATTGACAGTCACGCCGAGGAGAATCAGGGCAACTCCGATCCACAGCGAGAGTCCCGTTGACACTGTGGGCATCGCATCTTGGCGTACCGTCTCGATCTCGTGCAAGAACAGTCCGAAACGCGCCACAACGAAGCCTAATCCCATCAGGGACAACCCGGTGCGCACCCAGGCCAACAGCGTCCGCTCGATCGCGTACCGAACCCGCGGGTCGTCCGAAGCGTCTGGTTTCCGGTTCTCGTTCATGGATTTTTCTTAGGGCTTCTTCCGCTGCGATGATCTCAACGTCCGTGCTTTCCCCGGTCCCCCCACTTACCGATCGTTCGGCTCAAGGGCGCCGAGGCCAGGGCGAACCAATACGAGCCTGTCAGCAGGCCGAGAATCATGCTTCTCCGCTGTCCGTGTTGACGGGATGGGAGTGAAACGTGGCGTCCGCCTGTTGACGGCGCCAGTCGCACGAGAGGGCGTAGGCCCGGCGGCGGACGCGGTTGATGCCTCCCAAAGGGCGATGTGCGGCGAGCGCATGCCACACGTTGAACGAGAGGGTTCGGTAGGCGTCTTGCTGCCGCAACGGAGCGATCTCTTGGCGCGGGAGTAGCAGGTGCGCGACCGTGCGATAAGGGGATTCCCGCTCCGGCCACTCCACGGTGGCGTCTTCGACGGGCATCGTCTGCTCGCAGGTACGCAGTTGCACTTGGAACTCGAACAGCACTTCCTGTGTTTTCAACGTTTCTTCCAGCGCCAACCGCATCGCGTCGGTCTGGGATGCGAATCGCTTGACCAGATCCAGGTACGATTCGTGGCGATCCCCGGCCGGCTTCGCCCGATACTTGGCCACAAAGTCCCCGAACCGGATCGGGGCCATGCTGAAGTAGGTGTTGCTGGCCGGGTGCGAGGGGATCTGTCCCGCAATCTGGGCGACGGTCAGCAGCTCGCGCCAATGCCAGTTCAGCGGGTTCCAGTCGCCGCCGGTAAGGCCCGCCTGCAACGTCGCGAGCGGCTTGTCGTCGGCTTGCACGAGCACTTGCTCCAAGCGTAGATAGTCCTTCACGTT
>SKKK01000223.1 GCA_007121535.1 Planctomycetaceae bacterium | reverse complement strand
GTCTGCCAGGCGGCGGAGGGCTTTCCGGTACACTTCGATCGATACGCCTTCCAAGCCGATCACGTGGTTGTTTGTGGACGAGTCAAACCGCACACGAATTTTGTTGGCGAAATCGAGAGCGGGCTGATGAAGATGCTGCTGATCGGCTTAGGCAAGCACGAAGGCGCGAAGATTTATCATCGCGCGATCAAGGACCACAGCTTCGACAAGATCGTTCACAGTGTTGCCAACCAAGTGCTGGCTCGATGCTCGATCCTGGCAGGTCTGGCCATCCTCGAGAACGGCTACGACCAGACGGCCGCGATCGAAGCCGTTCGCCCGCAGGACTTTGCAACGCGTGAGAAGGTCCTGCTCAAGCAAGCGCGACGCTGGATGCCACGGTTGCCGTTCGACCGAGCCGATCTGGTGTTGATCGATCGCATCGGCAAAGATATCAGTGGCACCGGGATGGACACCAATCTGGTGGGAAGAAAATTCGGCATCCATGAAGCGGCCGAGGACGAATGGCCGAAAATTCGATACATCGGGATTCGGGGGTTGACCGAAGCGACCCGAGGCAACGCGACAGGTTTGGGGCTGGCCGAATTCTGCTTGAGCCG
This sequence comes from Planctomycetaceae bacterium, assembly GCA_007121535.1. GTDB lineage: Bacteria > Planctomycetota > Planctomycetia > Pirellulales > Pirellulaceae > SKKK01. The sequence continues at coordinate 11,000 of SKKK01000223.1, read as the reverse complement.
AGTCCTGCAGCAACGCGATGATCCCATCACCCGAATGAATTGCCTGACCGGCGGTCATGGTATCGCCGCCATGACTCCGTTAGATTATCCTACGGACCGCCAAATGCTGGATGCCGTTCTGCCGACGATCGGACTGACCGAGCCGCAGAACGCGAAATGCATGTGGATCTGCGATACGTTGCACGTGGGCCAACTGGAATGTTCGGCCGCATACTGGGATGCGGCACAAGACAGGTCGGACCTGGAGATCTTGTGTCCTCCCCGACCGTTGCCCATCAGAAGCGATGGCAACTTGCCCGATTGTTGTACTGACTGGTAAGAGCGAAGGTGATGTCCGGCGTGTGGTCGAGAAAGATTGAAAAGCACTACCATCTCCGGATTTCGCCCGAGCTGGCGAGCTGGTTCGATGATGGTCTCTGGCGGCATCACGGCCAGTCGGAATTCCGGTATCCTTTGCATCCCGAGCAGTTCATCGAGCCGGTGGATGGAACGATCTGGGCGGGATTCATGCTGCCGGATACGCTGCCGATCGTCGGCAACAAGTACGGGGATTGGCTGTGCTTACGTGTATCACCGGAGGGGCAAGCCACAGAAATCATCTGCTGGAATCACGGCGGGGGCGATTGGGTCCCCTACGGTCGCAAGCTATCAGAAGCCTTGTTCTACGATGCTTTTCTGGCAGGTCGCGCTCCGTACGGCATCGAGCAAGCCCCCGTCGTGGGCGACAAGACGGCATGCCCCACGGTCCGATGGGCGTGGAACTGGATGGTTCGAACGCACCCCAAATTAGAGCCGTCACTGGATCAGCTTTGCGCTGCCGCGCCAGCGATCACCGATCGGTTGTTGGCTGCGGGCGTGGCGGAGACGGTCATCCGGCGGGACAAGATGCTGCTGGCTCTGGACAGCCCCCTGAAATCGTGCAGCGTTCCCGAATCGGCTCGACGCTTGGGCGTGCCCTGGGAGCCCGAATTCGTTCGCTGGATCTTCGATACCGACCTGATCCCGTCGCCGGCCCGCGAGGCTTTACGGCAGTTATACCCCCAATACTCATGCAGTCTTTTTAGCCAGGATTGGAGTTCTGCCGAGCAACAAGCGTTGGCCGTCATCCGTTCCAGGCAGGATCTGGGTTGGCCGTTTGACATTGCGGGATGGGCCGCCGAGCGGCGAAACGATTTTAGCCGGGCTATCGACTTATATGACCAAGGGGTACGAACATCCCTTTTTGCGGATGAAGGCGTCCGATTTCGGACTCACTGGTACCCCGAAGGCCTAGGGAAATTTGCCGCGGCGCGACTGGACCATCTTCGCCACCATTTACCGCCAAGACTACGAGACGACCAGTACCTTCATGTCTTCTGGGAGAACGATCCTTCGACGCTTCGCCATCGGCTGCGGGAGTATTGGTTGCACCGGGCTCGGCAGCATTTTCGGGACAATCGTTACATGCAGGCCTATCACTGCTACTGCCAAGCCGGGTGGGATTCCGGCTCAAGTGGTCTTGACGTATATGCCGAAATTCTGGAAGGAATAGTTGCATCCGCGACGGCTTCGGGCAGTTCCGCGTTGTGCAGCGTCGCCAGAACCCATCGACGGTTCTTAACGGATTGAGTTGCGATAGGCTTTCGGGTTTGGGATTTCCTTTCGACCGATCGACCCTACCGCAAGGATCGTCTTTCAACACCCCCTTTCAGGAAGTCAACAAAGTGAAAATTCTCCGTCGAACGATGTTGTGGCTTGCGGTCTTCGGGCTGATCGTTCCGCATGTCGGTCAGGTTTCGGCAGCGGATCACACCCCGGCTGCCCCCACGCCTCAGGCGCAATTGGTAGATATCGCGCTGACGTCGAACAACGTCCTGCAGGGCCAACTGGTCGATCGCCAGGGTGCGCCGAAAGCGGGCGCCAAGGTCCAATTGAGTTCCGGCACGGAGGTGCTGGCCGAAGGCATCAGCGATCCCGAGGGAGCGTTTCGCATTCCCGTCGAGCGAGGTGGCGTTTACACTTTGAGCGATGGGGAAGCGTCGGCGATGGTCCGTGTTTGGACTCAGGAAGCGGCTCCTCCGTCAGCTCAGCCCGCCGTGTTGATGATATCCGATCCGGAACTGACCCGCGGTGCTTTGGGCCGAGGCGGCATGGATACGGTCATCGGCTGGGCGGCGATTATCGGCGTGACGGCTGCCGTTATTTGGGCGATCGCCGATCGCGGCAGCAGCAGCCCCAATTGAACATGAATCCGCAGTTGTCGGCGGACCCGTCGGCTTGCGAACTCGTCTGATAGATTCAAAGGAGTATCAGGGATGAAATCCAGAATTACCTTGCGTGGCACTTTGGTCGCCTTGGCTGTGTTCGGCATGATGCTGCCGACCGCGGGCTTGGCCACAGAACCCATCGCGGACCACGCCCGTGCCAGGGTCAGCATTATCGACGTGTCGCTCGGCGAAGACGGCAATCTACGCGGTCAGGTGCTGGATCTGCAGGGCGCTCCGATGACGGAAACGACCGTCGCCGTCGTCCAACACGGCGAGATTCTGGCAACCACGCAAACCGATGCGCAAGGTCGCTATTCGTTCGCCGGATTGAACACAGGTTTGTACCAGGTCATCACCGATCACGGACTGACCGTTTGCCGCGTTTGGGCCGCCGAAACGGCTCCGCCTTCGGCTTTGGCCGAAACCTTGGTCGTCGACGGTTTGCAGACGGTTCGCGGCGGCATGCATGGACGCTCGTGGGGTTCGTTCTTGTCCAATCCCTGGGTGTTGGGTGGTATCGTGGCGGCCGCGATCGCAATCCCGTTGGCACTGGACAAGAAGAGCAGCAGTTGATGCGGTGATTTCCGGAGGATGGGAAATCATCAACAGCACGAACGCACGGTGACGAAGCAACATTCCAGCCGCTGTTGGCTTTGGCTGACAGCGGCTTTGCTGGCTTGTAGTGTAATTCAAGCCGGATGTCGAGTCTCCCGGCCACACGTCGTCGATCTGCCGACGCGATTCCGAACAGCCGTCGGCGGGTCGGGCGCGGAAGATCGCGCCCAGGCCTGGCAACGCTGGGGCGAATCTCATCTGCAGAGCGGCGACCTGCTGTTCGTTCGCGGCCAGTACCGCATCCTCTTGGGGCTGGTCGATTTTTCGAGTCTTGCAAGCGATCTGACGGACAGCCCGTTCTCGCACGTCGCTTTGGTCTCTCGCGAAGACGACGGTCTCTGGGTTTATGATACCGTCGCCGATGGTCCGCGGCGGCTCGCTTTTGCGGATTTTATTGCCGACCGCCGCCTGACCCTGTTGGCAGCCCGGCGATTGCGGTGCGCACACCGTGCCCACTCCGCGGAAGCCATCGATTTCTGCCACGATGTTTGGCAGCGGCAGGTGCCGTTCGACGAAACGTTTCGCCTGGAGAATGGTCGTTGGTATTGTTCGGAGTTGATCGAGATGGCCTTTCGCCATGCCGGGCTGCCGTTGTCCCAGCCGGTTCCCATCCAGCAGCTTCCAGGCTACGACCGCGTTTCTCCCGCCTTGCGCCAGGTTCTGCTGACAGCCCGATCGATCGACCCATCCGAACCGGTGTTCTTCCCCGGAAACGATTCGGCAGGCATCTGGTCCAGCGCCGCACTGGAACCGCTTCTAGGACCCACGGACATCCGCCAGCCACCGCGGCCGACGATCGAAATGGTGAATACCAAAGTGGTGAATGTGGCCGCTACCAAGACCGACTAATCAGCCGCTGTTTCATCCCGCCGCATGGCCAACTGTGTCCGTTTCACGCGGCCCACTTCCCGCCCGATTTGCGCGCTTGGACGCGATGCGGAAGCCTACAGCGTCACCCATGCAAGGCTACCTTCAATGACAAGAAACGCTTGGCCGGGTGCTTATCGCCTTGAATTCGGTTGCGACCGGAGGCCGCGTTAGCACCGTTCGAGGAATAACTGTCCAACGTCCCCTCGCCGCTCGTAGGTGAGGCCAGTGTGAGGGGCAGAAAGTGCGTCCGTTGTTTTCGAACGGTGCTTACGGGTTCAGATTCGAACGCAACCGGTCGAGCGTGCGTACCAAGATGTATTCCGAGTCCTCGTGGATCGTCTCGAAATGGTCCGGGTGATCCGAGATCCAGCCGTGAAACTTGGCGTACCACCGTTTTGCTTGCGGATCGCGGGGGCGAGCGACCACGATCGTCACCTGCCGGTCGTCCAGATAGTCGAGCAACGCCGCTTGGTCGGGCAGCCACAGCGGTCGGCAAACGTCGAACTGACGGCGCGAGCCGAGGAACGCGTAATACCGATAGTCGCACACCGCGATCCGCTCGCGGTCCGGGTCCAACGCCGCGGCCTGCGCATATACCCCGGTCCGAAAAAATCCGTCGTAGTGGGCGACGTAGTCCCGGTGCCAGCGCTGACCCAACGAATGGCATCCCCAAGTGGCCGCGAGCGACAAACCAACCAGCACGACGACCGCGGCACTGCGGCGGTATCCCAACGGCGGCGACGCGGCCAATGCGACCAGCACAACTGCCAGAAAGAGATTCACCGTCAGCAACAGCATTTCCACACTCACAAGCGGCTGCAGGTGGACGTACCACTGGTAGATCACCGCCACGGCGAACACGGTGAAGACAGCGCCGCGCCAAACACGCCACGCCACACGTCGCAGGGCGGACGGTGCGCCGTATTGAACCGCTCGCCATCGCCACGCCGCGACCCCGCCGGCCAAGTCATCCAGCATCACGGCCAAACCCACCACCGCCAAGCTGAAGAAGCACAAACCCAACCGGAGCGGATGGTACTTCGACCGGAGCATGTCCAGCGCACCGGGTGCTGTTTCGACGATGTTCGGCGTCCTGATCAACACCACTGCGGCCAACGCCAGGACGCCGATCAGCCACCACCGCCGCAGCGCCGCCGAACGTGCCCGGCGGCCTGGCATCGACGCCGAGAGCCCGAGCCAAACAAGTATGGCCGGCAGTAGTATGAACGCCGCCGCATAGATCGGCCCACCCGCGCTGGTGACCGCCTCGGCCAACATCGGCCACACTTCCGTCCGCCCGCTCTGCAGCAGCGTGCTGGTGTGGCTGTCCGGACGCAACTCCGACCAGACGTCCGCCGAATCGCCGAAGCCCTTGGGAAACAGCGGGGCGCCGGTCACCCAGAAGTTGCGCGCGTACCAGTACCCGCCCCAAACCGCCACGCCCGCCACGCCCCACCCAGCCGCTTTCCCGGCATCGGTCCAGCGTCGGCGGGCCAACAACACCAGCAGCAACCCGGCCCCGGCCACGGCAGCGTAGCCCAGCGCGTAGTACTTCACACCCGCGAGAAGGCCCACGGCGGTCGCTCCCAGCGCTGCATCGGCCCACCGCCGACGCCGCAGGTAGCGGAGGCTGTAGACCAACGCCGTCAGGAACAATGCGGCCGCTGCTACGTCATTTTCCGCCGAAACGATCTGCCGGACCGTGGGCTGCGTCGCCGCGACCGCCATCCCGGTCAGGTGGCACACGGCCGGCGAAAGACGCAGTTGTGCCGCCAACTCCACAGCCGCCAACACCAACAGAACCGTGGCCGGTACGTTGTTCAACGCGAATAGAAAATCCCCCGAGAACGGCGCGACGCACCATAGCCCGATCAGCCCGTTGTTCGCCGGCACGTACCAGAAGGCGCAATCGGGCACGTACAGCGTCCTGTCACGCAGCCAGTGGTTCATCAGCGGCAGGTGATAGGCCAGCGAGTCCCAATCGCGCGGAAAGGCCGTCAAGCCGTCCAAAACGAGACGTGCGCCCAACAGCGCCGCCAAGACTCCCCAAGCCGCCGTCCAGCACACGCAAAGTCGGTTGCGTCTCCGACCCGACCCGGTCGGGACCGAGTCCCAACCTACGAGAATTCGCGACCATCCTGATTCCCGGTGGACGCCGTGCCGATCCCGTGCCTCGGTCAACAGACACCAACCGAGCACCCCGCCCGAGACCGCCGCGACGCTGGCCAGCAGCGCTGCCGGTGTTAGCCCGCCGACGGACCCCAGGACTATCCCCGCACCGGCCACGATGGCCCAGGCGACGATCAGGGCATGGATGACCCGTTGCCGCACACCGTCGCCGGGAAAGCATCGGCCGCCCACGCGCCACGCGGCGACGGCCAACAGCCCGTTCACCGACAGCCATACCAGTCCCGCCACGGCGTCGTTCATGCGATCACCCGCCCGATGTCTTCCCAGCCGCCACGCTTTCTCCCTGCCCCGAGTAATAGCGCCACCCGAAGAAGCCCCCCGCGCCGACGATGGCCAACACGAACAACCAGCCCAACACGAACAGCGCCGACCGCTGGGCTGGGCGGGATGTCGTCACCGGCAGACGGTCGGCGCGGATTTGCAGGTCCGTCAAGCAGACGCTGACCGCCACCGGAACGTCGTGCGTGTTGGCCGAGATGCGCAGCGTCTTGACATCCCCCGTGTCGACCGTCGTACGGTGGATCTCCACGAATTCGTCGCTCAGCCCCTCGGCCACCGAAAACAACAATTCCGAACCCACGCGGCTGATGCGCAACTGCCCCCGCCGTTCGACGGCCTCGTGCGACCGCTGATCTACGACTCGTTGGTCGTCCTCATCGATCCGGGCCATCAAGGCTAGGATTTGGGGGTCGCCCCTCGGACGTACCAGATGGGCCAAGGTCATCGCCTGCTGGTCGACCGACTCGATCTGGCCCCATATCTTGACGCCAGTGCCCAGTCCGCTGTCCGGCGTCTCGGCAGCCAGCAACTGGTACCCGACCGTGATCTCGAAGTCGCCCGAGATCTGGAATTGAGGGGTCACGCCTACTGCGCCGAGTTCCGGCCGCTTGGCCCGCAACGCGATCCGCAACCCGTCCGGAGCCTGCTGGATCACCCGAGCCGCATCGGGGCCGAATTGCCCCAACGCCGGATGGATCGCCCCGCGGCGAAAGTCCTGGTAGAACTCGTCCCGCATCTGCCCCGGTACCGGAGCCAGCAACAACACAACCAAAGTCGCATTCGTCATCCTAGGTGCCTCCGAGGAAACTGACCATTCCCTTGCCACGCCCGTTCGGCGCGGGTCTCCCGTTCGGCGCGCGTCTCCGACCCAGCCGAACTCTTCGACCGTAGGTCTCCTTTCCCACCGCAATCCAACTCGACCACGATTCACAAGCAACTCCTGGCCGGCTGCTCATTCCCCTGCCCGCAATTCGTTTGCCCCCTACTCCCCTGCTCGCCATCCTAATCCAGCGTTGGCGGCAGGTCGCCCGCGCTGGGCGTCAGCAGCGCCGTGAACTCCATCCACGCCAGATCGTAGCGGACCATCCGTACGCTGCCATCCCCGAACAGGAAATTGACTCCGCCCGGATGAGCGGACCCCCAGTGCGTTTTGTGGTCGTTGCCCACGGCGTCGCGCATCAGGCCCAGGCCGCGCCGAGCCGTACTGCCCGAACCGCCCAGGAAAAAGGGCTCGTCCCAATACCACGACGGGCCCGTCTGGACCGACGGATCGATGGCCTTTTCACCGGCCAGGATCGTGTTCGACAGCCCGTCGGTGATGCTCGCCAACCGTTCGATCCGCCGCACCGGGTCGGCGGGCAACTGGGGGATCAACATGCTGTTGCCGGCGTAATCCGACTTGCCCCACCGCCAACCGCCGCCCTGATAGCTGCCGTGCGAATCGTTCTCCACCGGATAGGCCATCGCGCTGCGCCGGCTGGGACAGACGTATACCTCGACCGGCACCTCCCAACTCCGGTCCTGGTGCATCTGCCGCTGCTCGATGTACGGCAGGATGGCGAACAGCCACGATCCGGTCTGCAGGTGCGGAGGCCGCCGAGGGTCGCCGACGCCCCAGTGAAACGTCCGCCCGGCGCCGAAGTCCTCCGTCGAGGGCGTGAAATCCTGACCATCCACGTCCTGGATCGTCTGCTGTCCGTCCCATCCCCCGTTATTGGGAATCACCCCCAACGCGTCATTGTGCATGTGCAGCGCCAAGCCGATCTGCTTCAGATGGTTGGCACACTGCGCCCGCCTCGCCGCCTCGCGAGCCGCCTGCACCGCCGGCAATATCAGTGCCATCAGAATCCCGATGATCCCGATCACCACCAACAACTCGATCAACGTCATCGCCATCCGACAATGCCGCCTCACGCCGGACCTAAAACATGCTATCACGATTCCCCCCTCCCCCCCGCAATTTGCGGTCCCATTGAGCGGCACGGCGCTAGCCGCCGGTGGCATTGACTAGCCGCCGGTGGCGTTGACTAGCCGCCGGTGGCGTTGACCACCCCAGACCGGTGGAAAACACCAGCCCATCTACCGGCGTCCAGTGCCATTTTCAGTTCGTGCATTCCCACCCTAATTCTCAAGACGGGAATCCGGCCCTCGCCCGGCTCGAAAAAACGCTTGGTTGTTCCAATTCCCGGAAAAAAAGCCCAATTCGTACCTCCCTCGTCGTGATTGCCAGATAGATTGCGAAGCTTACGATGTTTGTGGTATCCTGGATCTACACCCGGTGGAATCAGCCGGCCGGTCATCACCTTTCTAGGTCCGGAAAGGAAAGTTCAGCTTACCCCATGCGCCAGTCTGCCCACGGTGTGACATTCCAGCTAAATGCGCATCGTCTAGAACAACTCCGAGTATTCTCGCACCAGTTCTTGCCGCCAGTGCCGCAGTGTCCGTTCCGCAGGCTGCTGCTCCACCACGTGCCAACCCACCAGAATCAACAACCGATGGAAATGCTTAGGCTTCATCTCCGGCTGCCACTCGTCCAGGCACACTCGAATCTCGGACTCGCCAGGCCCCGATTCATCCACCGCATCCAGTCCCGGCGCACAGCTCTCTCTGCGGTTTCGCTCAGGGTGCGCCAGCCAGTCCAGCGTGAAGTGTTGGGCTACCGTCCGCAGCCAGCCGTGGAACATCGCGTCGCAATTCGCCCGGCAGGAGCGCAACCTGCGGCAGTCGTTCACGTACAGCGCCTCGACCAATTCCAGCACGACCACTTCGGCTTCTGACTCAGAGAAGCCGAACCGCCGCAACCACCGGCTGATCGGCCGCGAGACGGCATCTTCGATCATCAGGTACAACTCGGCCCACGCCTGGTCGTCACCACCCTGTTGGCAGGCACGAAGCACCTGCAAGCAAGGCGTCAGCGACGTGTCGCACGCCACCGGGACCTCGTCCACCGGTTCAGGCTCGTTCGATTCAACCACGCCCCCCCCCCCAACGGAGGCCGATTGCGCGAACCGCGATTTCTGCTGCCCCGAACGATCATGATCAGACTCGCCGAGAGAATCGCGTGTGTCCGTCCTTCTCATCGCTAGTCCCCCTTTATGCGGGTTGCAAAGCTCACGGTCAACCCGGACGATCCACGGCCTCGGCACGATGAATGGTTCGGGCTGATCGAATGACCCTGTTCCAGAAAAGTTGCAGCTCCGCTGCGGCCAACACCCTCCCTGACTGGGTGCATTATAACTGCGCTGCATCACCCTTTGCAACTACCAGATGCCAACTTTTTCCTGATTTTGCCCTGAATTCTCCGAATCCTAAAACCAGCCTAACGGTGGATTGTGAATTACAGCAAGAGGCTGTAATAAACACCAGCCGCCGGTTTGTAACCTCGCACTCCCGTCCCACCGGCGGCTAGCGCCGTGCCGCTCACCAACGCAACGAGAACCGGGAAGTTGTTTTTGACCACGTGCCAAGGGCTGAGAACCAAGACCGCCATCACTCTTGCTGCGGGTCAGACTTAACGTGATAGATGTAGATCGAGTAACCCGCCGTGGCGGTGGGCTGTCGCTGCTGGAAAGCCCGATACCGGTCGCCCGCGTCGAACAGTCGGTGGACGCTGATGGCGTACCAGCCCGGTTCGGGCCCCCTGCCGGCATCTGCCGTCGATGGGGACCGTTCGTCCGCCCCACGGCGCGGCGGTCGATCGGCGACTTCGATTCCAAAATGCTTGGCGGGGATGAATCCCAACCAGTCCAAATGCACCAAGGAGACGTCGGGATTCGCATCCAGCCACCGCTTCAGATAGCCCAGGTCCTGCCCCCAGTCGATGTTCGCGTCCAGCAGGTACCGGTGCCCATGCCTCGGGCCGCCCGCCAACTCGTTGAAGTACGACAAACTGTGCGGATAGATGCCCAGACTGCTGCCCACCGACCAAAGCAAGGCTGCGCCTGCCAGGCCCGCGATCCACCAGTCCTTCCACTGCACCGAGCAAACGACTTTGCTGATCCAGATATAGACAAACGGAAAGCAGGGCAGCACGTAACGGAAATACCGGCTGAACCCCGTCTGCGAACTGACCAGCACGAAGACCGCCAGCGCCGGCAGCAACAGCGTCCATTCGCTGCGCCATCCGGCCCCGTAGCCGCGGCCGCCCCAGGCCGACAACGTGCATCCCACGGCCATCGCGCCCAGGACCCAAGTTCCCAGCGGCACCTTCAACAGCGCCGCGACCAGGTAATAGTACCACCAGCCGCCCTGCTTCCAGTGGCCCCACAGGAACGATCTCTTCGTTTCCTCGAAATCGCTCTTCTGCAAATCAATTCCACGCAGGAAATTCTCCGGGACCGGTACCGGCACCGCGCCAAGCCACGTGCCGGTGAACCGGTTTCCCCCCATGCCGCCGTCCGGCACCGAATCTTCTCCAGCCAAGGTGCGGCTGACGAACGTGTACTGGCCCAACGGTTTGAAGGAACCTTCGAACCCATAGCCCAAGTTCAGCACATAGACGGCCCCCAACAACACGACGGCAAGCTGACCGCCCGTGGCGAGCCAAGCCCGTAGAACGGAATTCATTCCGTTCGTTCCGGTCGCGTTGGTCAACTGCGTCGCTCGACCGAGGTCAACGGGGTCGGGAGTCGTTTTCGGCCGACGACCAACCACATGGAGGACGCTTTCCCCGAAAACGACTCCCGACCCCTTCCGCCCACCACTCCACCAGAGCACCCACAGCACGGGCCACACGGCGAACAAGACGATCCAGGTGGTCTTGGTCAACAGAGCCAATCCCAATCCGGCCCCGGCGGCGAC
>SKKK01000643.1 GCA_007121535.1 Planctomycetaceae bacterium | reverse complement strand
CTCCCAATGTTGCGGTGATCCCGATCACGGCCCTACAATTCGACTCTTTCGCCATCGGTTCGTCGCCCCACGAGCCCCCTTCGCAGCCATCCACGCCCACGCCGCCAGAGCGGACGAATGTTCCCAATCACGCGGGCGACTCGCGTGACGTTGCCACTTGTGATGACGTCGCCGCCTCGCATGCACCGGGGTGTTACGCAGGTTTCCCATAGGTCGAATGAGCACGTTTCGCGAGGTTTCGGATCAAGGATTGCTCCGATTCTTCAAGTTTGTCACCAATGCGAAGTCGGTACTGTTTCCATGTCCCATCGTAGGGCATTGAGTCCACAGCAGCCTCGGCGATTTCTTCTTCGACCTCTTGGGTCTGGGGAAGCTTGAAGGCCATGATCACGTGAGCCCTCCTCGGGAGGAAGGTCACGAAATTCATGACCGAACCTTCAACTTTGAGCCCAATATAATGTCTGTTGTAGTTCAGGGACGCGTTCGGCTCGATCTCCTTTACGACTTCGAGCAGCGAGTCCGTGAGTTGCAGAGTCTTCTTGCTGCCGCGCTTCTCCCAGAAGTCACGATTGGTCGGCTCTGTGACTTCGTCGTCGTCGACTAGGCCAAACGCCAGCTCATCGAGCACCTTCACGAATGTCAGCGCGTAATCATCACCGATTTTGTATGCCGTCATTTTCAGGGCGATGAGCGGGATGTTGCCATTGAACAACTGGATCACGTTGAGAAAACGCGATGTGATTTCTTCGGCGACAATCACAGCGGAATGTTCGTACTGGGGATACCGCCGACGTTCGATGTCCCAGTACTCGATCGTGCGAATGATGTGCGTTTCGTCCGTTGCGCCGAGTTGCAATTCCACCTCGAACCGTTTCAACGTTTCTGGATCCTGTAGAAGCAGGTCGAGCCGACCAGCGCCGGACTGAATCCGCTCCTTGTCCTTCAGAACGAGATCCCCGAGGCCCAAGATCGACGGGTCGTCGGCGATTTGTTCCTGGACCCACTTTTCCGTGAGCGTCGCAGAGCGACGAAGGCTGATTGGCTTGAGTTTCATCATTGGGGAACTCACCTCGTCCTTTCATGCGTAACGACCGGAACGACCGACTGGCGACGACCAGACCTACCACCTGAAAGCGTCTTACCGCCGCTTCCGTCTGTCCCGTGCTTCGTGGGCCGGGCTCGTCTACCGCCGATCCGCCGCTGGACGACCGTCGTCCAGCCAGCTGCAATCCTACCCTTGTTCCCGTTCCCGTTCCAGCCACCCCTTCACGAACCGCTGTTGCTCGGGGGATTCCGGCGACATCCGCTGGCGTCGCTCTCGGTCTTGCTGCCTGATCTCCATCAGTACCCTGAGCACATTGTCCGGTTCCGCCAGTCCGTGCCGCAGCAACCAGCAGCCGATCACGGTGCCGGTTCGGCCCACACCGCCCCAGCAGTGGACGTAGACCGGTTTGCCGCCGGCCATCGATTCGTCGATAGCGTCCAAGATGGTGGTCATCAGTTCGGGGGTCGGTGCGGACAGATCGCGGATGGCATGGCGGCAACAGCTTGCGTCTGGGCAGAGTTGCCGGGCCAAGTCCTGGTACGGCACGAACGGCTCGCCGGAGTAGTCGGTCTCGTCTTCCTCCATCAGGTTGACAAACGTGCGGATACCGGCGTCGATCAGGTCCTGGACCTTGGCCCGGTGTGCCTCCGGGTCCGAATCACCGGGGTAAGCACCGGCCAGCAAACGACCGGGTACGACCCAGTAGCTGGACGTGGTGGGCGGGATCGTAGTGGGCGAAGCCAATTCAAGGGGACCGCTTGCATCGTCGTTCATTGGGTAACCTGACGTGACCGAGGTGTCTGGGTGTGCCGAATGCAACGGGTTATGCGGCATCGGCTGGCAATCGTCCAGGGTAACAGCGTTATCGGCTTTTTGGCAGAGGCTGACCGCTGGAACCATTTCGGGTGCGCAACCGTTGCGCGGCGGCCGTCGTCCCCCGAGAGATGTTCACCAGTTGGCAAGGGCGGGCTCAGGGACGATAATCGAACGGTACGCAAAGCAGATGCGTGATTCGATTCATCCCAGCCCTACGAAAGCCCAGACAGCCATGTCCGACCCCGAACCCCACGTGGTCACTCCCAATGACTTGCAGCCAGGCCCGATCCGTCACCAGACCCTGCCGCCGGAACTGCTGGAGCACATTCCATCTCGACGGGACTGAGAGATACGGCGAGGCTAGGCGTGCCGGAGGACTTGGGACCGAAGTTGTCGGACTGTTACGACGGGTTGGGAGAGGGTTGATAGGAATGCGATTCGGCGAACAAAGGCAACGGCAGTGCAACTTGCATAGGCCGGACAAGGAAAAGCAGGCATGAGCACCAACCCCACCCATGAACGTTTTCAAGTGGCCTACGAAGGCAAACCACCGTGGGATCTTGGCCGACCCCAGCCCGCACTTGTAGAAATCGCTGACCAGATCACCGGGGTGGTTCTCGATGCAGGCTGCGGCACCGGCGACAACGCCCTGTTCTTTGCCCAGCGTGGACAGCAGGTGGTCGGGATTGATTTCGTCGAGTCTCCGATCACGGAGGCCAAGCGGAAGGCCAAAGAGCTTGGTGTGGTGGCCGAATTCCTTCAGATGGACGCCTTGAGACTACCGAGCCTGGGTCACCAGTACGACAGCGTGATCGACTGCGGGCTGTTCCATGTGCTGTCGGATGTGGATCGCCGGGCCTACGTCGCCGCTTTGTTGAGCGTTACCAAGCCAGGCGGCAGGCTGTTTCTGATGTGCTTCAGCGACGAAGAACCCCATGACAGGGGACCACGGCGTATCAGGCAGGACGAAATCCGAGCGGCCTTTGCTGACGGCTGGACTGTCGAGTCGATCAGGCCATCGCAATTCGAGCCCAATCCGCAGTCCGAGGAGACTTTCGCGGAGGGTGGTCCGAGGGCTTGGCTTGCGGTCATTCGGCGGGGGAGTTGAGGTGTCCGACCAGCCCAACGAGGTCAGCCAGCGAGATGCCAGGATGCCAGTCCTGGGCTTCGATCCCAAACCGCCGGCGCAGGTCCATCATCAGGGTCTCGATTTCCAACGAATCGCCAAGCTGCCAGAACTTCCAGCGAGGGTATAAGGCCCGGTAGAT
>SKKK01000642.1 GCA_007121535.1 Planctomycetaceae bacterium | reverse complement strand
GGTCCTGTTTCTCAGCGACCATGGCGAAGGCATCGCCATGCACCATTGGAACCAGAAGCAGATTCTTTACGATCAGTCGACGAGAGTTCCTTTGCTCATGACGATGCCCGGCGGCACGTCGCACCGAGTATCGACCGAACTGGTTTCTGTGGCTTTGGATGTTCCGGTGACGATCCTGGATTTGGCAGGCGCGGAAAGGCCGAAATCCATGCGCGGCATATCACTGCGGTCGCTGCTGACGGGCGAGACGGACAAACTGGACAGAGAATTCGTCGTCGCCCAGACGGTCTTTGCCAGGGGCACGGAGCGCCTCGGGCTTCGGGGCAGGATGATTCGGACCCGGCAATTCAAGTACTGTGTGTACGACGTGGGCGAGAATCGCGAGCAGTTGTTCGACATGGTGTCGGATCCGGGAGAAACGAAGAACCTGGCTGTGGCCGCAGACTTTCGAGAAGAACTGGACCGGCATCGCCGGTTGCTGGTCGAGTGGGCCGGGGAGACCAACGACGCGGGATTCCCCTACGTGCAGCCCGAAAGGCGTTGACACGCGCGGCGGGAACGCAAGCGGTAATCCGCGTCCGGCGATGCGGAGTATCGTTCCACGCGGCGGTTCCATGCTGCAGCAGCGGTCTGGAATGAGGCATGCCTGCGTGTGGGCGTCCGATGTCCGGTAAACAACGTCCCGCGGCTCACGGCGCCTCGATGCCCAATTCCCGCATCCGTCGGTACAGGGTCGCCCGGCTGATGCCCAGCAGTTCGGCCGCCCGGGTGCGGTTGCCGGTCGCCCGCTCCAGCGCCGTCCGAATGCGCTCGCGTTCGTCGCGTTCCGGCTCGGCCGAAGGGGCCGCGGAACGCACTTGCAGCAGTTCCGGTGGCAGGTCCTCGGGCTGGACGATGGAGCCGCGGGCGCAGATGACCGCGAACTCCAAGGCGTTGCGCAACTCGCGGACGTTGCCGGGCCACGGGTAGGTCAACAGAACGCCCATCGCGTTACTGCTGATCTCCTCGACCTCCTTGCCGGTCGCGGCCCGGTGCTCGGCCAGGAAGGCCCGGGTGGGCAGTCCGGGCAGCGGACGCGGGCGAAGCCGAAGTGCAAGTCGCCGCAGCGGAGGAACTTGGGACAAGCTACAATCGAAGTTTATTGGTCCGGGTTTCCGACGTTCCCCGAAAGTTGGGCGGTGGACCCGCGTCGGGTGTTGGAGGTTTGGCCGAGTTTTTCGCAAGCAGTTTCGCCGAAGCCCGGGGCGACATCATGCGAGGCTTGGCGATCGGTTACGACTGGTTGGCCGAAGCGATGACGCCCGAGCAGCGCGCTCCGCTTTGCCGATGAGCTGCGCCGAACGGACGGTCGGGATTTGTTGCAGCATCCTCGTCTGCAAGGCGTACCCGGTTTCTATGCCATGTGGAATCAAAGGGGTCAGGCCTCTTTGATGTGTTCTCCAGGCAAGGGCCGGACTCTCTGACGGCCACTGGGACACAAGGGCGATTCGAGACCGAGGCTGAGTACCGACGATTCCATCCGTCCCTCGTACCCTGATGGTCGGCTACAATGAACGCACTGCCGGACCGAAAAACACAAAGAGGCCTAACCCCTTTGATTCCCGTCACGGATATTGACAAACACCGGAAATCGGGGCTATACTTCTTTCACGGGAACAAACCAATTGGAAAAGGTACGTACCATGAGAGAAATTCTGTTTGCGACATTGATGGCCCTGTCTGTTCTGGTTTCTGTCCACGGGGAAGCGTTGGCGGACGACGGAAATGACGAGGCTTTTCTTGAAATGCAGGCGTTGTTCGAGGGACACAGGTTTCCCAGCATTGTGGTGACGCTGGACGGTACCGTGCTGGCTTTTCGTGCCGACCGTGGCAACAGCCCCATGGTGGTGCGGCGCAGTGAAGACGGGGGCGCGACCTGGGGGGCGGCGATACAAATCAGCGAAGCGCGCGTGCACATGGGCGCGGCGATTGTGGACGAGGAAAGCGGTGATGTTCTCGCCTTCGACAGCGAAAACACCATGTACCGAAGTGAAGACGACGGGGTGACCTGGCGCGAAGAGGAGACAACCATCCACCCCGATGCTTTCGGCGGTGTGGGCGGCACACACGGCGCGGACTCCGGCATTACTCTGCGCTTCGGCGAACACAAAGGGCGCATGGTGCAGCCGGCGCGGGTGTTTCCGCCGGGTATGGACAACTCGCTGCCCTTCAGGCCGTACATCTACAATTCCGCCATCTACAGCGACGACGGCGGCCGCACTTGGCAAACGAGCACGCCCTTTCCCGTGTTGGGCACCGGCGAAGGCGCACTCGCCGAACGCAGCGACGGACGCATCTATTACAATTCCCGGGAACACATGACGCAGGGCAACCGCTACATTGCCTTCAGCGACGACGGCGGCGCCACATGGCTGGGCCCCTACCGGTGTCCCTACCTGCCCGACGGGATGCGCGGCAGCGCCTACGGCTGTATGGCCGGGCTGACACGCCTGCCCCATGACAACGCCGATATCTTTGTCTACAGCAACCTTGACGCAGACGGCGGGTCAGGCGGCGGCGGACGCCGCAACATTACCGTATGGGCCAGCTACGACGGCGGCGAAACCTGGCCCGTCAAACGGCTCGTCTTCGAAGGCCCCAGCGCCTATTCGTCCATGGCGGCAGGACGCCCCGGAACACCAAGCGAAGGCTACACCTACCTGCTTTTCGAAGGCGGCCCCGATGGCCAGTACTCCGCAATCCAACTTGCACGATTCAACCTCGCATGGATAGAAATGCAGGGGCAGGCTGCGGACTAAATCACGGTTTTCACGTAAGAGCGTGAACGAAAAGTCCAGATTGCTTTGCTTCAGCTTCCATGGCGATAATTGGGTTACGCATAAATCAAAGGGGCCTGACCCCTTTGATTATGCGGCTCAACAACCCGGCCGACATGCCGCGCATGTCCTCCTGCCACTGCTGTCGAGCGACGATCAGATGCAGCGCGCTCAGACAGGGGATGCCCATTCGCTGCAAAAGGGCCGGTGCTTCGTCGCCGCGCAGCAGTCGCCCGTGCGGAAACACGATGGCCAGATCGGGCTGAATCCGTTCGATCTGCACGAAGGGCTCGCGTCCGAAAACCGGATAGACGCGGACGC
>SKKK01000616.1 GCA_007121535.1 Planctomycetaceae bacterium | reverse complement strand
CGGCACGGCGCTAGCCGCCGGTTCTCGACGTCACCGGCGGCTAGCGCCGTGCCGCTCACTCATCGCGACCCCAAGATTTCGCCTGGACAACGCACTAGGTTGCTAAAGCGGCTTGGTTCGTCGGTGGGCGCTTAGTTCATCGGCCAGACGGGGCCCGGTATTTGACGCTCGTGCCCGAATTGATCCGTGTAGCGATTGCAGCATCTGGGGAAACTACGGAGATTTTCACGTTGAACACCCGAACGGGCGCAAGCCCATTTGCTCTTGACCTGATGCTCGCGATTCGACTATCGTCCCCGCCCTTCTTCCGAAACAGCTTGTCCTGCAATCATGGGAACGATGATTCGATCCGCTTGTCGGTGGAGCACGCGCCTGCAACTCTTCCTGTTGGTCATCCTGGCCGGCGGTTGTGCGTCCACTTCGTATCTGTCGGTACGCAAGACGCCTTACAACCCATTGGAAGGGCCTCTTAATCTTTTGTCGCAGAGCGGTCCGAGCCCTTCGCACCGCACGGAGCAACTGCTGCAGCGATACGACTTGAGCAGCAATGGCCGGGACATCCCTACCCGCACGCTTGACAGCTTACAGCAGCAGAACCGCGACGATCCGTCTTTGGAGAAGACGTACGCGATCGCCGAACTGGCCTACGTGATGGGCAAACGCGCGCAGATGTCCGGGAATACTGCACGAGCATTGAAGTTTTACACCGAAGCCGTGGCCCAGTCTTACCTGTATCTGTTTTCGCCGCGATTCGAGTTGGTTCGCAGCTACTACGACCCGCAATTCCGAATGGCTTGCGATCTGTATAATGCTTCGCTCGAGGATTTGTTGCGGATCATCAACTCGCAAGGGCAGTTGCGACCCGGCGAAACATACACGATGGAGCACGACGGACATCGGCTGGATGTCCATGTGGTGATACGGGGTTTATGGGGCAACCAGGCACTGGAGCGATTCGAATTCGTTTCGGATTATCACGTCCGTGGCTTGCAGCACCGGCACGTGAATTACGGGTTGGGCGTGCCGCTGATCGCCGTTCGCCGCAGCGATGACGACCAGGATCCCGCTTCGATCTTCTATCCCCGCGGAATGAGCGTTCCGGTGACGGCCATTCTTCGAGCGGTCGAACATCCCACGTCGCACGCCGGGGATCAGCAAGTGATTGTCTGTGCGTTGGAACTTCAGGATCCCCTGGCTTCGAACGTCGTCGAAATCGACGGGCGTTTCGTGCCTTTGGAATCGGATCTGACGACTCCGTTGGGCTATTACCTGGACAACCCGGAATTCCGTCTTGGCAGCCTCGCCACCGCCGGACTCTTGGATCCGAACCGCACGAGCCACTTGCGCGGTCTGTACATGCTGGAAGCGTTCGATCCGCGCAAGATTCCCGTTCTGATGGTGCACGGTTTGTGGTCCAGTCCGGAAACCTGGTCGGAGATGATCAACGACTTGCGGGCGTTGCCGGAGATCCGCGACCGGTACCAGTTCTGGACGTACATGTACCCGACGGGCCAGCCCTTTTGGATCACGGCAGCCCAAATGCGCGAGGACCTGGCACGAACGCGGGAAATCATCGACCCCAACCGTCGCTGGGAATCGTTGGACCAGATGGTGCTGATCGGCCACAGCATGGGCGGACTGGTGTCCCGGATGCAGACATTGGACAGTGGCTATGACTTTTGGCAAATCCTGAGCGACCGTTCCTTCGACGAACTGGTCGCCGAAGAGGAGACGCGTCAGCGGTTGGCCAGCACCATCTTTTTCGAGCCGAATCCGTCGATTCGCCGAGTCGTCACGATTGGTACGCCGCATCGCGGCAGCCGTTTCGCGAATGACTACACGCGCTGGCTGGGCCGCAAGCTGATCACGTTGCCCGCCCAGTTACTGCAGGTCAAGACTCGCATCATCCGCGACAACCCGGATTTTTTCCGCAATACGGACCTGTTGACCGTCACGACCAGCATCGATTCCCTGTCACCGGAATCGCCCGTTTTGCCAGTCATGCTGAGCGCGCGGCGATCGCCGGCGGTGAAGTACCACAACATCGTCGGCCAGGTGTCGCGCAAGACTATTCTGGGACGCGTCTCGGAAAGGGGCGACGGAGTTGTGGGCTTGGCGAGCGCTCGACTGGAGGACGCCGAATCGGAGATCGTGGTGGATGCGGACCACGTGAACATCCACCAGCACCCTCGCAGCATCCTGGAGGTCCGGCGCATCTTGCTCGAACATTCCGTGGAGATGTACGCCGAGTTCAATCGCCGCATGCCCCTTCCCGTGACGCACGACGCCCCCATATCGCTTCCCCCCGTGTTCAACGTGGAAGGTCTCAAACGGCTCGAAGACGTGCTGAGCCAACCGTAAGCACCCGGCTGGTGGCCTAGTGCGTTGTCCGGGTGGTCCAGGTGAAAAATGCGGATTGTGAGCGGCACGGCGCTAGCCGCCGGTCGCGTCCAGAACCGGCGGCTAGCGCCGTGCCGCTCACTCATCGCGACCCAAAGATTTCGCCTGGACAACGCACTAGTCGGGCCATGCGGCCAGCGGATGATAACCCAGTGCGGCAGCCAGACGGCTCGAATCCATGGTGACATTCCCGGCTCGCGGTGGCACCGGGGCATAACCGTTGCGATAACATCCGATCAGCAGCCCGGGATCGAAACGGCCACGCCGCTGCAGAATCTCGCCGATTTGATACAGACTCAAGCGCCGAGGCCCCCCGGCGTGAAACACGCCCGACATCCGATTGACCAGAACCGCATGGAAGACGCGATTCAAACACTCGATGAATGTCGGGGTGCGAACTTCGTCGTGCAGCAGCGTGACAGGTTTTCCCTTGCGAAAACGCGACTCGATCCAATCGATCGCGCCCGCGTGGCCATTGAAGCTCTTGCCCATCGGCAACGAGATCCGCAAGATGCAAGCATCCGGACGTTCCGCCAGGATCAGTCGCTCTGCCTGGACCATCGTCTTCCCGTAAATGGTCACCGGATCGGGAGGATCGTCCTCCAGATAGCCCGTCGGACGATTCGTGTCGCCCGAATACACGAGGTCGACGGACAGATGGATCAGTCGAACGGCGGCGCCAGCCATCACCTCCAGCAGATTCTGCACGCCGATCACGTTCACTCGCCAAGCCAGCCACGGGTCGAGTTCACATGATTTCAGCTTGCAAGTGCCTTCGCAATTCAGCACGGCGGCGAAACCATATCGATCGAACAGACGGCACAAGGCATCATGATCGTGAAGATCACAGGCGACGATTCCAGGACCGCTCAGCGGCCAATTGTCCACCCTTCGCACCCCGATCACCTGACCGGGATACCGATCGCGAAAGTGCAAAAAAGCGTTATATCCGGCAACGCCCGCGATCCCTGTGACCAAAAGGGGCAGCGGAGGATGCGGCAAGGCAGCGGCGAACGTCATCGATATTTCCCTGGTTCGATTGGCTGTTGGTCGCAGAAGTCTGACATTTCAGGGCGTTCCCGTCAATGTCGCTGGTTGTCCAAACGGGTTGGGCGACCCCGAGAACTGTTGCCACCGTTGAAACCGATGCACTCCGGTTGCGTTTCGGCAACGTCACATGTTGACAAAACGCCACATCTTCCCCTTTCGCATGGTAGGCTTGCCAAGAAGACTTATCGAAGCGGTTTCGAAGTCCCGAGGAATCGGTAACGAAAATGGCAGTTCAGCGTCCCTCTTTTCCACTCTTGGTCGCTCTGGTGTGCGGCAGCACCATGCTTGGCGCTGGTTGTGCCCAGTTCCGGCTACCGGCCATCGATCCGACGGGGGAGCGTATCTTCTTGCCAGCCGATCGTTACACGACGTTGGTCGCTCCGACCTTGGTTCCCGGGATGCCGGAACCGGCTTATCAAAGTCCGCCGTCCGTTCCACCTTGTCCGACCCAACCTCCTCCACCGCCGATTGTACCCTGGTCGGGTGGTCATGGATGCGTGTTCGGCCATTGTCGTTGCACGGGGCCCACATGCCACGTGGCTGCCCCATCTTGCGGAGTCCAGCCGTCTTGCGGAGTCCAACCGACGTGTGAGATCACGGATCCCTCCTGTGGAATCGCAGCTCCGCCGGTCGCGGAAGCTCCGCCACCTGCTGCTCCGCCCCCGCCGCCGCCCGCCCCGCCGCCGGTCGGCAGGATCCTGGTGGCGCCGCATCGCTTGATGGCTCCGGTGGGCAGCGAAGTGATCCTGGTCGCCGGACTGGTGGGCAAGCGAGGCGAGTACGAACCGAGACAACGGATCGAATGGACCATCGCCCCCGACAGCGTGGGGCATCTGCTGACCACTTCCAGTGACGGTCATCATCTGGGACAGATCCTGCATCATGCATCGCATCGCCGTAGCGGCAGCGAAGCGATCACCTGGACATCGGCCTCGCCACAAATCCTGACTCGCGGCACCCCGACGCCGTTGGATGATATCAGCATCCTTCGCGGCCAAACCTGGGTGACGGTCACCAGTCCATCCGAAGGCACGTCGCACGTTACCGTCTTGGCGCCGAAGGCCGAGGATTGGGATCGACGACGTCAGACGGCGACCATCTATTGGGTGGACGTTCAATGGACGTTGCCCCCGCAGGCGGTCGTCCAGGCGAATCAGCCGCACACGTTGACGACATTCGTGCAACGCATGTCGGGCAAACCGCAAGAAGGTTGGACCGTTCGATACGAACTGCTGCAGGACGGTGCATGGCTGGGTAGTGAAGGGCAAACCAGCATGGAAGTGACGGCGGACCAGACGGGCCGCGCCAGCGTCGAAGTGATCCCCGTCAGTCGTAGTCAGACGGCGCAGGTCGAAATCAAGATCATTCGTCCGTCCGATCCGAACGACGATTTGCCTCGCATGGTCGTGGGCCGCGGTTTCACTTCGGTCACGTGGAGCGCCCCCGATCCGCAGGTCACGTTGTATGGCCCCGAGAGCGTTCAGGTAGGCGGCGTGGCCAGTTATCGGGCGGATGTTTCGAACGCCGGCGACGTTGTGGCTCACGATTTCACGGTCAGCGCGACGATCCCGGCCAACATGAGTTTTCTGCAGAGCGAGCCTCCGGCCCAAGTCATCGGCGATCGACTGGTTTGGAATCTGGGCAGCCTGGCGCCGTCCCAATGGCAATCGTTGGCCATTCATCTGCGGCCCGAGTACGAAGGCGACGTGCGCTTTTGCGTCCGCGCGGCCAGCGGCGATTCGGTACAGCAACCCTCGCTGTCCGCCGAGGCGTGCGTGCAGACTCGCGTCATCCGTTCGTCGCTGGCGGTCCGGTTGAGTGGCCCGGCAACGGCTCGCGTCGGCGACCACGTGACGATGGAAATCGAGGTCACCAACACCGGCAGCGAACCGCTTCATGGCGTGCTGATCCGCAATCGCCTGCCGTTCGGTTTGGAACTGGTCGGCCAGCCGGGCAGCGTGCTGGAGCGCAGTCTGCCCGACCCGCTGGGCGCCGGTGAGTCTCGCAGAATCGAATTGCCGCTGGTCGTGCGCCAGCCGGGACGATTGTGTCAGACGGTCGAAGTCTTTGCGGAGGGCGAGCACACGGCGGTCACCTCGGGCTGTATCGATGTCAGTCAACCCGCAGCACCCATTTCGCCCGAGACGCCACCGACGCCAGCGTTGCCACCGGCCGACCCGCAGCCCAAACCGCAGCCCAAACCGCAGCCCAGCATGCGAGTCACCATCGAAGGTCCTTTACAGGCACGCGTGGGGCAATCGGTCAGTTATCTGATGACGATCTTCAACGACGGCGATGTACCGCTGACGGGTGTGCGGATCGTCAACACCTACGAACCCAGCCTTTACCCGCAGGAAGCCAGCAAGGGCTTCGATCCGACGGCGTTGCGCCGTGGGGAACTGGTGTGGACGGTCGACCGAATCGAACCAGGCGATCAGGTCGAACGCGAAGCCAAGTACGAGTGCCTGCGCGTGTCCACGGCCGCTTGGTCCCGGGTCGAAGTCGTGACGGCCGAACAGGTTCGCGGCACACGCGAGACCACGACTCAGATATTGCCCGGCGACCGACCGGCCGATCGACCTCGTCCGCCGGCAGATGAGCCCGCCGTCCGCGATTCCGATCCGGAGCAGATCACCGGCGCCCTGCGCGTCTCGATCGCCGATACGCGAGACCCCATTGCCGTGAATGGAACCACCACCTACATCATCGGCATCGAGAACGCCCGCAACGTCTCGGATCGCAATGTCACGCTGACCATCGAATTGCCACCGGGGATCGAGTACGTCTCTTTGAAAGGTCCCGTCGCAGCACGACGTCTAAGCGACGACCAGCGGACGATCGAGGTGACGCCCATCGCCGAAGTGCGCGCCAACGAGACGCTTCATCCATTCTATTTGGAAGCACGTGGAACTCGCATCGGTAAACACACCGTCAGGGTTCGCGTCGACAGTTTCCGATCTGCCCAGCCTGTGGAAGCCGAAACCGACACGACCGTCACGATTTCCGGTTGATAACCACCCGGCCAGACACATTTTCATCACCGATAAGACCATTTCTGATTCGATCAAGCTGCCGAGTTTCGAAGATTCCTCTTGACGAAAACCACGCCTCCTGAGACACTCCCGCTGGCGTTTGCCAAGCGATCGATTCGGCGGTTGCCTCCGTCGACATCGCCCCAGATGTAGAAACATGCCAAGGAGTGGCTGATGCAACGCATTCAATGGATTTTGCTGACCGCGTTTTCCGCTTCGATCTTCGCCGGGTGCGGTGATTCCACGCACCCGGATCGAGTTGCTGGACCGTTGATCGAGGCCCCCGACGGACAAGACCACGTGCTGATGGTCAACCAGGTCGACAATGGCCATGCGAGTTCGCCGAGCGAGGCGGTAGCTCAGTTTTACGAAGCACTGCGATCGGGACAGGACAGTGAGATCTCCGCGTTGTTGACGGACAAAGCTCGCGAAGAGACGGCCAACAGCGGTCTGGACATCCAGTCACAAGGCTCGTCCCGGCTGGAGTACGAGTTGGGCGAAGTACAATTCGTGGACGAAGCCATGCAGGGTGCTCACGTCAGAAGCCTGTGGATCGACTACATGCCCGATGGCGAACGTGTGGGTACCGAGGTGATTTGGGTGCTGCGCCGCCAGAGCGACGGCTGGCGCATCGCTGGCATGGCCACGCAAGTGATCGAAGGCGAGCTGCCCCTGTTGTTCAACTTCGAAGATCCGGAGGACATGCTTCGCAAGAAAGAATACGTCGAACAACAATACCAGTTGGCCGAGGAGGCGATGGAGATCCGCACGGCCAGCCCCGACGATGCTCCCGGAGCCGATGGGGTATATCGCTGATCGGCCTTGATCGTAATCTTGCGAGAGCAGCCCGAAGCGTAAACGAAGTCAGCCCCCACTTACCTCGCTCGCGTTTCGGAATACAATTACCGTCGACTGATATCCCCAGAGTACGCATTTTAACTGTAGCCGCACTCGCCAGAGTGCGGCATTATTGACGGCTGCCCGAAAACCAACCCGACCTGTACGATCCAACCAAGTCCGACCCGACCGTCCTGCCGAGCCTGAAGTCGCTTCCAGATGAAAGGGATGGTTCACTTGGATTGGGGGTGACTGGTCCCGCTTATCGGGATTGTCGGAGGGGAAAAAGCGGTCAAATCATACCCACCGAGAAAAAAAACAGGAAAAAAGGGTGCGTCCGGTTTTCTCGGGGGAATTCAGAGGTTAGACTGCGATACCAAAGTCTATATATTTTCGTGAGCAATTAGGGGATGCGAATCACGGCATCAGGCGGCGCGTCAGGTCCGCTGTTACGCAACATCCGTAGGACAATTCCATGCCTACCGTACTTGTGGTAGATGATTCAAGCGATGAACAACGTCTGTTGGGGACGTTGCTCGAAAACACCCCCGAAATTGAACTGAAGTTCGCCAGCGACGCCGCGGAAGCGCTGGAGCACATCAAGAGCCATCCGCCGGATTTGATCATTTCGGATCTGCTGATGCCCGGTAGCGACGGGATGGAGTTGTTGACGGAAATCACCCATGCCGATCCCCTGGTCCCGGTGGTCTTGATCACAAGCAACAGCCAGGACGAGATGGCTGTCAAAGCGGCCAACAGCGGGGCGCGTGCTTATGTCCCCAAGACGTCCATGAAGAAGGTGTTGCCGGGGATCGTCGAGCGGTTGTTGACCTTGTGTCGCGAGAAGCGCGAGTTGACTCGGTTCCTGCAATGTGTGACGGATTCGGAGAGCACGTTTATCGTCCACGACAACGACACGCAATTGATCAGCCATCTGTTGGAATACGCGAGCAATTGCATGCGGGAAGCCCGGGTCTGCGAAGAGGGGATGGAAGATCTGGTGTGCTTGGGCTTGGAAGAAGCGCTGCGCAACGCGATCCATCACGGGAACCTGGAACTGAGTTCCGAATTGCGCGAAATGGAAGACGACAACGTGTACAACCAAGCGATGGAAGAACGCCGCAGCACACCGCCGTACCGCGATCGCAAGGTGTACGTGAAACTGAGTTTTTCTGACGAGGGTGCGAAGTTCGTGATCCGGGACGAAGGCCCGGGCTTCGATCCCACAAAATTGCCCGACCCCACGTCGCCCGAGAATCTGGAAGCGGTCTGTGGACGCGGCGTCTGGCTGATGCGGTCCCTGATGGACGAGGTGCTGTACAACGACAAGGGCAACGAAGTCACGTTGATCAAGAAGGCCAAGGCGCCCGATTCCGAGTCGGAATAGAGTTCGAACGTCGGATGGTTCTTCGCAGAAAATCATGCCTGCCAATCTCACCCAACAGTATCTGAAAGCCGAAGCAGAATATCGGCGAGCCAGCACTCCGGAAGAAGAACTGGAATGCTTGCAAGTGATGCTGCGCGAACTGCCCAAGCACAAGGGCACCGACAAGCTGAATGCGGAGCTGAAGCACAAGATCAGCAAGATCAAGAAAGAGCTGCAACAGCCGCAGCCGAAGGGCAAACGCGGCGGGCAGCGGATCTTGCGTCAAGGTGCGGGGCGAGCGGTCATCATCGGAGGCCCCAACGCCGGCAAGAGCCAATTGTTGCGGAGTTTGACACGAGCCACCCCCGAGGTGGCGCCGTACCCGTTCACCACCACCGAGGCAACGCCCGGCATGATGCCCTGGGAGGACGTGATGGTCCAATTGATCGATACGCCGCCGATCACCGCCGACTATTTCGATCCCGTGACGCAGGGGTTGATCCGAGGGGCGGACCTGGTCCTGCTGATGGTGGACGTGGGGATGGACGATGGGATCGATGCGCTGCAAGCGGTGCTGGATCACTTGGCATCGACCAAGACGCGACTGGCCAGTCAATCGTCCCTGGATGAAAACGACATCGGCGTCTCGTACACGCAAACCTTATTGGTCCCCAACAAGATCGATCTGCCTGAATCCAACGAGCTGCTGGATTGGATGCACGAATGCTGTCCCCTCGATCTTCCGGAGTATCCGATTTCGGCCGCTCACGGGATGGGGCTCGAAACGCTGCGCAACGCGATCTACGAACCTTTGGACGTGGTGCGAGTCTATACCAAACTGCCTTCGGTGAAAGAACCGGACTACGATCGCCCGTTTACCATCCAGCGGGGCGGAACGCTGTCGGAGATCGCCGAACTGATCCACAAGGACTTTGCCGAGAACTTGAAGTTCGCTCGGGTATGGGGCAGTGCCGTCCACGACGGAACCCAGGTCAAAGGCGACTACGTGCTGCACGACAAGGATGTCGTCGAATTGCACGTTGCATGAGCATGTGGCCGGGCGTTTCTTGTCAATCGATTTAGCCGTGCATGGGTGACGAGTACCGGGTGTCTTGCGAGGTGGATGATACCGAACGCCTGGTCACGGTTCGGGCGCGATCCGAAATTCGGTGAAGATGGCGTGTGTGTCGACGACGCGCAAACCGACCTGGCCCGTGCTGTAGGTGGGATCTTCGGCGAGAAGTGCCTCGCGGCCATTGTGGATGGCGGTGATCTGGTGGCCACGCACGTCGACTTGTAATCGCTGCGGTTGGGCCGGATCGATGTCGGTGTCGCCCCGTGCCAGTTCGGTCCAGTTCCGACCGTCCGTCTTCCCGAGAATCACCAAATTCGTGCTTGGGATGAGCCCGACGAAATAGCCGCGCTGCGCATCGTAGCCGACCGAGGGACCGGTGGTGCGAAACAGGATGCCGGCGTCTCTTGCCTGACCGTCGCCGCGGAAATCGATGGTGACTCGGACGGACAGATCGTCGGGAACCTGTTGATCGAGCATCACTTTTTCGCCACAGCGGTAGTCGTTGATCGGACGGGCGGGAACGCGACCGAGATGCAACCCGTCGCGCTCGAAGGCGATCGCCTGGTGGTGACCGTACGGACTCCATGCGTCCAAATCGTCGCTGTCGGCATCCAGCGACGAAGAATACGGCAGTTCGGCGGGAGCAAACGACGGTTCGCCGGAAGGTCGTTCAAGTGGGACTCCGGGAGCGATGGGGCGGAAGAAACGCGGAAAGCCCAACGGGCCGATCTCCATCGGCTGGACGAAAACCGATCGTCGCCAACCGGGCTGGCGGTCGCGTTTGGCATGATAGACGTGCCACAACTGGGACCCGTCGGGTGAGGGCACGAAGCACGAGTGGCCGACGCCGAAGGTCGCTTCGGTCGAGGTGAAGACCGGTCGATCGTGCTTGACCCAGGCATACGGATCCAGGGGATTGCTGCCGGTCAGCTCCAATCGCCCCAACTTGTACGTCGGCAACCAGGATGCACCGCACGAGTACAGGACGAACGTCCGCCGATCCGTCTTCAGCACCTGCGGCGCTTCGTTCAACCCTCGACCTTTGCCGCCGTCTTCGGTGAACTCCCAGGGAAAATCATCGTTGGCGCACATGAGAACCCGAGGTGGAATGACTTCGGTGGGCGACGCCATCGCGGCGATGTACAAGAACTGCCGATCGCTGCCCGGTTCGTCCCAGCCGGACCACAATGCGTAGCGTTGGCCCCGGTGTTCCAGCACCGTCATGTCGATCGCCCAGATCGGTGCCCCAGCCACGTCGCCCGTTTCCAACGGACCGTGCAAGGTGTAATTTCCCAAAGGATCGGCATCGTCGGAGACCAAGACGTAGGCCAGATGGTTTTCGTTCCTGCCGTCGGAGGCGGCGAAGTAGATATGCCATTTGCCGTCCAGAAAGTGCAGTTCCGGCGCCCACACTTGTCGCGAAACCGGACCTCGATTCGGAGCCCGCCACACGACGTGCTTCCTGCCCAGCGAGGTGAGCCGTTGGCTGCTATGGATGGCGATCGCTCGGTTCCCTTCGGAAAAGCACCACAGGTAGCGATCGGCGTGCGGATCGCGAACGACCCACGGATCGGCTCCTTCGCCGATCGGGTTGACAAATTGGTTCGGCGGCAACGAAGCGCCGTCAACGTCCGCTCGTCGCCGGAAGTTCGGGTCCCCTGCGTCCATCGGCATGGCGGCATTCCAAGCAAAGACGGCTTGCTTCAGCCGTTGGACGACCTCGGGAAACTGGTCCACCAGATTCTCCGATTCCGACACATCAGCTTGCAGATCGTACAATTGCGGATCGCTGCCGTCGTAGTTGATCATCAGCTTCCACTTGCCATCGCGGACGGCCAGGTCGGGATTGGGCAGATCGCTGTCGCCCGGCCGATCGGGAGGGCGACGGAAGAAGAGCGGCGCTCGGCGGCCCTGCTGCGATTCCCCAAGCAGGGCTGGTAGAACGTTTTCGCCGTCCAGGGAATGCCCCTCGGGTACGGGCGTATCGGTCAGAGCGTAAAGGGCTCGATTGACGTCGATCGCGCTGAAAACGCTTCGATCGTCGACCGTTCCCGCCGTTTCTTCGGCCTGCAGGCCGGGGCCCCATACGATCAGCGGCGATCGGATTCCGCCTTCGTACAGCCACGTCTTCGCGCCGCGCAGCGGGTCGCTGTTGCCGGCCCCCGGTTCATGGCCGTTGTCCGAACACAACACGATCAAGGTGCGATCGCGCAGGGCTTCATCGTTGCGGATACGATCGAACAGCACGCCCAACTGTTCGTCCATCGTCTTGAGCACGCCGTAATACAAGGCTCGTTTGTCGTCGCCCCAACGGTCCAGGGGTGGGAAGAAGGGGGCGTGGACGTCATCGGGCCAGACGTTGACAAAGAAGGGCTGACCGGTCGCTTCGGCATGGTCGATGAACTCAACGGCCGCTTCGACAAAGCCCGCCGTGATCTCGGAACGCTGCATCCAAGTCACAGGACCGCCCAGCCGGACGGCATCCTCCCAGATTCGGCCCGGTTTTTCGGACTCGGGCGTCAGGGTCAGCGGCAGCAGCTTGGGGCCCATTCCCTCGAAGTTCGTCAAGCTGCGATCGAATCCGTACTCGGAAATCGGCGGGGCATTGTCCACGTCGCGCTGCCCGCCCATGTGCCATTTTCCGAAATGCCCGGTCGCATAGCCGTTGTGCTGCAGTTCGCGGGCCAGCACCGGCGCGGCGGGGTCCAACCATTGGGCCAGGCCCCGATTGACGTTCATCTTTCGCCGAGCCAAAAACGAGTTGATCCGCCAACGCTGCGGGTATTGGCCGGTGGTCAACGCGACTCGCGACGGCGAACAGATGGGTGAATTCACGTAGAACTGGGTGAAGCGGATGCCCTCGGCTGCCAGCCGGTCGATGTTCTTGGTCTCGACCACGTCGCCACCGAAACAGGAGAGGTCCGACCATCCCATGTCGTCGATGAACACGGTGATGATGTTGGGACGATCGGCGGCGGCGATCTTTCTCGGGGCGCCGAAGACGGTTTGCGGGTCTTTGGTGTCTTCCATCCATCGATCCAGGCGTTGGGAAAGGTCCGCGACTCGGGCGGCGTGCGCGGGATCGTCGATCAGATTCGTAAGCTCCCAGGGATCATCTTCCAAATAGTACAACTCCTCGGCAGGCCGTTGCTGATACGCTCGCACTCTCTCGCGAGCCTTCGCGTCGGTGACGGCCGACTGCAGCCAACTGATCCAGTAGCCGCTGTCTGCATGATTTCTCGTCATGTGGCTGTGGAAGCGAAACTCGGGGTGCAAATTCCGGATGTACTTCCAACCGTCAACGGTGCGAACGGCGCGGATGGGAAAAACGTTGTTGTTTCCGTCTCCGCTGTGCGTCGTAAAGATCGCCTCGCGGTGCACGTCCGTTTCACCTTGCAACACGGCCAAGAAAGAGCGACCGTCGATGTTCTGCGGCGGCGTGCCTCCGGCGGTCTCGACCAGCGTCGGCAGGATATCGATCCACGACACCATCGCGTCGGTGCGGGTGCCTGCGGGGATCTTTCCGGGCCAGCTTACGATCAGCGGGGTACGGACACCGTCTTCGTAGAGAGTCCATTTGCCAAAGGGCCATTGAGCCCCGTGGTCGCTGGTGTGAAGGAAAACCACGTTCTTCCCAAGGTGCTCGCGAGCCGCATCGTAGACCAGACCGAGTTCATCATCCATGTTGCGGACGGCTGCCAAGTAGCGGGCTCGCCACTGGCGCGTGGTCGCATTGTCGACGTGCGTGGGCGGGATCCGGAGTTCGTCGGGCGAAAATTCGCTGCCGTCGTCGGGCCACGGAACGTGAGGCCAGTTGGTGCCGACAAACAGACACAGTGGTTTTTCACTGCGGCGACTGCGCAGCCATTCGATGGCCCTGGGGATGGCGATGTCCTCGTGATAGCCGAAGTGTCGCGCGATGTCGAAGCCGTATTCGGGCGTCTGAGCGTAGTGGCCGACCTTGCCGAACGACACGACTTCGTAGCCAAGTTCCTGGAAGTACGCAGGCAGCTTTTTTATGTCCGCGCGAGGTCGCGAGTGGTTGACTTCGGCCTCGTTCCTGGCCGGGTACAGTCCCGTCAACAGCGCGGCGCGAGCCGGAGCACAGGTCGGCGAGTTGACAAACGCCCGGTCGAAGGTCATCCCGTCGCGAGCGAGTCGCTCCATGTGCGGAGTATCGATCTCGGTCGAACCGTACAGCGACGAATCCCGCCACGTGTGGTCGTCGGACAGAAAGACGACGATGTGGGGCCGATCCAACGCGTCGGCATTCACAAAAGAAGCAAGGGCGGCGATCAGCAAAAGGATGCAAACCGGTCTGCCATGCGGCGGGATGGTGGGGTAAAATGTCATCGAGAATTCCGATCATCGTTTTTTTTGGTAACGTTCTGCGACGCTACGGTCCATTTTCGACCGAATCGTCTGAGCGTTCAACGGGATGAAGCCACCGAAACGCGGGATGCCTGGCTATTGGACCCTGAAGATTGCTTTGCCCTTTGTTTGGTGCGAGACGGTGAACCACAACCGCATCGCATCATGGAATCCGACACGAACTTCGCGATCGAATGGACCTCGAAGTTTGAGATCTCCGAAGATCTGTTCATCATCTCCGATCGGTCGGGAAGAATGAGGGCGCTTATCGGCTATCCCGTCGGTCAGATTGCCGAGGCGTGCGGTTTGAACGATTGACAGGAAAAGCCCGAAGGCTGGCGACTCAGGAATCCGCCACCTTCCGCCCCACGCCCAGAACTCGCCGGCTGTAATCGAGGCTCTGTTCCAAGTCCCACTTTTGTTGAGCCTGTTCCAATTCGCGCGATTCCTCGCCGTCGGGACGTCCGGCAGGAATCTCGAACGGACGGCCTCGTTTGGCCAACGCCAGAAATCGAGCGAATTCGTCAGCGCGCACGTTCGGGTATCGCGACCAGAACTCCGGGTCCAAATAGCGGGCCTCGTGCGACCACCGATAGGAAATGATCTCCAAGACGAACGGCGCCGCGGGGCAAAGCTCGCGAAATCGCTTGACGTAAGTGGACCAATCCACCACGCCATGACCCATGTTCGTCCACATGCACATCGCCCCCCATTCCGTCTCCCAAACGGCCGTATCGCGGATGCCCGTGGTCAGGACGTAAGGCCCCAAGATTTCCAGGTTGACCACGGGATCTTCCAGCGTCCAGGCGGCGTTGCCCGGGTCCATCGTCGCCCCCACGTAACTCGGGCCAGCCGCCTCGATCAATTCCACCAACTCGCGAGCCTGCATATCGCCAGCGTGGTTCTCGACCGCGAGTTTGACGTTGGCATCTTCCGCTTCGCTCTTCACGGCCTTCAAAACCTTGACCATCGCTTCCACGTGACGAGCGATCCCGATCCCCTCCTCGCGGTCGCGGCGGCTGCCCAAATAACAGCGAGCTACCGACGTGCCCAGCCGCTTCGCCGTTCGGATCAACAACCGAGCATGCTCTTCCGCCGGTCCCCACTGGGCCTCATTATAAGAACCGGACGTGGGACAAATGCTGCCCGTCCCCGCGTGTAGCTCGATGCCGGCTCGATCCGCATGATCGCGAATACCCTTCAAATAAGCCTCGTCCAAGCTCTCGTAGACTCCCAAATCAGACAAAAGCAGGCTGTCCAGCTTGAGCGAGGCGGCATAATCGATTAACTGAGGCGCTTTCCAACCCAACGCGCGAATCGAGAAATTGTCGATGCCCAGCTTCAAACGTTCTGTTGAATTCTGCCCGGCGGACCAAGCCGGCGCAATGGCACCGATCGCCCCGGCGGCGGCCAACGATCCCAGAAATTGTCGTCGACTACAGGTCTTGGCAGCGTCGTTCACGTGTTTTCTCCCTCGTGATGCAAGTGGACCTTCGATGTCTGCCCATCAAGATGTTTCATCCGCGACGGAAAAGCAAGTGAGGCTCGGAAACAGTTGACATTTCCCATTTGCGCCAGCAAGATTAAGGAAAGGGATTCTTGGCGCACTGTGTACTGGAAACCCCCTTTTTGATTACCCTTGACCCCAAGTCGCTCACAGCAAAAAACTGTTCGTCGCCAACCATTAGGAGTGTTTCTTGAACGACGAAAGTCATTTGATCGAAGCGGCTCTGCAGGGCGAGACGGCGGCGTTCGGCGAATTGGTCCAACGTTATCAGGACCGATTGTACTCGGCCGTCGTGCATATTTTGGGCAGCCGATCCGACGCGGAGGACGTAGTTCAAGACGCCTTCATTCAAGCTTACGTCAAATTGGAGACGTTCAAGCAGAACAGCCGGTTCTACACGTGGCTGTACCGCATCGCCTTTAACGTGTCGATCAGCCGTCGTCGCCGACGCCGCATCGAAATCTCGGTGGACGAAGGGCGTGAAATCAGCGGCAGCGAACCGGTCGACGACGGCGCGGCGCCGGGGGCTCGATTGGAAGAGCAGGAACGGCGTGAGCAGTTGGAACTCGCCATGTCTCAGTTGACCTACGAGCACCGCGAGATCATCGTGCTGCGTCACATGGAAGATTTCAGCTACGAGGAGATCGCCGAAGTCCTGGAGATCTCGGTCGGAACCGTACGGAGTCGATTGCACCGAGCCCGGGCCTCGTTGCTGGAACACCTTCGCGAAATCATGCCCGATGGCCCGGATGAATAAGCCGGTGGAGCATCGTTGACCGCGTTCCCGTGACGCCAAAGGCGTCGAACTCCAAAGCCCAAGGTCGCGGTACTCCGCGCACCTTGGGTTGCCGCGTTGCACGAGAGTGCCACCAAACCCCAACGGGGTTTTCCACGCTGGGCGAAACCGGTACAAATCGAACACGCCAGGTCGGGTCCATGGTTCAAACCGGCCCCTTGTTCGGTTAGACTGATCTGCCGGTAGATCTTCCGAAAATCATCGTTTTCCTCAGGAGTTCACAAAATGGATCGTCGCACATTTCTTCAAGCGGGAATCGGGGCAACGGCCGCCTCGACCTTGGCCTTGCGAGCTTCGACGGCAGCCGAATCCGACGTCCCGAAGATCGGCGAAGGCCTGCGAACCAAGATCGCCGTCTCACCCAACTGGTTCACCGGGACGAATGTCGAACGGATCGAGCAGATCGCTGCTTACGGCTTTCCCGCCTTCGAGCTTTTGCGTGCGGGAGCTTGGGAGGACAAAGAAGCGGTTCGCGTTCGCTGCGAGGAATTGGGAATCGAGGTCGGGGCGATTGGTGGCGGGATGGGAACCATCAACGACTGGGGACCCAACGACCCGGCGCACCACGATCGCTTCGTCGCGGCGGTCAAGGAAGGCATCGCCAACGCCCAAGCCATCGGCTCGAAAACCGTCCTGGCACTCAGCGGCGCCGCTCGGCAGGGTGTCAGCAAGAAGGAACAAATGCATGCCTTGGTCCGGGCCGGACGACTTGTCGGCCCCTTGTTGGAAGAAGCCGGTATGGTCCTGGTGTGGGAACCGCTGAACGTGCTGGTGAATCATCCCGGGTACTTCCTGGTCTATTCCGCCGATGCGTCCGAGTTGATCAAGCGCACGGATCATCCGCACGTGAAATTTCTATTCGACATCTATCACCAGCAGATCAGCGAAGGAAACCTGATCAACAACATCCGCCGCTACCACACCGAAATCGGGCACTATCACTTTGCCGACAACCCCGGTCGGCACGAACCGGGCACGGGCGAGATCAATTATCAGAACGTATTCAAAGCGATCTACGAAACGGGCTACCGCGGCATCGTCGCCTGTGAATTCAGCCCGACCCGACCGACCGAAGAGATCTTGGAGATCCTAGCCGAATGCGATCGCTGGACGGAATGATGCGTTGCTGCCGGACACACGGGAGATCTTGGTGATCAGCGGCCGCTCGGTCATTCGCTCGGGGCGACTTCGCGAGCCAGTGCGGAGATCTTCTTGAACTCGGGGGTCCCGGCGACTTGAGTCCATTCGAACAGAGTGGCCTCGGTGGTCGTCAACACCGCACCGGACAACTCCATCCGCCGCAGACTGGTGTGAAGATCCAAATCGAAGCGCGATCCGACGGCGTCGACCGGAACGTAGATGCGAAATCCGTCGTGCATCAAATCCATCACCGTCTGCATTACGCAAACATGAGCCTCGATGCCCACAACCAGGATCTTATTCCGCCCCGCATCCACCCAGGGTTGAAACAGTCCCTCGCACTGGCCGCAACTGAATGTCAACTTGGAGGGAATATCTCCCAGTCGGTCGGCGATTTCCGGCACCGTCGCTCCCAAACCGCGTGGATACTGCTCGGTCGCCGCCACCGGAATCCCCAACACCTGGGTGGCATCCAACAAACGCCGTACATTCCAAACCAACCGCTGTCTGCCGTGGATATGGGGCAGCAGTTTCTCCTGAACATCGATAACCAGCACGGCCGTATCGTCCTGCGACATCAGCTCGGGGCTGCGTGCCAATCGAGTCGGTTCTGTAAGTACGGTGGAAGATTCCATGCGTGACTCATCTCCTGCAGTCGAAAGCAGTTTTTTTCCAACCTTATCTCAAGGCTATCTCAAGAATCTTTAGCTCAGCTCCGGCCATTTTACTTGAAACCGCGACGTTTTTCCGCTGGGGATGAGCGAAAATCGACCTTTTTTCGTGCTCGGTTCCAAGTCGGTCGATACCAGCAGGTCGACACTTGGACCACAAATGCCCCGTCGTTTGGAGGATTTTTTTCCCTGCCCCTAGAGTTTCTTGGTGTTTTCGAGGAAACTCATGGTTTCAAGCCCAAAAAGAAACCATCTTCGACAGGTTCCCCGTATGATGAAAATCCACGCGACCACCATCCTGACCGTGCGGCATCGCAATGCGGTGGCCATGGGCGGCGACGGCCAAGTGACTCTGGGTACGTCGATCATGAAGGGCGATGCTGTAAAGATCCGCCGATTGGCGGACGGCAAGGTTCTGTGCGGGTTTGCCGGGGGCGCCGCCGATGCTTTTGCGCTGCTGGAACGATTTGAGACGAAACTGAAGGATTACCCCGCGAATGTACCTAGGGCGGCCACTGAATTGGCCAAGGAGTGGCGGACCGATCGGGCCCTGAGACGCTTGGAAGCTTTGCTGACGGTCGCCGATGCCAAGTACACGTTGCTGGTCAGCGGAACCGGGGATGTCATTCAACCCACCGACGGAGTAGTTGCAATTGGCTCAGGTGGCGGGTATGCGTTGGCGGCGGCGCGAGCGTTGCTTCAGTATTCGGAACTGGACGCGGTCCAGATTGTTCGCGAGTCGTTGAAGATCGCGGCCGGAATCGACATTTACACGAATGAGAACCTCCAGGTGGAGAATTTGGAGTGCCAGAGTTGAGCGGATCGTTAATGGAAAACATCACGGCAAGTCAAGCCGATCTGACGCCTCGGCAGATCGTGTCCGAGTTGGATCGCTATATCATCGGGCAAGCGGAAGCGAAGCGATCGATTGCCATCGCGGTTCGCAACCGTTGGCGTCGACAGCAATTGGGCGACGAGATGCGAGAGGAGGTGGCGCCGAAGAACATCCTGATGGTCGGTCCGACCGGGGTGGGCAAGACGGAGATCGCGCGGCGTCTGGCTCGGCTGACCGGGGCTCCGTTCATCAAAGTCGAGGCGACGAAGTACACCGAGGTGGGCTATTACGGACGCGATGTGGAGAGCATGGTCCGTGAATTGGTCGAAAATGCCATCGGTTTGGTCCGCGAGCGTGAACGGAAGAGTGTCGAGGCGGAAGCTCGGCATCGGGTCGAGGAGCGTTTACTGGATCTGCTGGTGCCGCGCCCGGTCGATTTTCCTGAGGACGATGACGACGACCGCCCGGACGTCGATGATTCCGATGCGGCCGCAAAACAATACCAACGGACTCGCGAACGGATGCGGGTGATGCTGGTCGGTGGCGAACTGGACCAGCGCAAGGTCGAATTGTCCATGGAACAGAAGGCCATGCCGGTGATGGTGGGCAGCCTGGGCATGGAGCAGATGGATCTGGATCTGCAGGGCATGTTCGAAAAGATTCTGCCTCGAACGACCACGCATCGCGAGATGACCGTCGCCAACGCCCGCGAAGTATTGTTCGATCAAGAGTGCGATGCGCTGCTGGATCCGGAGAAGATCAATCATGCGGCCATCGAATTGGCCGAGAACGTGGGCATCATTTTTGTCGATGAACTGGACAAGGTGGTGGCCAGCGATTCGCGAGGGGCCGACGTGTCTCGGCAGGGCGTCCAGCGCGATCTGCTGCCGATCATCGAAGGCACCACCGTTCAGACCCGCTACGGATATGTCCGCACCGATCACGTGTTGTTCGTCGCGGCAGGCGCTTTTCATCGAGCCAAGCCGTCGGACCTGATGCCCGAGTTGCAAGGCCGTTTTCCGATCCGCGTCGAACTGAACGACCTGACGCAAGCAGATTTCGTCCGGATTCTAACCGAACCCAAAAACTCGTTGACTCGTCAATACGCCGCCCTGATGCAAACCGAGGACATCGACCTGAGTTTCACTGACGATGCGATCGAATCGCTGGCGACTTTCGCCTTCAAGGTCAATCAATCGACGCAGAACATCGGCGCTCGCCGGTTGTACACCATCATGGAACGGCTGCTGGAAGAGTTGAGTTTCGATGCGGCGGACATGTCGTCCCAACGCGTCAAGATCGATGCCGCTTACGTCGCTCAGCGGCTGGAAGAGGTCAGCGACGACGAGGAGCTGAGTAAGTTCATCTTGTAGACCATCGACCGTCCGCTACGGATCAGGTCGTTTGCTGCAAACGGTTGCCACGCAAAGGAGGCCGCATGTCGATCGTGCCAAGTGAACACGTGCTGGTCGTTCCCACGCACGTGTTGAACGAACTGGGGTATTTTCAAGGTTTCACGCCCGAGATCGACCGGTACCTGGACCGGCTGTTCAGCACACAGCACACCAGCTACCGGCCGCGCAGCGAGATGGAGGAGGACCCCGATTTCAAACAATTGATCCCGTATGTGATCTTTCGCCATACGGACGCCGATGGGCGGATCAGCTTGTTTTGCTATACCCGGGGAACCGGCCAGGGCGAACAACGGTTGCACCGCAAACGCAGTATCGGGATCGGGGGGCATATCTCGACCGAGGACGCCGATCGGACCGATCCTTACGAGCAGGGCATGCGTCGCGAACTGGAGGAAGAAGTTTGGATCGACACGCCTTATCGAGCCGCGTGCGTCGGGCTGATCAACGACGACCAGACGGAAGTGGGACGCGTCCATTTGGGCGTGGTCCACGTGTTCGATGTCGAACAACCTCGGGTGCGGCCTCGCGAGTCGGAAATCATCGAGGCGGGATTCGTACCCCTTGGCGACCTGCAGAACGATCGAGACCGCTTCGAGAGTTGGTCCCGGATCTGCCTGGAGTCGCTGTTCCCCGAGAATCCATCCGGTGAAGGCTTGTCTTGACAGATACCTTGGACCGGGTGGCATCCATGAATCACCAGCTTCAAACGGCGTTGCACGAAGCGGATTTGTCCCGCGAGGCGATTTTCGAGCGGACCAGCGAGATCTTTGAACGCGTGCTTTACGATTCGGCCTTCCTGGACGGACCGAATTTCACCACCTTTCATCCGTTCGACCTTCGTCGCATGTTCGATCTGTACGACCGTTTCTTCTTCGGGCAAGGATGCCGCGAAGTGCTGGGCGACGTACCGCTTCACTTCGGCATTTCGAAAAGAATGACGCGATCGGCGGGTACCACCACGCGGCGCGAGCGACGGACGCACGCATTGGGTCCGGTGCATCGCGAGTACGAGATCGCCGTTTCCAGCACGTTGTTGTTCCAAACGTTTTGCGGCGAGGAGCGGACCGTGACCGTCAGCGGACTGGTTTGCCACAACCGGATGCAAGCCCTGCAACGCGTGATGGAACACGAGATGGTCCATCTGATCGAGATGCTGCTGTGGACGAATTCCAGTTGCGCCGCCCGCCGTTTCCAAAGCATCACTCACCGATTCTTCGGTCACGTCGAGCACACGCACGAGCTGATCACGCCGCGTGAAAAGGCCTGGACGCAATACCAGATCCGAGCGGGCGATCGCGTCGGATTCCGCTTCGACGGGCATCACTACACGGGCATCGTCAATCGGATCACCAAGCGGGCCACGATCCTGGTCGAAGACCCTCGCGGTTCGCGGTACAGCGATGGCAAGCATTACCGTAAATTCTACGTACCGATCCAGATGCTGCAAAAGCTGGACTGAAGGCGATTGACCGATCAGCCCGGGTCAGGCTGTCCAGGCAGCGTCCAGTTCCCAGCCCGAACGGTACTCGCGGCGGATCAACGGATCCGCTTCCGGCGCGTTGGAGGCTTTGAGTGCCGCGGCGTCCCATTCGATGGGTCTGCCCAATCGAACGGCCAAATTGCCCAGCAAAACCACCTCGGTCAATGGCCCTGAGTAGTCGAAGCTGGACAGGGGCTTCGAGCCGCCTTGGCAGGCCCGGACCCATTCGACGTCTTCGTTGGGCACTCGAGGAATGGTCCGAGGCACATCGGCCACCGCTTCCAATCGTTCGGACGGAGTGACGATCCAGTTCGTGTTGCCGCGCTGGAACAGCATCAGGCCCTTTTCGCCCACCAGGATCAGATCCCAGCGCCCGGGGCTGTCCACGCCGGCCACCTTCTTGTTCGCAGGAGATTCGGTCGCCGAGCGTTCGGCATCCTCGGCCGCTCGTTCTGCGGCTTGCTGCAGCAGTTCGTACGGAGCGTTCTGCCGACCGTCACGGTTGCCGTCGTACCAGACGAACTTGACCGGCGGTTGTTCGACCACTGCGCGAGGCCCGACCGCGCTGCCAAGCTCACCGCCACCGACGGAAGCTCGAGCGGGAAACCGGTACGTGATCGTCGACCAAATGGGCCCCGTTTCATCCGTCAAGCCATCCGACTCGGCCTTGATGGTCGTCGGCCAGCCCAGGTCCAATGCCCAGTAGGCCATGTCGACGATATGACACGCCATATCGCCCAACGCCCCCGTTCCGAAATCCCACCAGCCTCGCCAGCGGAACGGCACGTAACAACCGTTGTAGGGGCGCTCGGGCGCCGGTCCCAGCCACAGATCCCAATCCAACCCGGACGGCTTGGTCTTGTCCGCCAATTGCTCGCGCTGATCCAAGGCAGCTTGACCCTGCGGCCAGATCGGTCGATTGGTCCAGGCATGCACCTCGTGGACGGGACCGATCACCCCGGCCCGCACCAACTCGACGGCTCGACGAATCGGCTCGCCCGCATGTGCCTGGTTGCCCATTTGCGTCTGCACGCCGAACCGTTCGGCGGCTCGTGTCAGCAGGCGAGCTTCGTGAACCGAATGCGTCAGCGGTTTCTGGCAGTACACGTGCTTGCCCAACGCCATGGCCATCAGTGCCGGGTGAGCGTGCGTATGATCGGGAGTGCTGATCGTGACGGCATCGATGCCCTTTTCCTTGTCCAGCATGACTCGGAAATCGGCATAGCGTTTCGCGTCGGGAAGACTCTGGAACGTCTTGGCCGCTCGATCCGCATCCACATCACACAAGGCCACGAACGTTCCGCCCGCGGCGGTCACATCTCGGACTTCGCCAGCGCCTTTGCCCCCGACGCCGATCCCCGCCACGTAAAACCGTTCATTCGCCCCCCAAACTCGATCGGGTAGGAAAGTGAACCCCAACGACGATGCGGTCGCCGTGCTCAAAAAACGGCGACGGGTAAACGTTTGACGCAACACCGCACTTCCCCCTTTGCATGCTGTGACCAGAATCGAAACGCAGGTCACCTTCAAGCGACCTGAAAACTTTCCACTTTATCGGCGCTTGCGCCAACTCGGTCAAGCCGGCAACCAATAAGCCTTTTGGTTGGTTCACCATTGTTTCACAAGGCCCACGAAGTCATTGGCAATGTTCGACTCAGCACCGAGCGACAGCAGCAGTGAACGCTCACGGGAGGTGACTCTATGCCCCCCTGGTCGAGCTGCGCGGGGCACGCGAAAGCCGGGTGGTCTCAGTAGCCCAAAGCTTGCAGATCGTCTTCGTCCAAACCGTGGTAGTGCCCCAATTCGTGCAGCAGCGTGATGCGGATTTGACGCAGCAGTTCCTGCTCGTCGATGCGGCCGAGGTGATCGCGGGCCATGTCCAGGATGCCTTCGCGATACAGATAGATCGCGTCGGACAGCACTCCGGAGACACTCACGTGCCGTTCGGTCAGCGGGATGCCGGTGTACAACCCACAGAGCGCTCGACGATTGCGCACGCCCATCTCTCGCATGATGCGCGGCGACGGATGGTCCTCGACGTACATGGTCACCTCGTCCAACAAATCATGCACCTCGGGCGGAGCGTCTGCCAAGACCCGGTCGACCTGCTCATCGAAATATTGCCGCAAACTGTCTTTCATCGAAGCGTGCCCCTGCTTGCTGCTGAAGGGTTCACAGTTTATCGTCATCAGAAGCGGCAGGAAAGGTATCCATGCACCTTCAACAGGATCGATCTGATGAAAACGTTCATTTTTGTCTTGTGTCTGAGCCTTTGCTTTTGGACATCAAGCGCAACGCTGGCCCAGACGTCGCTGCCTGAAGTAGCGATCGTCGTCGGTCCCGCTTCGCATCCGCCCGGAACGCATGAAGAGGCGGCTGGCGCTCGGCTGATCCAGTACTGTCTGGAGAACATGAAGGGCGGCCCGAACGTAACGGCCCGGGTCTGGTACGAGTGGCCCGACGATCCGACGATGCTGGACGGTTTGGCCTCGATCGTCTTCATCGGCGACATCTTCCCGCCGATGCGGATGCCCGATCCGCCGGCCATTCTCAAGCAATTGGACGGGATGATGCAGCGTGGCGGCGGGATCGTGTGTATCCATTACGCGACGGGATTGCGAGCCGACGACGTGGGCGAGAACGGAGAACATCCGCTGTTGGACTGGATGGGCGGCTACTTCGCCACCCGTTGCAAGCACCATCAGTCGATTGCGAGGATCTTCGAACAGGCGACGATCACCCCTGCCGCGCCGCAGCACCCGGTATCCCGCGGATGGCGTGAATTCACCTTTCACGATGAACCCTACATCAACAACTACTTCGGCCCGAACGAAAATCAGTTGGGCGACGGAGTCACGGCGCTGGCGACCTCGATGCTGCCGCCCGAAGCGCCGCAACGCGAGATCGTCGCCTGGGGCATCGAGCGGGCGGACGGTGGGCGCGGCGTGGGCATCGTGATGCCGCACTTCTACCGCAACTGGGAATTGGAGGACCTGCGCCGCTTGGTTCTGAACGGCATCGTTTGGACGGCACAGTTGGAGGTACCGGCGACGGGCGTCCAGACCGAACTGCCGGACCTGGCCGTCTTCGAACCGGCGTCGGTCGATCCGGCGCCACGGCCCGCGACGAAGGCGAAAACTCAACCGTGACCTCTGTTGTAAAGGAAGCCCATCATGATCCGTGTGCTTGCCATCCTCTTGTGTCTTCTTCTTGCTTCGTCGGCGATGGCGACGGGCACGTCGAACCCGGATCGCCCGCCCAATATCGTGCTGATCGTCTCGGACGACCAGGGCTACAACGATCTGGGTGTGCTGAGCGATCACATTCTGACGCCCCATTTGGATCGCATTGCCCGTGAAGGCGTGCGACTGACCGATTTCTACGTGGCTTGGCCGGCCTGTACCCCCAGCCGCGGCGCCTTCTTGACCGGGCGTTATCCCCAGCGCAACGGAATGTACGACATGATCCGGAATGAAGCGCCCGATTACGGACACAAGTATTCGCCCGAAGAATACGCCGTGACTTGGGAGCGGATCGGCGGCATGGATACCCGCGAAATCCATTTGCCGGTTCTGTTGAAGCAAGCCGGGTACTACAACGGGATCTTTGGCAAGTGGGATTTGGGCATGCACCGTCGCTTCCTGCCGCTGGCCCGCGGGTGGGACGAGTTCTACGGATTCGTGAACACGGGGATCGATTACTACACGCACGAGCGGTACGGCGTGC
Organism: Planctomycetaceae bacterium; assembly: GCA_007121535.1. Taxonomy (GTDB): domain Bacteria; phylum Planctomycetota; class Planctomycetia; order Pirellulales; family Pirellulaceae; genus SKKK01. Next base: position 6,036 of record SKKK01000616.1, on the reverse strand, counting down.
CTTCGATGTATCGGAACAATGAACCGACCACCGAAGACCGGGGAATCTACGCCACGGATCTGTTCCGTCGCGAGGCGGTGCGATTCGTCAATGAGAACAAGGATCGACCGTTCTTCTTGTACCTGCCGTTCAACGCCCCGCACAACGCATCCAATCTGGACCCGGCGATCCGCGCTGCCGCTCAGGCCTGTGAGCCATGGCGGCAGAAATACCCGGATCTGTACGCAAAAGAAGGTTTTGTCGATGCCGTGCGTTACGGGCAACCAGCCAAAGTGCCCAACGCCGCCCTGCGAAAGACTCATTATCTGGGCTCGGTGACTGCGATGGATGCAGCGATCGGCGATGTGTTGGATTTGCTGGACGAGTACCGGTTGACCGACAACACGATCGTCATCTTCTTCTCGGACAACGGTGGTTCCGGCGGGGCCGATAATTCGCCTTTGCGAGGTCGTAAAGGTCAAATGTTCGAGGGCGGCGTGCGCGTGTGCTGCCTGGTTCGCTACCCGCCAATGATCCCCGCCGGAAGCGTCAATTCCGAATTCCTGACCGCCATGGAATGGTTCCCGACCCTGTTGAATCTGGCCAGTGTCCAAGCACCCGAGGACGTGGTTCTGGATAGCTTCGACTTATTGCCCGTGTTGAGCGGCGAAGAGCCATCGCCCCGCGAATCCATGTTTTGGAAACGCCGAGGATTGCAGGCAGCGCGCGTCGGGCATTGGAAGTGGATCGACAACAACGGCGAAAAGTTCCTGTTCAACCTTGCGGAGGATATCGGCGAAAGAAACAATCTGATCGAATCCATGCCGGAAAAAGCAGCAAAGATGGAACGTCATTTCGAAAGTTGGCTGCAAGACATGGACGACGCGGAACCACGCGGGCCTTTTCGGGATTACTGATATCTGGGAGCGTCAATCGTGACGTGCATCACGAACGCGCGTATTCCCGCTGGATTGCGAGAAAACGATTACCAGCACGATTGCGAGCACGAGCACGAGTACGACAGTGCTTGGTTTGCGGCCGGAGGCCACGTTAGAGAGGGGATCATCATGTTTCATCGCCATTTCCAAGTTTCGGCACTTTTCTGGGTGTCGATGCTGGGTCTTGCCGCGTCCGGTTTCGGTCAATCGCAAGGGATGCCTTCGGAGTATCGGACGTTCCGTGACGCCATCGGACGCTCCGTCCAGGCTCGCGTAATGCGCGTCGATGACGACCGGGTTACCTTGCAGCGGACCGATGGAAAGCAGTTCACGGTTCCGATCGATGGCTTTTCGGAAGCCGACCAGCAGTACCTTCAGCAGTGGTACGTCAAGGCAGATTCCCAGCGGGTTTCAAATGGCGACGACCAACGGGATTGGTATCGTTTTCGTGGTCCCGCGGGCATGGGCAAGTCGGCAGCGACGGGTCTGCCGGTGGAATGGAGTCAGGACGAGGGACTGGTTTGGAAGACCGAGTTGCCCGGGGCCGGGGCGTCCAGCCCGATCACCTTTGGAAATCGTGTCTACGTGACCGCGTATACGGGCTACTTTGTGCCGGGCCAGCCGCCCGGCAATATGGCCGATCTGCAACGTCACCTGATCGAGCTGGATCTGGAAGATGGTCGAATCTTGTGGAACCGAGCGGTGCCTGCCAAATTGCCGGAAGAAGAGTCCATTCGCGACCATGGTTTCGCGGCCAACTCGGTCGCGATAGACCAAGACCGGATCTACGCCTTTTTCGGCAAGACCGGGGTGTTCGCGTTCGATCACCAGGGGAATCAACTATGGCAGACCGACGTCGGATCGCAGACCAGCGGTTGGGGCTCCGCCGCCTCGCCCGTGCTGTATCAGGACATGGTCTTCATCAACGCAAGCGTAGAGAGCGAATCGTTGGTCGCTTTGGACCGGGCAACGGGTGAAGTGCGATGGACCGTCGGCGGCGCTCGGCAACCGGACGCCATCCGCGAAGCTTGGAATACGCCTCTGGTGGTAACCGCCACCTGCGGCCGCCACGAACTGGTCATCGCCTCGGCAGGCACCGTGTGGGCGTTCGACCCCGCATCGGGTGCATCGCTGTGGACTTGCAAGACGGATATCGGCTGGTACATGGTGCCCACGGCGGTCGCTGCCGACGGCGTTGTCTATTATCTTGGCGGTCGCTCGGGAATCACTTCGTTGGCCGTGCGCACCGGTGGCAGCGGCGACGTGACCGCAACGCATCGGCTATGGACCAGCCAGAAGGGATCCAATGTGTCTTCCCCAGTCTACCTGGATGGGCATCTGTATTGGGCGCATGAATCCAACGGTATCGCCTACTGTGTCGAAGCGGCGACAGGTCGCGTCGTCTATGAGGAACGCTTGCACCGAGCCGGCCAGATTTACGCCGCAGCACTCTTGGCCGATGGTCGCATCTACTACGTGAATCGCGACGGAAGGACGTTCGTCCTGGCGGCTCAGCCGCAGTTCCAGCAACTGGCGGTCAACGATCTGTCCGACCGCAGCATCTTCAACGCCAGCCCAGCCGTCGCAGGAAATCGCTTGCTCTTGCGGTCGGACAAGTACTTGTACTGTATCGGGTCGGAATCAGGTCTCAGCGGAGTTTCCGAGTAGACCGGGCCTTTCGAAACGCTGGGACGGATGCTTCGAGGCCGTAAAAAAACAGTTCGGCGCAGGTCTCTGACCCCGCCGAACCCTCCGACCGTAGGTCTCCCCGGCCAGTGTTGATACCGACTCTCAGGGCCAACGCAATGACTGAGGCTCGCTTTTTTTCGGTCTGTACCTATTGACGGTGCCTGACGATTGTATTATCTTGTTAATACAGTGATACAATTCTTCGTGTGGTCAGGTGTCCTATGCAGCTTCGCATTACGGATCAGGACGGCGTGCCGATCTACGTCCAGGTCGTCCGTCAGATCAAGTACCTGGTTTCGTCGGGCCGGTTAGCGCCCGGCGCGCAATTGCCGCCGGTGCGGAAGCTGGCGGAACAGTTGCTGATCAACCCCAATACGGTCGCCCGTGCCTATCGTGAACTGGAGAGTGAAGGATTGGTAATCAGCCGCCAGGGCGCCGGAGTTTTTGTGGCCGATGGCGTCTCGCCGCTGGCCCGCCGGGAACAGCAGCGGTTGCTGGCGGAGCGGATCGACGTGTTGCTGACCGAGGCCCGGCACATGAAGGTGGATGTGGAAGCATTGATCGAGATGATCCGGCGGCGGAGCGAGGGATTCGATTCCCGCACGTCTTGACGGCAACACCCGAGACTGGAGGAACAGAAATGACAGACGAAATCGTCGCGATCCGGGCCTTGTCGCGGAATTTCGGCAGCACGGTCGCCTTGGGCGACGTGACGCTGAGCGTGGTGCGAGGCACCGTGTTCGGGCTGGTCGGCGAGAACGGCGCCGGTAAGACGACGCTGATCAAACACGTGTTGGGGCTGTACCGGGCCGAGCAAGGCCAGGTGTCCGTGTTCGGCCTTGATCCCGTGGGCGATCCTGCCGGGGTGCTGGGCCGGATCGGCTATCTGTCCGAGGACCGCGATCTGCCGGAATGGATGCGAGTCGGAGAACTGATGAGCTACACGCGGGCCTTTTATCCCGGCTGGGACGACCGCTTGGCCCGTGATCTGCTTGAGATGTTCGAACTGGACACCGGCCGGAAGGTTCGCACCCTGTCGCGGGGCCAGCGGGCCCGAGCCGGGTTGTTAGTCGCCGTGGCTCATCGTCCCGAGCTGTTACTGTTGGACGAGCCTTCTTCCGGACTGGATCCGGGGGCTCGAATGGATATCCTGGCCGCTATCGTGCGGACGGTGGCTGACGAGGGGCGGACGGTCTTGCTGTCCTCGCACCTGTTGCACGAAGTCCAACGCGTTGCCGACCGGGTGGCCATGCTGCACCGCGGTCAACTGTTGCTGAATGAACCGCTGGATGATTTGCTGGCCCGTCATCGAGCGTTGACGATACGTTTCGCCACCGCTCCGACAGCTCCACCATCGTGGCCGGGTGCGTTGGGGTGGACCGGCCAAGGCGTCGAATGGACGTGCCTGTGCAACGGCGAAGGGACGTCATGCAAGCAGTTTGCGGAAGAGGCTGGTGCGGAGGTCGTCGAAGAGCGTGCACCGTCTCTGGAAGAGATCTTCTTGGCCTGTACCAGAAAAGAAGCGTCCGGGAGCAAACCATCATGATGATCCAATCAGTCGGTTACGCATTGACGTGGGAATACTGGCGGCGCGGGATGTTTTGGTTTGTGCCGACCTTGTTGGCGTTGGCCGCCGGCGGCATCCTGGTGATGTGGCGAATGCACTACGCTGCCGGTTTCCGCTGGACGGATGTCGGCGCCCACGTGGGGCCGGTGCTGGTTCCGTTCCTGCTGGTGATGCCGTTGATTGTGGCCCTGGCTTCGTGGACCGCGTTGCGGCGCCATTTCACGCTGCCCGTGACGACGACGGTCCTCGTCGCATGGTCGTTGGCCAACGGCGCCCTGGCGACCGTCGGGGTTTACTGCGGTGCCGCGGTGTTCGTCAACAGCGTACTGCACGCCAACTGGCCGCTGATTGTCCCGGCATTCGTTTCCGTGGCGGCGTATCTGTGTTACCAAAGCACGCTGTGGTGCATCGGCCCGTCGCGCGGATGCTTCGGTCTGTTCGCGGTCGCCGGATTCGCGTTGCTGATGGTCGCCAGCCAAGTGTCCACGGGCCATTCTCTTCTGTTCGAACGCACCGCACTGTTAGAGGATTGGCGCCAAATGGGTGCGACGGGGATGGCTGTGTGGCTGGCGGTCGTCGGTCTGGCGTATCCGTTGGCGGTCATCGGCGTGTCGCGTCAGCGGCGGGGCCAGGCATGGGAATGGGCTTGGCTGATCCGGCGTTGGGCGGCGGGAAACGGGGCGTCGCGTAGGATGTCGAGTCCACACATGGGACCCAGATTCCGCTCGGCCGCGTCGGCACAGTTTTGGTTCGAGTGGCGATCGAAGGGCCGATGGGTGCCCTTGAACCTGGTCGGTATCCTGGCCGGGCTGTGGGTTTGCTTTGGCGTGCTGAATATGGTGCCCTTCGAGGTTTCGGCCGTTCTCAGCTCGTACACGGCTCTGTTTTTAATTGCGTCGCCGCTGGTCGGCGTGTACATGGGCAGCCGCATGAACGGCTTCGACTTGAAACCGTTTACGGCAACCCGTCCGGTGCCGGACGCCGGATTATCGGCGGCAGTCCTGCGCAGCTCCGCAGCGGCGGTCGCCAGTGCGGCGGTGATCTTGCTGGTCGGCAACTTGGCAACGCTGGCCCTGTGGGTTCCGGACGGCTGGGAAAGCGTGCGGTCTTTGTGGAGCTTCGGGGGCAGCGCCTTCTTCAGGACCTACGGCTTTCCCGCGTCGATGTACGTGATTGGTTGTTGGACGTTGGTGGGCTTGGGGGCTTCGCTGGCATTGTGCCGGCAATGGTTTGTGTGCTGGGCCGGATTGGGGTTCGGCGGGCTGCTGTTGAGTTTCGTCTACGGCGAAGCCCTCATGCCGGCAGGTGCGATCGACGCGTTGGTTGTGACGGTGGGCGTCGCCTGTTTCGCGGCCACGACCGTCGGCTTTCTTAGCGCCATTCGCCGCAAGCTCGTGTCCGACCATGCCGTGTTCGTTTGCCTGACCGGCTATCTCTTGCTGCTCGCCTACCTGTATTCCGCGCTTCCCGTCTACGAGCCGGCCGTGGTTACACATTTGACCCGGATCGGCTTCGGCATCACGCCTTTCGCCCCCATTCCAGCCGCCGCACTGGCCGTAGCTTGGAACCGCCACCGATGAATGGCGATCGTCCTGACCCGACGCTGCTGGGCGAGAGAAACTGATCCGACTGTATGCGAGGAACTTGGCTCTTGACAACGACGTCGTCGCCCACATGGTGGCTCGCACCGAACGGGTCAGCGCGTCGTTCATCAAGGAACTGATGCGCCGCGCGGCTCAGCTTGATCTGGCGGACGACGGGGTCAGGTCTTGACATTTAACTTTTTGTTGAGTCTACAGTCGCGTCTCGACATTCAGCTTTGTGGCGAGTCTCTCCGCCGAAAAAGTTAAATGTCAAGACCTG
>SKKK01000114.1 GCA_007121535.1 Planctomycetaceae bacterium | reverse complement strand
TAGGCGTTGCCGATGTCGGGATGATGCTGGCGGACGAGCAGGTTGTTGGCGATGTTGCCGCCGTCCCAGTCGGCCAGCGGAAAGTACCACGCCAGGTGCCGGTTGGTGGGCCTTGACCGGCCGATGTCGGACAGCACGTTGTTCACCAAGTTGACGTTGACGTTGCGGAACGGCCCGGGGTAGTTGCCGCTGATGCCCGGCCCCAATTCCCCGTCGACGAACAAGTTGTCGTCCAGCAACAGGTTTCCCAACGAGCGCAGATTGTCGCCGCGGAACTTGTTGCCGATCGACGCGCTGCGCAGCCATAGATTTCGCACGAGCGCCGTGTTCCAGCATTTGGAGTAGTACAGGTTGTGGCTGAGCGGGTTGGCCCAGCCGATCTGAGGCTCCTGTCCTCGCTGGTTGTACCATCCACAGTGGTCGACGATATTCTCCTCCAGCCGCAGGCTTCCCCGCGAGTTCCACAGGCCCATGGTGTGTCCCCGAAGCGGATAGTGATCGACGATGACGTTGCGGCGCACCACGAAGTTTTTCATATCGGCGCCGAAATTGGTGCCCGAAAGGGGGCAGAACCGCAGGTAGCAATCCTCCACCAGGACGTTTTCCATCGAGGCGCCTCGACGATCGTTGTTTCCCCACTGGATGCCCGACGGTTGCGGGCCGCGCAGGTCGCGTTCGTACTGTTCGCCGTCCGGGCCGCGCAGACGTTGGAGGTCGACGTTCCAGTCTTCGTGCGCCGGGTCCTTCCAACTGTTGTAGAACTCGATTCCGACAATCGCCACGTGCTGGGTTCCGTGGTGCGGCCCGCCTAGACGAAAACCGGTTCCCCTACCGGTGATCTGAGGTCGAGGCTGGGTCAGCGGGCCGTAGGCGCCGATGACGCGCGGCTCGTCGCCCGACTTGCCCGGCGGAAGCTGCTGCTCGATGATCGGCCCCCGCCAGGTGTCGCCGCGTTTCAGCAGGATCCAGTCGGGCATGCCGCTTCGCTGCCGCTTCAGCGCCGTATCGACGTTGGCAAACGGCTTGACGCTTCCCACCGGCTTGAAAGGATCGGAGCCCACCGCGTCGTCGTCCGGGTCGTACACGACCGCGGTCGCGTCGTTCCCCTCGGACGACGAGACGTACAGGATTCGCGTCTGGGGCGTGGCTTGGAACGTCGACCAGCCCTCGGCATCCACCGGTCGGAAGTTCTCCGGCCACGCCACGTCGCCCACGCGCACCGGCCGCACCCTGCCCTCGACGGGAATGTCGAGCCCGTAGCGAAAGTAGGGATCATCATCGGCCGAAAGGTTTGACAAGCACGCGCCGGCCAGCAACAACGCAGCGAGTAACAACCGAAGTGCAGTGGATTTCATGTCAATTCTCCGTAAAGGCTGGGAAATCGTCTTCGCGAGCCCAAGTCGGTCGCCAGTATAAGCGATACTTGCGCCGAGCACACCGCTCCGCCTCAAATTGCACACGCCAGATCAGCCCCTTTTTCTGACAGAGCCTAGTGCGTTGTCCAGACGAAATCTTGGGGTCGCGATGAGTGAGCGGCACGGCGCTAGCCGCCGTTGGCGTCCAGAACCGGCGGCTAGCGCCGTGCCGCTCACAATCCGCATTTTTCGCCTAGACAACGCACTAGTGTCACGCCGCTCGGCAAGTTATTCTTGATCGAATCCGAAGGGTCGGTCCAAGAGTAACAGGGATGACGTCGATGATCGAGAAGCGGTTGATTGCCCTTGTGCTGCTGTTCCCGTGCGCTGCTAGCTTGGCTGCGAACGAGCGTTTGCTGGAGCGGCGGAGGTCCGAATACAACGAGATCCTGGTTACGGAAACCGACCGGGGTCTGCGGGTGCTGCGGTTCGAACCGGACGGGGCACGGCAGACGGTGGTCAAACCGGGCGATCCCGAGCATCTGGAACTGCCGTACGCGCGGGTGATCCCGCTGGGACTGGCACTGGCGGACGATCCGCAACGCGTGCTGGTCGTCGGCTTGGGCGGCGGGACGATCCCCAGCCTGTTTCGCAAGCATCTGCCGGAATTGTGGATCGATGCTGTGGAAATCGACCCGGAAGTGGTCCACGTCGCCAAGCGGTATTTCGGATTCCGCGAGGATGCTGCCATGCGTGCCTACGTCCAGGACGGGCGGCGGTTCATCGAGCAGCGGCGGAACCTGTATGACGTGATCTTTCTGGACGCCTTCGGCACCGACAGCATCCCGCATTCGCTGACAACACGCGAGTTCCTGCAGTCGGTGCGTCGTGCCCTGAAACCCGGGGGACTGGTGGTCGGCAACGTCTGGAACCGCAGTTCGAATTGGTTGTACGATTCGATGATCGTCACCTACCAGGATGTGTTCGACAGCGTTTACGTGGTCGACATTCAAGACGCCGGGAACAAGCTGGTGATCGGCTTGACCACCCAGCGCCGCTTGGACCGGCAGCAGGTCCGGTTACTGGCGGCCCGGTTTTCCAAGCGTCTGGGGCTGCGTTACGAACTGGGAGCGTTGGTCGATTACGGGTTTCGGCTACCCGGCGAAGATGGCATCGGCGGACGCGTTTTGAAAGACAGCGATCGGGAAGTACGTCAACCATGAAGACGCAGTGGGATGTGATTGTGGTGGGGGGCGGTGGCAGCGGATTGGCCGCAGCGGTCAGTGCGGCCGAGAAAGGTTGCCGAGTGCTGTTGCTGGAGAAATGTCCCCAGTTGGGCGGGACGACGGGGATCGCCGTCGGATCGTTTACGGCCAACCGCACCGTGCATCAGCGTCGATCGGGGATCGAAGATGACGTACAGCAGCACGAGGCCGACGCAGGGCTGTTTGGGCCGCCGGAAATCCAAGCTCGCAACAACGGCGAGCTGCGGCTTTTCTTCCTGCAGCATGCCGCCGAGACGCTGGATTGGCTGATGGGCATGGGGCTGCGTTTCCACGGGCCCAGCCCGGAGCCGCCGAACCGAGTGCCGCGGATGCACAATGTGGTGCCCAACGCGAAAGCCTACATCGCCGTGCTGCAAAGCCGTCTGTTGCGGCTGGGCGGTGCGATCATGTGTCAATCGCAAGTCACCGGACTGACATGGGCAACCGACGCCGCCGGGCGACGGGTGTCCGGCGTCGTCGCTGATGTGGGCGGGCAGGGTTCCGTCACGTTTTCCGCAAGCCGCGGGGTCGTGCTGGCGGCGGGCGACTATGCCAACAGCACGGACTTGATCGCCAAACACAAAGGCCAGCAGTTCGCCAATATCGAAGGCATCAATCCGTATTCGACGGGCGACGGGCACCGGATCGCCGGGCAAGCTGGCGGACAACTGGTGAACATGGACGTGACATACGGTCCCGAGCTGCGTTTCCTCCCACCGCCGCGAAAACCGTTTTCTCAATTGCTGCCCGGCAGCGGACCCGCCGCCTGGCTGATGGGGCGTCTGTTGCCGCTGGTGCCACGCGCCGTGATGCACCGCATGATCAAACGGCTGTTGGTTACCTGGCAGCATCCCGAAGACGCCTTGTTCGAAGATGGTGCGATTCTGGTCAATCAGCGGGGCGAACGGTTCTGCCAAGAGCGCGAATCACCGGCGCGGGAAATCGCCATCGCCAATCAACCGGAAAAATGGGCCTATCTGCTGCTGGATGGAGCGTTGATCGATCGTTATCGCCGCTGGCCGCACTTCGTTTCGACCGCACCCGAAATCGCTTACGCCTACGTCGACGATTATCGACGTTTGCGGCCGGATATCACCGTCATGGCCGAACAACTGGACATGCTGGCTGAGCAACGCGGCATGTCGGCCGAAACACTGCGGAAGACCGTCGCAGCAGCACCGTCCATGACCGGCGGACCGTGGATACTGTTGGGACCCGTCAAAGCGTACTTCACGACGACCGAGGGCGGTGTGCGGATCGACAGGTCCCTTCGAGTGCTGGATGGTGCCGGAGGGGCGATTCCGGGACTGTACGCCGTCGGCCAGAATGGACTGAGCGGCATGGTGCTGTGGGGACACGGCCTGCATATCGCCTGGGCGATCACCAGCGGACGATTGGCCGGTCATGCCGTCGCCCAGTCAACGGATGATGGTCGCTAAGGATCGGCAAAGAAATAGCTGAGCGGAATGGCGCTAGCCACCGTTTCCGAAACGACAGTAAGAACGGAGGCTAGCGCCTTGCCGCTCACCCGAAAAGAACGGAGGCTAGCGCCCTGCCGCTCACTTGAAAAGGTGACAGTTGTTTCTTTGCCGATTCTTAGACGAGCGCAAAGCGGCGGAATGTGACAGCCGTCAACGGACCGTCAAGGCTGGCTCGCCGCACCCTTGGCAGCGCTGGCTTGCTGAAGGCGTTGGTTGATCTGCCGCGCCATCTCGAACTGCAGACGCGTGATTTCGTTCATCATCTGGTTGTTGGCTCGAAACAGCTCGCTCAATCGCTGCGTCGTTTGCCGCCAACGAGCTTGCAATTGTTCGTGATACGCGGTCACGTCGTCCAACTCTCGCTGGAATCCGGCCAAATCGTGCTCCAAATCCGACCTTTCCCGCTGGAGCAGCGCCATCTGCTCTTCCGCCCTGGACTTCAGATCGGTCATGATGTCCGCATCGCGTTGCGCCCGCCGGATCTCCAGGTCCAACGTCTGATGTCGGTGATAGGCATTTCGGAAAAAGAACGCAAAATCGTGCAGATTGCGGCGATAGAGGACCTGGATCTGTCGGGCGATCCCGTCGCTCACCAGTCGATCCCCCGTCTCCTTGTCAAAGATCGTCGAATCCCCCTGTCGGAACGTGACCGTCCCATCGTCCCCGCGACGTAACCGGACCTCCAGCGCTCGGCCACTGGAATCGAAGAAGCGGCCCCCGGCGTCCAGCAGCGATTGCTCGACATCGCTGTCCACCTGAATCTCATGCGGCTTTTCGAACTCGACCAGCATCCACAGGTTCTCGGGCGGATCCTCGTCCGTTGCTTCGCGATTGAAGCGTTGGAACCGTTCTAGCATTGCCTGGTACTCGTCCTCGGGCAAGCCGTAGCGATTGGGCATCCACTCGCGCAAACGCTCGGTGTCCATCCCCAGCATCCGCCGCTCGTCGGCGTCCAACTCCGCAAACGCCTCGTGGCTGTCCAGCGGCAGCGTGTCATACAAAACCCAACTGGTGTTGCCCTGTGCAGCCGCTTTGACCTGATCCGGCCCCATCGGCAACTGAGAACGCAAGGTAACCTCCGAGTCCGTCGCGTTGACGACCGTGAATTCGCCCAAATAATGTGCCGGAACGCGGTAACCGTCCTGATTCTCCTGTTCGGTAAAGGCGTACAAAACGGTCCCCTCGGCGATCCCACTCGGGCTGGCCGGCACGCCCTCTGGCTGGCTGAACGGGACCGTACGAACCAGATACTCGCCTTCACCCACCTGTTTCAATGGTCGGCATTCACGCCACACGCGACCCCGATCGACGACCGCACTCTCCAAATCGGCTCGCAAACTACGGATGGAATCCTCGGTCTGCTGGACGACTTCCAGGTCCCCGAACAACAATTGCTCGTTCTCGGCTCGCAATTGCTCGATCACAACGACGTGCTGCTCGTAGTGAGTCCGCCATGCATCATGGGTTTTCAGGACCAACGCGGCAAAAATCAGGAATGTCACAGCACCGGCGAAGACGAGGAACGAGAACACAATGTGCGCTGGCCGCCAGGTCTTCCAGCACATCACCAGCAAAAAGATGTAAAACAGGACCAGCAAAACGCCGATCGCTTGGTAGACGAGCGGGTTGTTCATGTCGCTAAATACTTCTCACGAAAAAAAGTTCCAACACGCCACCTTAGGATAATAATCTGGGCAAACTGGGGTGTCAAGTTGGTGCGCGTCCACAAGTCTAGACGATGGAGAATCGATCTGCAAATGTTTTCGGTTATTCGCGATGGTCTGATGGAACTATTTCCCAGGATTGGGGCTTGGCGGAAAAGGAACGATACACGCATTTTAACGAATAGATGCTTCGCCAATCTCCAGTGAGTGGATCCATCGCCTTGGTGCTTGCCACCAGCGACCTTAACGCGAGAATTGTCTTCAGTCGTATTATGCGCGCACGGTGCGCACAACTTTGTAGGTCGGGACTCTGTCCCGACCGGGTCGGGTCGGAGACCCAACCTACTTCGGTTGCGGCTGGATGCCGCCTTAGGATTGACACGTTTCGGAAAGGTTCAGGATGAGACTGCCTCGATCAGGGGTATTTGTCTTGGCTTGTTGGCTGGTCGGATCCAGTCTGGTATTCGGCCAGAGCGATCGAGACGAGCTGCGTTTTGTCGAAGGGCTTCGCGAGCGGCGTTTGTTTCACTTGGCCGAATTCCATTGCCGCGACCGCTTGGCTGATTCCGCATTGCCCGACGCGTTGCGGACCGACTTAACACTGGAATTGATCCGGAGCCAGGCAGCGCGAGCCATCCATACGAGGGCCGGGACCAGTCAGCCGTACTGGCAGCAGGCCCGCGAGACGGCAGCGGACTTTCAACGCCAGCATCCCACCGACCCCAGAGGGCTGTTGGTTCGCGTCCAGGACGCCTTGACGGTGCTGGCGCGAGGACAGTGGTATCGGCAGCAGGCCGAAGTGTTGGCGGATCCGGCCGAGGCGGTCGAGTCGGCGCGGCTGCATCTTCGCGAGGCGGCTCGCCTGCTGGATCAATTGCACGATGAAATCACTCGCGAGATCCCGTTGCGACATCGAGCATCGAGAAACGTCGAGGAATTGACCGCAGATGAATTGATTTCGCTGCAGCACCAGGTCCAGTTCCAACTGGCACGAGTCTACCTGAACCGGGCTCGCTGCTATCCGCCGGACAGCGAGGATCGTCTGGCGGCACTAACGGCTGCGGTGGACCAACTGCAGGGACCGCTGGCTCGGATCGACGAAAACGATCCGCTGATCTGGTCGATCCGGTTGAACCTGGCCATTTGCCTGCGACTGCAAGGCCGCTTGACCGATGCCGGCGAGCTTCTCGAATCAGTAAAGCAAAACGAGGCGTCCACCGAAATCGCCTGGCTGGCACGAGCCGAGCAAGCCCGCCTGTACCTGGATCGCGGCCAGTCTGAACAAGCGCTGGCCGTTTTTTCACAGCAACGTCCGCCGCTAGGTCAGGCGGCAGCGGAACTGGACTTCGCCTACCTGGAGACGTGCCTGGCTGTCTGGCAAGCGGCCATGCAAGAGAATGCGGAAACGGCCGATACCTGGCGGGACCGTGCGGCCCGAGTGGTGCGCTCGATCGAACAAATGCACGGACCATATTGGGGGCGTCGCGGCGATTTGCTGCTGGTCCGCACGGTCGGCTTGTCCCGGGCCGGTGGTCATGTCGATATTCTCAGCCGGACGGCCGACGGACTGTATCGCCAGGGCCAGTGGTCGGACGCGGTGGCAGCTTACGAACAGGCCGCCACCCACGCCTTGGCGACTGGGCAAACACAGCAAGGATTCGAATTGCGTTACAAAGCGGCGTTGGTCGAACACCAGCAGCAACTGCACCCGTCAGCCAGCCGTCGCTTGCGAAAACTGGCTCTGGATCTGGAGGACCAGCCGGCCGCGCCCGATGCCCATTTGCTGGCCGCTTGGAATGCGGCGCAACATGCCCGTTCCGATCCGGAATCGTTGGACTTGTACGGCCAGATTTTGGAAGAACACAAGCACCGGTGGCCCACGTCAACCACCGCCGATACGGCACGATGGTGGCTGGGACGCCTGCGTAAGAGTCAACAGCGATGGCAGGCAGCGGCCCGGGCATATCAAGCCGTCTCGCAGAACGACGAGCAGCACGCGGCGGCCTGGCAAGCCGCAACCCGCTGCTGGGAACTGACATTTGCCGCATCCGAGCAAGCTCCGTCGCAGGATGATCCGACAGACGATCCGACACTCGAGCAAATGGTCCAATCCGCCGTGGCCGGATTCTGGAAACAGACGCCCATCGGTGGCGACCAGCCCGAACAACCGTGGACGGCGGCGCAGCGATACTGCGCGCAACAAGCCGCCAAGATCCTGCTGGAGTATTCCGCCGACGGACATGCCCAAGCCGAAACCATCCTGCGAAGCGCCCTGGACGGTTCTCCCCCGCCGGACGACGATTGGCGATGGCAAGCCGAGCCGCTATGGCTGCTGTCACTGGCCGGTCAACCGGACCGACGCGACGCGGCCTCAGAAGCACTGGCAACCGCGGCTTGGCCGACTGTCGATGCTTACTGGACCATGCTGATCGGCCTGCATCGACAGATGCGGCGGATGCATGCCGATCCGGATCAAGCCCCGGGGATCGGATTTGCGGAAACGGAGGGCGGGCGTGGTCGGCACGATCGAGACGCCTTGCGGCAACTGGCCCGATTGCAGATGACGGTGGTCGACCGGTTATGGAGGCATCGCGAACAATTGGACGACCCGCAGCTTACCACCCTGGAAAAGATCCGCGCCGAAACCTTGTTAGCCGCCCAACGCCGCGACCAGGCACAAACCGCTTACGCCGCCTTGGCCGCAAAGCATCCCGACGATCAAAGCATCCAAGTGGCCTACGCCCGGTTGCTGCTGGAAAGCGACTCGCGCGACGACTGGCAGCAGGGTTTGGACGTTTGGCGTCGGATCGCCGCACGTCAGCGACCCGGTACGGAGGATTGGTACGCAGCCCGCTACGCCATCGCCGCCGCCCTGGTCCAATTGGACCAACTCGAAGAAGCCGCCCGCCGCATCCGCTACCTGCAAGCCCTGCCCCCCGGCCTGGACGGCACCCCATGGCAAGCTCGATTTCAGACCCTGCTGGACCAAACCAACACGCCGGCACCGCAACCGGAAAGGGAAAGGTAGATGCAACGGATGCCTTTCCTGATGGAACCCGAGCCAACTGCCCGTCAGGACATCCTGTCGGGCATCCGACGCGTCGCGGCCGGCAGTGGGGGGGCGGCGAAAGGGGAATTCAGGGTGGGCCGCCTGGTTTCCAAACCTCCCTCTATCGGTGCAGGACCGGTGGGGCGGCAAATGCGTAACATGTCAAGCAGAACAGACTCCAACGTTCGAACCGTTTGGTGTTAGGATCGACAAAGCATTCGATGAGGGGGTGCGTCGTTCCTCCGAACGGAGAAGCGAAAGGTAGCTGGACGCTCGCAGACCGAAGCTCTATTCTTGTTCGCATGACGCTGACACCTGAATCGATCCTGGGACCTGACGGCCGCATTGCCGTTCGTTTGCAGAACTACGAGCACCGCCCGCAGCAACTGGAAATGGCCAAGGCGGTCTGGTCGGCTTTGCGCCAAGGCCATCATCTGATCGCCGAGGCGGGGACGGGGGTCGGCAAGAGTTTCGCCTACCTGGTTCCGGCCGTCCTGGCGGTTACCGAGGAGTACGCGAAGGATGACGAAGACGCGGTGCGCCGGATCGTGGTATCGACGCACACGATCAGTTTGCAGGAGCAGTTGTTGTACAAGGATCTACCGCTGTTGAACAGCGTGATTCCACGCGAGTACACCAGCGTCCTGGTGAAAGGCCGCCGCAACTATATTAGCTTGCGGCGCTTGGATAATGCGTTGTCGCGGGCAGCTACCCTGTTCGCGTCCGACGAAGAACTGCAGCAATTGCGTTCCATTCGTCGTTGGGCGAGCGAGACGGACGATGGTTCGCTGAGCGACCTGCCGTTCCAACCGGACTATTCGGTATGGGACGAAGTGGCCAGCGACAGCGGCAATTGCATGGGACGAAACTGTCCCCGCCACAAAGAATGCTTCTACTTCCTGGCTCGCCGTCGCACCTTCAACGCACAGATTCTGATCGTCAACCATGCCTTGTTCTTCAGCGATTTGGCGTTGCGGCGGGCCGGCGCCAGCCTGTTGCCGGAATACGATGCGGTCATCCTGGACGAAGCCCATACGGTCGAGTCGGTGGCGGGCGAGCATCTGGGGATCAGCGTCCGCTCGGGGCAGGTCCAGTACGTGCTGAACAAACTGTACAACGCCCGCACCAACAAAGGCTTGCTGGTATCGCAGAACTGGCCAAAGGAACAGCGCGAAACCTTGCAATGTCAGGGGATCGCCGATGATTTCTTTCGCGATCTGGACGATTGGCTGTCGCAGCAGAAGCAGACCAATGGCCGCGTGCGCCAGCCGGAAATCGTGGACAATCGGTTGAGTCCGGCCTTGCGGAATCTGGCCGTCATGATCCGCCAACGAGCCGAGCGTTTGGACAACGAGACACAGCAGCAAGATTTTCTTTCGGCGCAAGACCGTCTTCTGCTGCTGGCCGGTAGCATCGAAGCCTGGCGAACCCAAGAGATCCCGGAAGCGGTCTACTGGCTGGAAAAGTCGTATTCGCGACGACAGAATCTCACCATCCAACTTTCGGCAGCACCCGTCGACGTGGGCCCGGCCCTGCGCCGCGACCTGTTTCAGCCGACTCGCAGCGTGATCCTGACCAGCGCGACGCTGTCGGTCGGGCGCAAGGCATCCTTCGATTTCTTCCAGTCCCGGATCGGGCTGACCCAGTCCGCTTGCGTGCGCGTGGATAGCCCGTTCGACTATCGCCGTCAGGCTCGATTGATCCTGGTGACGGACATGCCGGATCCGGCCAATCAGCGCGCCGAGTTCGAAAATCAGTGCATCCGGATGATCCGGCGATACATCGAGCGGACGGATGGTCGAGCCTTTGTCTTGTTCACCAGCTACGAAATGATGCGACGAGCAGCACGGGATCTGACCGCTTGGTTGACACAACAGCAATTGGCGTTGTTCAGCCAAGCGGAAGGAACGCCTCGACATCAAATGCTCCAGCAGTTCAAAAAGCAACCTCGATCGGTGCTGTTCGGCACCGACAGTTTCTGGCAGGGGGTCGACGTGCCGGGCGAGGCGTTACAGAATGTGATCATCACGAAACTGCCGTTCGCCGTGCCGGACCATCCGCTGCTGCAGGCCCGATTGGAGGCGATCCGCCATTCTGGCGGGAATCCGTTCGTCGATTATCAGGTGCCTGCAGCCGCGATCAAGTTGCGACAGGGTTTCGGCCGCTTGATCCGCAGCCAGCAAGATGAAGGGATCGTGGTGCTGCTGGACCCGCGGATTCGCACGAAACCGTACGGTCGCCTGTTCCTGGAATCGCTGCCAGATTGTGAGGTCGTCGAAGAATCAGTTCGATCGGCTTGAGTCAACTTCAACGCCACGATGGCCCTGAAGTCGACCTGGTACGCGATTCGCCGATCACCCCTCGCGCGGTCGTCGTCGGAGTTCACGGTGATACCGCGCGATCTTGTGGTATATTTGAGAGGTTTCGTCACGTGACCCGTACCGTAAGTCGCCCGACAGGTATCTGCGACGAAATTTCCGAGCCAAGAAACGAGAACGGCCGCCGGAGCGGCCGTATCGTAAGTCGTTTGCTGACAAGTACTTCTATCGAGTGGAGGATATGAGATTCGAACTCACGACCTCTTGAATGCCATTCAAGCGCTCTCCCAACTGAGCTAATCCCCCATATGAAGCAGCTTTACAGCTTGCCCTGCTCCTATGCAAAAATATCAGGCTGTCGTCAGGCTGTCAAGTGCCTCGTTCTGTCCGAGCCGTAATAAAACGGCCTGTTGGCTGAGACAGCCTTTGCGAACTCGGGCGGTTATGTTCGAATGCTAGTGCGTTGTCTAGGCGAAAAATGCGGATTGTGAGCGGCACGGCGCTAGCCGCCGGTCCTG
>SKKK01000052.1 GCA_007121535.1 Planctomycetaceae bacterium | reverse complement strand
CTCACAATCCGTGCCAACGTGTTACGGCCATCTTTTGCAAAGCGCCGCGCAGATCAGCCGAGACGCTCTAGCGTCCGGTTGGTGCAGCCGTTACGATAACCGTGGCTAGCGCCCTGCGGCTGATGAATAATTCGGGTTAGTTGCCGCACTCATGGCTATCATAAACCCCTCGAAGCAACTGCTGCAAGTTGGCGTGGAACTGCGACATTTTGCTTGCCATGACGACCGTATCGCACTTCACATGAACGATGCTTCTCGTTTCGCCGCAATGGCATGCGATTTGCTGTACAAAGGACGCTGGAAGCCATGGCACACTTGGGCCGGCCAAGGGGGTTGGTGGCAGGGTTGCTGGCGGTCGTCATCGCCGGAAACGTAACGCGTGAAGAGTGATTTGGAGGGTCATGAAGTGGCTGCAAAGCTGTTGCTGATTAGCGATCTTGACGACACATTGTTGGGCGATCCGGATGCGCTGGGCCGTTTCAGCGCTTTCTATTCGACCGAGAGGCACCGACTTGCAGTTGTCTACGCATCGGGACGCTTCTTTGAATCCGTAAGAGAAGACATCCAGACGACGCTTCTGCCTGAACCGCTTGCCGTGATCGGCGGCGTGGGAAGCGAAATCCGCAGTTTTCCCGAAGGTGAACTCGATCAGAATTGGATCGACGCCATTTCCGACAAATGGTCTGCTGAGCAAGTTCGCCGGATCTTGTCGGATGAAGCCGACTTGGAGCTTCAGCCGGAGAAGGTTCAATCCGACTTCAAAGTGAGTTGCTTTCTTCGCGACGCCACGCAGGAGCGACTCGATCGTCTGCAAGCAAGACTTTTCGACGCCGGCATCCATGCGAGCGTGATCTATAGCTCGGATCGCGACTTGGATTTTCTCCCCGAAGGCGTCAACAAAGGCACCGCTGCTGCGTTCATCGCTCGCGAATTGGGTTTCGACCGAGGCCACGTCGTTGTCGCGGGCAATTCCGGGAACGACGCCAAGCTGTTCGAACACGACTTCTACGGAATCGTCGTTTCGAATGCGCATGCAGAGCTAAAGGAATACGCGGACCAGCGCCGCGTTTATCTGTCGCCGCACGCGCGGGCGGACGGAGTCCGCGACGGCTTACTGTATTGGATAGGGAAGCTGACGGACGAATCATGAGCAACGACTCGCAACACCAGAACTTGCAGCAGCCGAACCTGTCGGAAGAAGGCTACCGTCGGGCACTCGACCTGATGCACCAATGTTCCACCAAGCACGGCTTTCTGGCGACGCCAACCAAGCAAGACAACTACCGCCGCATCTGGGCGCGTGACAGTGCCATCATTGGTCTGGCGGCTTTGCTGAGTGGTGAGAGCGACTTGATCGAGGGTTGCCGGTGCAGCATGGAAACGCTGGCCCACTACCAGGGCCGGCATGGCGAAATCCCCAGCAACGTAGACCCGATCACGGATCGAGTCAGCTACGGGGGAACCGCAGGCCGCGTCGACGCGGATCTGTGGTTCGTAATCTGCTGCGGCCAGTATTGGCGTCACACAGGAGACGATGGTTTTCTTGACCGGATGATCGAGCCACTGGAAAAGGTTCGCTTCCTGCTGGGAGCATGGGAATTCAACGCGCGAGGGCTTTTGTACGTGCCACCTACGGGTGATTGGGCCGACGAGTACCTGCAAAGTGGTTACGTCCTTTACGACCAACTCCTTTATCTGCAAGCGCAGAAGGAATTTTGCGCGATGCATCGCCATTTGCACAAGACGGCGGACCACGACCTTGACGATCGCGTGGCGCGGTTGAAGCACCTGATCCGAGCCAATTACTGGTTCCCCGAGGGCGACAAGACGCCGGACGACGTTTACCACGAAGTGCTTTACGAGAAGGGTCGCCAAGCTGCTCCGCACCGCCGTGGTTCTTACTGGATGCCGTTCTTCTCACCCGTCGGATACGGCTACCGCTTTGACGCCATGGCCAACTCGCTGGTGACTCTGTTGGACGTCGCCGACCGGTCGCAGTGCGAAGCGCTGGACGATTACATCTCCGAAGCGATCGTTTGCGATCAGGTCATGGTGCTGCCCGCGTTTGATCCGGTCATCACGCCGAAGGACGAAGACTGGGAAGACTTGCAGATGACGTTTTCATACACGTTCAAGAACGAGCCCCACGCATTTCACAACGGCGGCTTGTGGCCGCTCGTGACGGGGTTCTATGCCGCAAGTCTGGCGAAGCGCGGCAAACTCGAACTGGCCAAGCGGTATTGCGCGGGGATACACGCCGCGAATCGGATGGAGCAGGAAGGCCGACCGTGGAGCTTTCCGGAATACCTGCACGGGAAGGAGCACACGCCGGGAGGAACCAGCTCCATGGGCTGGAGTGCCGCGGCCGCCGTAATCGCGGAGCAGTTCGCGAGCGGCAAGCGGTTGTTCGAGTCATCGAAGTAGCCGTTGTTGCCGGCGTCGCCAGAATTGGCAATGACAACACACTGATCAACGGCGGCGCGGTGTATGCGATGCCGGCTAGTCGATTCGCTAATGGCAAAACACCAGGTGCTGTTTTGCGCTACCCGATGGTGGCTGTTCGCTTGGAATGCTAGTATGGACGATACATCTGGCCGAGTGATCAAGAGGAGTTAATCTTGCGTATTTTCGCTAGTCCGGTTGGGACTGGTTCGCTGTGGTTTGATGACCTCGCCACGGGGGATGGTATCCCTGTTGCTTACGATCCGGTTGAGCGGCAATTCCGAATCGACAGCCTGCTGACGCTGGCCGGCCTGGTACATTTTGCCGGATCTCAACAAGCCCTGGACGAGCGGATCGAACGCGGGATCGCGGAAGGTTAGTGTTCTGGAGTTGGCGAATTGAACCGTTGCTAAGGTGGAACCGTCTCGTTCCGCTCGTCGCATTTGTCTTCGATCACCCAGCGGACGGCCGCTTGGGTCAGTTCACTGGCGGTCGCCAACCCCAGCTTCTCTTTGATTCGCTGTTTGTGCGTATCGATCGTATGCCGACTAATATGCAGCTCGGCCGCAAGCTGAGCCGGGCTCAGCCCCTGGCCAATTAAGCGGAAGACCTCCAGTTCGCGGTCGGAGAGGGCCTCGATCGGGGACAGTTTCACCGACTCGGCACCACCGACGGCGTGGTGCAGCAGAAGCTCGGCCATCTCTTCG
>SKKK01000507.1 GCA_007121535.1 Planctomycetaceae bacterium | reverse complement strand
TTGACGCCGTGAACGGACGTTCCGTCCTTTTGTCGCCATCAGGATTGACGTTCGCGCCTGGACCAGCCCGTCCCGCCGCCATGCCGACGTTCGTCACCCAGCGCGACGACCTTCGGTTTCGGCCCCGTCGACGAGCGGTCGATTCTCCACGTGGCGACCGAGGTTGGATCGTAACTTCAGCAATTAACCCGTTGAGACCCCCCTGATAATGTGATTATCAGCGGGATTATCACCGGGTTGGTAGATTTTATCACCAGATAACCGCCGTGGAATCCCCGTGCTTTACAAACTGGTGATAAAGCCAAACCAAGCAGATGATCGCAGGTTTTGAAGCTGTTGCCGACAGCCAGTATGGGTGTTTTTGATTTTCGCAAAGAGCGGTGTTGGTGGTGGTTGTTTCCGGCTCGAAACATGGCGCGTGGTCCGAGTAGCGGCGAACAGCGACGGCTCCATGTGAGCGAGGATGAACTTTCCGGATTTTTCAAGCGCGCTGTGGCCCGCGTCGGGATCGTCAAGAACTCTTCTCGGATCTCTCGCAAATCAACATGCGACTAAGCTCACCTGTAGTGAAAAGACCGGCGGCTAGCGCCGTGCCGCTCACGGAATGACCGACAGTTATTTCTTTGCTGATCCTTACGTGCGTTTGAAGCGTTTGTCGAGTTCTTCGCGGGAAAACACCAGCGCCGTGGGACGGCCGTGGGGACAATGGTGGCTGTCTTGGAACAGGTGCCGCTGTTCCAGCAACGCGGTGATCTCGTCGGCGTTCAGCCGATCGCCGGCCTTGATGGCCGCTTTGCACGAGATCATGTGCAGCATCTCGTCCAGCAGATCCCGGCGTTCGGGGACCTTGCCGCCGCCCATCAATTGCTCGATAAGCTGCCGCAGGACCTCAGCCGGATTGAAATTGGCCAACATGGCCGGGTAGCTGGAGACCAGCACCGTGTCGCCGCCGAACGGTTCGATTTCGATGCCCAGTTCCTTCAGGACTTCGCGAGATTCCAAAGCCACGCCAGCCTCGGCGGGCGTCAGCGTCACCGGCTCGGGGACCAGCAGACGCTGCTTTTCCAGGCTGCCGGCCAGTACCTTTTCCCGTAGCTGCTCGTAAAGGATGCGCTCGTGCAACGCATGTTGGTCGATGATGACCATCCCCTCCTCGTTTTCGGTGATCAGGTACCGATTGTGGACCTGCATCCCGGCACGAGTCACGACCGGGGGGACGTCGGGCGTTTCAGGCGTTACTCGCTGGGGGGCTGGCGAGCCGACCGTTTGCGGCGGGGCCGGGGCGGCGGGCGAGTCGATTCGCTGATCGGGGAAAGGACGGAACGGGGGTGCCGTAGTAGGCGGTCGCGTGTCACCGAACTCCAAGTGCGATTGCCGTCGCGGTGAAGATGGATCGGGGGCTTGTTCGTTGGTGGGAGCAGCCGACCCGAGACCATCCGGGGGTGAATCGGCGGCTGGTCCCGGATGGGTTCCCGTTTGGCCTTGCGCCCACTGGACCAATTCCTGTCGCCGTTGAGCGGCTTGATCGGTATCCAATGCGGCCGCCGGGTCCTGGTCGACGGCCAGCGGTCCGCTTTGAACCCGAGCGGTCAGGTCGGTGCTGAGGAACTTCTGGCGCAACGTGCCGAGCAACTGGCTGTAGATTCGGCCGCCGTCCTGAAAGCGGACCTCCAACTTGGTGGGGTGTACATTGACATCGACCGAGTCGGCCGGGATCTCCAGACGCAGGAAGGCGATCGGGAAACGACCGGTCAGCAACAGGCCGCGATACGCTTCGCCCAGCGCGTGCTGCAAGGCTCGGTCGCGAATGTGGCGACCGTTCAGAAAGAAATATTGCAAACGGTTGTTGGCGCGGCTCAAACTGGGGTTGGCCACAAAACCGCTGACCGTGACCACGCCGTCGTTGCCTTCGACCGGGATCAAAGCGTCGGCGATCTCCAACCCGAAAAACTTGCTGATCCGCTCGCGCCAACTCAGCACCGGTGGCAGATCGTGGATCGGACGATCGTTGTGCTGCAATGTGAAATGAACGGAGGGAAACGCCAGGGCGATTCGCGTGAAGGCTTCGGTCACGTGTCCCATCTCGGTCTGCGGCGTCCGCAAGAACTTGCGGCGTACCGGCGTGTTGCAGAACAATTGACGCACCTCGATGATCGTCCCGACCGGGGTACCGCACGGAGCGATTTGGCCTCGTTGTCCGCCGTTCACTTCCAATTCGGCGCCGGCCTGATCGGCTCCGGTCCGGCTGCGAATCAAGAACTGGCTGACCTCGGCGATCGACGCCAACGCTTCGCCGCGAAATCCCAGGCTGCTGACTCCGAACAAATCGTCAGCATTGCGGATCTTGCTGGTGGCGTGGCTGATCACGGCCAGTTCCAGTTGCTCGGACTCGATCCCGCAGCCGTTGTCGGCGACTCGCACCAATTCGGTGCCGCCCTTTTCGACCGATACATCCACGCGAGTTGCCCCGGCATCCACGGCGTTTTCCAGCAGTTCTTTGACAACGCTGGCGGGACGTTCGATCACCTCTCCGGCAGCGATCTTGTTGACCACGCTGGGCGGCAGTTGCCGGATCTCAGGCATGCGATCCTCGTACCTGTTGCTGGATCAGAGTCGATACTTGTCCAATTTACGGTACAGCGTGCGGGCACCGATGCCCAGAATTCGCGCCGTTTCTTCACGATTCCCGTTGGTCAATTTCAGCGTCTCTTCGATGGCCCAACGCTCGATTTCGCTGAACGGCTGGCCGATCAATCCCATGGGCATCGATGGGCTCTCCACCGCCTGCTGGTCGATCTCCGCCAACTCGGGCGGCAGGTCGTCGATATCCAGCAAGCCGTCGGCGTCCAGCACGACCATGGTTTCAACCGCGTTTCGCAATTGCCGCACGTTGCCGGGCCAATCGTAGACGAAAAACCGTTTGCTGACTGACGGGGAAAAACTGCGAGCCGTTTTGCTGTGCCGTTTGTTGAATTGTTTGCGGAAGTGATCCATCAGCGGCACGATATCCTCGCGACGTTTGCGCAACGAGGGCAATTCGACGGTCACCACTTTGATCCGGTAGTACAGATCGCGGCGGAAATCGCCCGATTCCACCGCATCCTCCAAATCGCGGTTGGTGGCCGAGACCAGTCGCACATTGACCTTGATCGGTTTGTTGTCCCCGACTCGCGTGATCTGGTGCTCTTCCAGCACCCGCAGCAGCTTGATCTGCGTGGACATGGGCATGTCGCCCACCTCGTCCAGAAACAGCGTGCCGCCGTTGGCGTACTCGAAGGCTCCGACCCGATCGGTGACCGCATCGGTAAAGGCGCCTTTGACATGCCCGAACAGCTCGCTTTCCACCAGATTTTCGGCGACCGCCCGAGCGTTCAGCGGCACCATCCGCTTCTGCTTGCGGGGGCTGTTCTGATGGATCGCCTGGGCGATCAGCTCTTTGCCCGTGCCGCTTTCACCGGCGATCAGCACGGTGGCATCGGTCGGTGCGATCCGCTTCAACCGATCGATGACCGATTGCATCCGCTCGCTGGTGTAGATGATGCCTTCGAAGCCGAATCGTTCGTCCAGACGCTGCGACAGTTCCAGGTTTTGACGCTGCAACCGAACGGCATCGACCGCCCGTTCGAAAACAGCTCGCAGACGATCCGAGGAGATCGGTTTTTCCAGGAAATTGAAGGCGCCCTGCTGCATGGCTTCGACTGCCTTGGGGACCGTCGCGTGCCCGGTCACCATGATCACCTGGCATTCCGGCAGCAGTTCACGGGAACGGGCCAGCACCTCCATCCCGTCCACCTCGTTCATCACCAGATCGGTGACCACCACGTCATACGTGTTCTGTTCGACTCGCTTTCTGCCTTCCGGCCCGCTGGTGGCGATATCGCACACATAACCGACGCGTTCCAGGATCTCGGACATGGCCATCGCGTGCGCACGGTCGTTGTCCACGATCAACGTGCGGATCGAATCGCGGGCCACCGAGCCGGCTTTTTCCGGGTTATCCGAGTGAGTCTCTGCCATGTCGCCGATCATACCGAACGGGCTCTTGTCCGGCTAGCCCCGGTCTGCCAAAGCTTGCTCTCGATGCTGGAGATCAAGTCGCGTTGGCCATGGAGACCTCCTGCTCGGCAATCGGTCACGTTCTCCTTGTGTCCGAATCGAAACCGCTCAGGCGGGTGAGATGAGGACCGGGACGTCCGAAGTTCCTTGACACCAGACGTCGGCAAGTCGAAAACGCCTGACGAAGTGGTCGCCGAGACGGGTCAGTTTAGTTGGTGTAGTCCCGGCGGGCAGTCAGACTGAAAGTAAGGACACATGGCTCGGGTTGTGGTTCAGTGATGCCGTAAAAGACGAGCAGAGGAACAAGAAGAGACGGAACCAAGATGGTCGGATTCTGCAAGCTCAGCCAACGTTGCCAGTGAAGGCAGTAGGGGCACTTCCTGGCAGCAGCCGGGATCTCCATACTGCACATTCCGCATGTTTTCGTATCAGGTTCTTGTGTCATCATGGTCCTCAACCGTCATTCGCCGATCCAATCAATCTTCGCCACCCGATCACGGACCGGGTGTTTCATTTGCCGTAGATGATGCTGCTGGGAGGCGGATGTTGTTGTCATATCGTTTTCCAGGATTGTGCCGAGCAGACGCGTCGTGGCGCTGCAAGCCGCCGGCAACGCAAAACAATGGAAGCAAACAGAATCCAGGGGGTGCCCACGATTGCCAGAAACTCCTGGAACTTCTTGGAATCCAGGTTGGACGCGGCCAATGCAATCAAACAATAGCTGGGGACCGATGCAATGACGCTGGACAACCACGCTTCGTCATCGTAGTACTCAATGTGCGGAACCGACAAGAACACCAATCCGATGATGCCGGCTGAGAACGAGATGATCAGCATCAAGAGGGCATTCAGGGCGAATTGCATGCTATCGAGCCTTGATACTTGGTCCATGCTCACCAACCCTCCGCGGCGAAAAAGCGATAACGAAGCGCAATGATGTTGAACACCAATTCCAATTGCCAGTCGGACAGTTCGGCCACGATCGTCGTGTTCGACATGCCGACGTATGGCGGCATCAAGATGTGTCCATCGCGCCCTGCTTGATGAACGGCACGCCTCGCCATGACGCATTTCTCTTTCGACGATTTTAGACGGAAAGACGTGGCACAACAAGATTGCGGGCTTCCGTCTCCGAGAAGATGAGCTTCGCTTTTCCCCGGATTTCGACCGCTGGAATTAGCGCAGGAGGTGCGCCGCCATGTCCAAGAACCAACGCCAGACATCGCGAAGACCGGCGACCAAGTTCGCTCATCTGCGGAAGAAGATGCAGAATGTCCAGGTCCAGCCCAGGAAGAAGTAGGCCATGCAGCATCCCGCGTGGGCAGTCATCGTGATCGGGTTAGTGATCGCGGCGGGGCGAAGGGATCTGACTGCTGTCTTCGCACATCCCGTGGTTGCGACGGCGATTCGGCTTCGATTCCGGGTTGCTTATCGGATGACAACTGAAACGCCCTGACAGCCGCCTCGGTCGCATCCACCGCATCAAACATCACTCGCACCCGTCCCGATTCCACGCAAAACTTCGCCATGTTCGTTATCCTTTCGATGATGACTGTTTCTGAGACACTGGTGTATTCGCCGCCAATTCGATGGCCCGCTGGATGTAGTGCTGGTGATCGAGGTCGGTCATCATCGTCCCCAATTCATCCAGGTCATGCTCAGTTGCAGGACCGGCGCCAGCGAAACCCAGATGAAATAGGGCGCCTGAACCACAGCGATCCAACGGTAATACGGCCAGATCGCCAGAATCATCCAGACGATCGTTGCCAGTGTTGGCGTGCAACCGGGTTTCGCCGTACTGTCGTACCATTCCATCCAGGGCATCGCAGGTCACCTTTGGCGACGGGGCAGAAGTGAGTGGCTCGTTTTGATGGGGCCAGTCTGAACATCCGAATCACGCTGTTGCAGTTCTTATACCGCTGGCCAACATGGCGGTATGCCTGGCAGACCCATCGGCCACCGGCGGGGCGTTCGGCACCGTCTGTCCGCCGCAAGCAGGCGGGGATGCCATCTCGTGCCTCTCACCAGTCGTCGTCCGGATCTTCGTCCAGGTCTTCGTCCAGGTCGCCGTATTCGGGCGGCGGCTGCCCATGCGATTCGACGACCGTTGCCTGGGTGATGGCGTCGCTGGGCGGATCGACTTTCTCCAGCTTCACGTCGAACTCCCAGTTGGCTCCGTAGTCGTACACAAAGGCCATCGACTGGCCTTCGGCCAAGGGCAGATAGCCTACCTGGAATTCGTCGGTATGCCACTGTACTTCGTCTTCAAAAGGATGGGCGATCGCCAGGGCCGTGCCGTCCCTGTTCTGAAGCGCGAACCGGTGCAGATGATCCCCGTCGAAATCGTATGCATCGATAATCTCTTGAGCGAACACTGAAGTGGACCCCAATATTTGGACCACGGGCTAAGATAGAGAAAATGCTTTTTGATTGGTAAACTAAGGTTCAAAGCAAGATCCCATTTACCAAGGAAAAGTCATGGCACGGAAACGCCGCTCATTCTCCCCCTCTTTCAAAGCCAAAGAACCCGTGCGTCGCCTCTCATGAGAAGCGACTGATCACCGCGGTGGCTGGGCCGGATTTGCCCCGTCTGCGATTTCGGCCATCGACCGCGGATAAGTGTTTGCCGTCGCTGCCATGGTGTGGTAGGATGTCAGTCAGCCGGCTGGGCGGCGGTCGTCCAGCGCGGAACTGGTGGCAGACGGACGCACGACGGGGGGCAAATGGTGTCGAAACTGCCAGTCCATTAGCCCCGTTCGCCTTTGGTCGGCATGACTGTCGTTCGTCGGGAGGTTTGTGTGAAAAAAGGCGACTGCGAAACCGAATTGCCGGCGACGTTTGCTAGATGGTCCAGATACTGCGTCGTTGGCCTGTACGCAATGTCGGCGATTTGGGGCGGGCTACAGATTGCTCTTCCCGATAGCACACGACTGTATTTTCTTTCCGCGCTAGGTTTCGCCCTCTTTGCGACGTTTTGGGCGCGATTCGATTCAAAGTCCCGCGGCATTACGATTCTACCAATTCTACAAATGCTTTACTTTTTCTTCTGGCCGATCGGTGCTGTGATATACTCTGTTTACCGATCGGGTGGACGCGGGTTGCTGAGGGCTGGTGTGCATGCACTCGGAATGATCTTGTTGATGACCGCAACGTTTTACGCGACACTCTACGGGCTTCATTTTGCTGGTCTATTGGATGCGCGATATTACTCACCGCAGTGAATCGATCCGCCCCTGGTCGGCGGTTTCTACTGCCGCGATCAACACCACGTGAGAGGCTTCGCGGACAGGCCCCTCGCTCGCGTCCGCCGGAAGCGGACGTCAGCGAGTCGGGTCTTCGAGCCCACGGGGTCTCACGATAGGACTTGCCGTTTCCGCCGTCTGTTTTGGCACGGTCACGATGGACCATCGCAGCAGACAAGGCGCTGTAAACGGCCGGCGCGGATCAGTCCCCAACGGGATCAGGTTCTTCCAATGCATCTTCGGCGCAAAGCCACTCTTGCCGCAATTGGACTCGGCGCGGAGCATTGATGTTCAGCAGCCGAACCGTCGCTCGCCCCGTTGGCGTCAGACCAAGAACTTCGCCTGCTTCGAACAAGAAATGCTCCGACCAGTCGTCCAATCGAGGATTGAATAACCGCACAGCCGCTCCTGTGTCGAGGTCAATGCTCGTCAGATTCGGCCCCTTGAAGGCATAAGGCATTGCATCGATCACAGTCCAGGGCCAGATTCTCAGGGCTGTGACGACGGGCTGCATCCATTTTACCCCGAATGGTGCAGGAGGAACTGACGGGCTCTTGCTTGAAGAATCGAGATCACATCCACCGATTCAACGAAATCCCTGTATTCCGCGTCCTCCTCAGGCGTCAGCGTACCTTCGTTCGCTTTGCAGCGCAGTTTGGAGATGTGCTGTTCGAGCGCCGGGTCGGCGCGCAGGCTCATAATCTTTCGGGCAACCGCCGGGGTGAAGGACTCGACAACCGGGTCCAGTAAACGGTCTAGGTAGCTGATGGTCGGCATAATCCAAGTATATTCGATAGCGAGCAAGAATCAAACACCGCACCCTGAAATGCATCGTTTGGGTATACTGCGTTTAGCTATTTAGGCGTGATCGCACTTATTGTCCCCCATGGGCGAACGGCAGCGGGGCGCCCTGACCGATTCCCGGCCGCAGAAAGGGTTTTGCCATCCGCCGATGCAGGTATTTGCCGAGTTGCGGGTGGATCGCGTCGCGGGCCGTGTCGGTCAGTTCCTGCCGCAGGGCGTTCAAGTCGGCGGGCAGCGAGTCGGTAGCACGTTGACGGCCCATGAGCGGTATCTCTCCGGGGGCTGAAGCGACAGCTTACGGTCAGAAGATCGTCACGATCTGCGGCAGAATTTTTCCTGGCGGCTCCGTGGCGACATGACCGGAAAAACCCGCCAGGCTTACTTGAATGGAACCTGTTAGGGCAGTGCCGATTAACCGGGTTCTCACGACGATCACTTGGCCTCGCGGACCTGCACGTACAGCTTCTTCGGTGCCTCGGGGTAGTACAGATTCAGCGCCGGACACAGCCAGCCCTCCATCTCCTGGATCTGTCCCTCGATTTCGAACCGGCCCTGAAATGCACCTGACGATCGCTCAAAGGAGTCTGAAAAATGGGGTGGCGACGGCAACGAGGGCAGGAGGGCGCTGGCCGCCCCGTAAAGCCCAAAGTTCGCAGTTTGTCGGTGGACGAACGGGTCAACTATCTGAAGGCAATGATTCGGGCCATCGAACGCTCGCCAGTGCTTACAGCGTTGAGCTTCGACGTCCGTATACGATCAAGCCAAGCGAGAGCGATGATATCGGCTCAGCCGAAACCTGGTTGGCGAAAAGAAAATGGCAAGCATGGACGTGACGAATGGAAACCGAAACGACGCTCTGTGAACTCTGCCAGTGCGAGGAAGCCTACAACTTCCACCACTTCATTCCCCGAACACTGCACTCGAACAAGTGGTTCAAGCGACGTTTCACCCGACAGGAAATGCGGCAAGGCATGGAGGTCTGCAAGGCGTGTCATTCGGCCATTCACGATCTGATCCCAGATGAAAAGGAGTTGGGTCGTAATTACAACACCAGGAAGAAATTGCTTGACCATCCGCAGTTGCAGGGCTTCGTCCGATGGAAGCGGCAGAAAGCTCGAAACAAGCGGACGCGGAAAAGGAATGACTTCCGAGACGGCTAAGGGCAACGAATGCTTACACACCCTCGTCGGTGTACGGGCGTGTCGTTTCATTGGAAGAAAGTAACTTCATCACAACCCGCAGACCCTATCGCGCCTGGTCGGAGGCCAGAAGATCGCCGGTTCGGGCACCGATTGGCATGGATGCCAGATTGGTCGCGGCCCGGCGCACTGAAGAACGATGGATACGACGGCGCGGTGCGATGCTGGTCTTGCAGCGAGGCTTTCAATCCCGCCAACGTGCACTTCGATTTCCTTCCGCGTCACTGAAGCATTGCAGGTGGGCAGGTGCCCAGTTGGGTTTCATAAGCCCGATCCGTCCGATTCGATACCGGGACCTGCAACTGAATTGGTCAGTGGGCAGCGGGCAGCGGTAATAGGCACCGGCCTCCGCTGGCAAACAAGCGACGCCGCTCGCCAGCCAGCGCCGTGGAGGATGACAACTGCCCGATCAGCAATCAGAAGAGAACTACGCCAGCACTATGCCACCATCGTCCATCAAAAGCAAAGCTTTTCTTCCCCCCGGCACCCCACGTGGTCCGGCATCTCCGAGGCCGGTGATGTCCAACACATGGCCCGGCATCCCATGTGGTCCGGCATTTCCAAGGCCGGTTGAAGCCTGAAAAATCTGACAGCAAACCGGCGTCACGGAGATCCGCCGCCACGTGCTTCAGCCCCCCCGAGCCCCAAAAACCCCTTCTCAGATCGAGATCCGCTCGACGATATTCCGCGTCACTCGCCGCTGCGGGCGGTCGTACAGCCGAGTGGTCCGCGGATCGGCGTGGCCGGCAAGCTGCTGGACATCCTCCAGCGGCACGCCTTGAGCGAGCAGGTCCGTGATGGTCGCCACTCGAAACGAATGCGGCGACAGCCGGCTAGGCAGACCGGCCTTCCGCATCCGCCGCTTGACCATCCGGCTCATGTCGTCCGCCGTCATGGCGGACTCCGTCAAACGTCCAGTCCGCCGGATCGCCGACCGGAACAACGGGCTGTCCGCCGGCAGCGAGCCGATCCCGGCGGCTGCAACGTATCCGGACAGGAACTGCTGCAAGTCATGGCGCACCGGAATCTCGCGGGACTTGCCGCCTTTTTCCGCGAATCGCAAGCAGTATTGGTCCCCGGCATCGAAGTAATCCCGCATCCGCAACTTGGCCACCGCCCCGACCCGTGCCGCCGTGTAGACCAAGATCCCGATGATCGCCCGGTCCCGCAGTCCGACCACCTGGCCCGTATCGATGCTCTTCGGCAACCGCCGAGCCTGTTCGACGCTAAGGATCGGCAAAGAAACAACTGTCCGATGTCCCCTCTCCCTCGGTGGGAGAGGGCAGGCTGAGGGGGAATCAGGCATCCGATGTTCCCTCTCCCTCGGCGGGAGAGGGCAGGGTGAGGGGGAAGAAGACTCGGCAGTGATTTCCTTGTCGATCCCCATTGCCCGAGTTTCGTTAGCCACACACAATTCCATCGGTTCCCCCGCTCGTATCGCCCATCTCCCAGACGCATCCCAGACCCGCCGCCGACCGCACCTTGCTCGACATGCCCAGCCACCGCTCGACACATCAATCCATCGCTCGCCGGTACACGCATCCGCTGGCGATACCGAGCAAACGAATCACGCACCCAGCAAGCCGGAAATCCCGCCACCGGTGATTTTCCGACGCGATCGATCAGTTTTCCCAATAACGCCTGATAACGTCCTTTACCGCTTTGAATCCCGCCCGAACCTGAATCGAATCCTGGTAGACCGAGAAGAAATGGTCCGCTCCGAACCGGACAAGGTCCGCGATTTTGCCAAACAGACGCTCAATGATCTGATCGGAGATGCGACGTTCCGGGTCTACCGTTAATGACGTGGCGAGTTTTGAACAAGATGCTTGAAGCTCTCGGCTTTCGTTTGTTCGACACCTTCGGTGATCGCATCAGGAATCGAGCAGTTGCACCAAGGCGGAGCGGACACAAGGGCCTGATCAAAGAAGAGGTTGTGTCCGCATTCAAGTTGGGCAAGGGATGACGGTAGTTGTGGCTGGCGTACCTGGAAACATGCGGAATGTAGCTGTTGGATTCCAAGTCCATGGCGGAGTGTTTCGGCGTGTCCCGCAAAGTCTTGCGGCAGCAGTTGGTCTACTCCAATCGCATCCCCCTGCCGGTACGATTTGGGCTGGCGCCGCGATGCGTTGCAACGTGCCGGAAATGCTAAACGGATCGAGGCTGGCGGCCTTCGCGAGCGGAATGGATTCGGATCAACGGAGGAAGCGGGCGGCGGGGGCATGCCGGTATGGCGTCTACCAGTCCTCTGGCAGATGGGACAGAAAACGGCAAAGATACCGGCGGACGAGACTCAAGGGTATTTCCTCGGTCGGTTCATCGTGCGCGTGAACCAGGTGATTCCTGAAGACCCGCACGCGATCCG
>SKKK01000384.1 GCA_007121535.1 Planctomycetaceae bacterium | reverse complement strand
CAAAAAGCAAATTCAAGGACGTCGAGGCGTTGCTGCAAGCGGTTTACGATCAGCGTCGCTCCTGACGACCGACGCTGTGCAGCCGCTGAATCCGGCGGCTCAACTCCAGCAGACGCCTGGCGGAATCCGTGCAACATGTCGAGTCGACCAGATCCCATTCCAGGATCACTTGACAATCGTTTTCGATGGTGCGAGCCCCCAAACGCTGAAACCAGGAGACGACCGCATAGTTCTCGCGCATCACACAAGCTCGCAACGTGGTCACTTCCCGCTGTCTGGCCAACGCGTGCATCGTCGCCAGCAACAACGTGCCGAGTCCCAGGCCGTGATAGGAATCGATCACGGTCAACGCCACTTCGGCTCGCTGCGAATCGCGGGATTCGCGGATCATGCGTGCGATTCCCAAACCGGTCTCGGCAGGGTCCTCCGGATCAACGGCTCCCCAAGCGATGTGTTGGTCCTGGTCGACTTCCGTCAAGTAGATCAGATCGCGGTCGGTCAGCCGCCGTAACTGTCGCCCGAACCGATAGTAGATCGATTGCGGTGACAGACTGGACAGCCCTTCCTCGATGCGTATCTTGTCGCCAGGTTTGACCGGCCGCAACAGGGCGAACGATCCATCGTCCAGCCGACCCAGCAAACCGTCGTCGACCGGCTTCACAAGTGGATCTGAAGTCCACGCCTTGAGTTCCATCCAACGATCCCGGTTCATCATTTCGAGCTTTGATCCGCGTCGAGTTCCAGTCTCAGGATCACACTTTCGGAATCGGTGCCCGGCATCGGATAGCTGGCGACTCGCCGCAAGCGAACCCCTTTCAACAAGCCACGTTCCCGCGCCGCCGCCCGTTCGTCGACCCACCCCGGTCCTTTCACTGCCAGCAGGCAACCGAAATCCTGCCAGTGATGCTGAAACCACTTGCACATTTTCCACAATGGCCCGACGGCTCGAGCCACCAGGACATCGTACCTGAAATCGTCCAACAATTTTTCGGCTCGTTCGGCATGCACGGCGCACGGCAGTTCCAATCGATGCACGAATTGTTCGACGACCCGCGCCTTTTTCTGCACCGATTCGCACAGCGAGATGTCCAGGTCGTCGCGCAGGATGGCCAGCACGATTCCGGGTACTCCGCCGCCGGTTCCCACATCCAATACCTCCTGCCCGGCCACCAGCAAACGGCTCAACTGCATCGTGTCGACCAAGTCGCGCGCGACAAACTTGTCCCACGACGTATGACGGGTCAGATTCAGCCGATCGTTCCACTCCCAAAGCAGCCGACAGTAGCGGTCCAGTCGCTCGATCTGCGTTTCGGTCACTTCCAGACCGTATCGCTCAATCGCCAACCGAAGGGTGTCCGATTCATTGACGGTCAATCTTCACCTCTTTCTACTGCCAAAGACTGTACGAATTGAAAACGGCCAGCGGGGAAAAAATCAACAACGGGGCCCAAGCGGCCAGCGCGGGACTGAACAGATAGCTGTTGCCCAAACCGTGACAGATCAACACCACCAGAAAAAAGAAGGCCACGATCAACACGCATAATCCGGCCGAAGAAAAGACGTTGCGACTCTCTCGCGACAACACCACCGGCAACCCTAGCATCAGCAGCGTGAGATCCAACATGGGCTGGACCAGACGAGCATGGACCGCCACCCGCACGTCCGCCGAAAAGTCCAGACTGGGATTCCTCAGACGAGCGATCAATTCCGTGGTCGGCGAAAACGTCTGCCACAGTCGACTGGCCGCCAAATCCTCGAAACGCACCTTGCTGACCACAAAGCACTGATTGGGCTCCAACCAAGGCGTGTCCCGCGGACTGAGGATCACCGGATGACCCTCGATCACCAGCGAATCGATCTTGGGGAGGTGAGCTGGTTGAGTCACTCCAGAGAGCAGATAACCGCTGGGACGGCCGTCCCGAGCGTCATGGTAGTACGCTTCTCGAGCCGTCAGTTGGACACCGTAACCAGGGACGTGCAGCGGCAATCGGAAGGCCGGCTCGATAATCCGTCGCTCCGATCGATCGATGTGTTTCCCGGCCAGGCGGATGTCGGTCAACCGATCGTAGCGAGGCGTCAAATCCTCGACACCGCCCGCAAGCATGCTGGAAGCATCGCGAGTCAACCCGTCGCGAAACTGAGGGATGACCAGTTCGCGACTGGCCGCCGCCAACAGGGCCACGACCGTCGCGCCCGCCAACAAGGGCGCCACCACTCGGATCTTCGGAATCCCCGCAGCCATGACTGCGCACATTTCGTTGGATCGCTGCATCGACGTCGCGGCGAACGTGGCCGCGACCAAGGCCATCAAACCGCTGGTCCGATCGAAGAAGGCCAGCGACCGGGCCCCGTAGTATTCACAGAACACGACCATGAAACTGCCGTGCTGCTTTCCCAGGTTCAGCAGATCATCTAAATTGTTCAGCGCGTCGATGACGACGAACAGGCCCGTCAAGCTTGTAAAGCAGATCAGCAGGACTTTCACATACAGCCGTAGTACGTAACGGTCGATGATGCCCATACACGTCTCGTTCTCGAGTCATGGAACTTCTGCCCCCGCCGACTTTCCGGCTTTTGGTTCGTTCATCCGGCTAGGATCGGCAAGGAAAAAACTGTCGGTTATTGGGTGAGCGGCACGGCGCTAGCCGCCGGTTTTTGCACTCCACGGGAACCGGTGGCTAGCGCCATTCCGCTCAGTATATTTCTCTGCCGATCCTTATCCGGTGACTGCGGCGATGGCTTGAGCCAGCTTTTCTACGCCTTCGCGGATTTTTTCACAAGACTGAACGCCAAAACTGAGTCGAATTCGGTTGTTTCGCGGCGATTCGCCTTCCTGCGGATAGCAATACTGGCCGGGCACGTACAAAACGCCTTCCCGGATCGATCGTTCGAACAACGGCCCGTCCAATCCTGCATCGACCGTATCGGGCAATTCCAACCAGACATAAAGACCGCCACCCGGACGTTCCCACTGCACACCATCCAGTGGCGAGAAAAATTCGTCGGCCGCGTCCAGCATTGCCATCAGCTTGCAATGATAGCTTTCGCGCAGCCCCGCCACGTGCGGCTCGTACAATCCCAATCGCAGGACGCAGGCCATCAGGTGCTGGGCGAAGTTGGGCGAGCCGAAATCGACGTTGCCTTTCAGATCGCACACCGGCTGGAT
>SKKK01000592.1 GCA_007121535.1 Planctomycetaceae bacterium | reverse complement strand
GCCTGCTGCCCGGGCCGAACGAAACTGACGGTAAACAGCTCCCGCCCGATCTGCGTGTGCCCGGGATCGGGCGACTGCAGGTAGACGACTACGCCCGCATAACCGCTCAAGGTCAGCACGGGCTCGACGGCGACTCCCAACAACTTGCGGAGATCGCACGGTGCGAATTCGCGACGAGCTTGCCCGATCAACGTTCGGCTGAGCGAATCGTTGCGGAGCAGTTGCCGGGTTTGCCGCAAGGCGGATGCGATTCCTGTGGCTAACGTGTCGGCGCTGGCCGCCTCGTGTCCCGAGCGAAGCCGCCGAACGCTCTCCAGCACTTGCAGCACGGTGTTGGCCAAGCGGATCAAGCTGACCGCGCGGCACCCGTGCGCCGCGCGCAGCAATCCCGACTGCCGCAGCAAATCAGCTCGCTGGCCGCCGACCAGCAGTAATTCTCTGAGTTCGTCGCGAACCCGGGTCGCGGCCGCTTGCATCGCGGAATCGACGACGACCGAGTCCGGTTCCGGTTCCGGTTCCGATCTGGTCGTCGCAGGCTCCGGGGGGGTGCTCGGCGACTGCCGGTCGGCGGTTTCCGCGAGTTCCAAAACCGTCAAGCAAGCCAGCACGTGAAAGCAGCGGGGGGACAACAAACAGGTGCAGGCGACGGACTCCACCGATCGAACGATCCCCGCGGCGCCCGTCAGCGTGACGGTTTCCTGATCGCAGATCACTCGCCATCCTTCGCCCGTTTGTTCCCACCGCCAATCCCGGGCCGCTTCCGGATTCTTGTCCAATCGCTTTCGCACGCGCCCGGGTGCGGCCTCGATCAGATTGGCCAAGACCAGCGGATCGACGCGGGGACGATCGACTGCCGCCTTACGGTCCGCCACGCTACTTTCCTCCGCTAGATCGTTCCCCGCGGCCGCGTCTTGAATCGCGTCCGGCGCCGGCGGATCGGACGACTTGTCACAGGCATTCATCCAAGAGACTCCGGGTCTGTGTTTGCCGCACCGTGGGTGCTGCTGCGGATTTGGTCGCCCACCCAACGTGCCAGTTGTTCGGGAGCCACCGCGGCGACCGACATCCCCGCCGCTGCTGCCATCTTCGCGTATCCGTGGTGAAAACGAGCCGCCCCCGAATCGTCCAGCGCCGCCAGTCCCAGGCATCGGACGCCAGCACCGACCAATTCCTGAATCTCCGCCAGCATTTCCCCCAGGCTAACGCCTTCCTCAAAGTCCGAAACCAGTACCAACAGAGTCCGCTGCGGCACTTTGATCTGGGCTCGAGCCGCAGCCAGGCCCAGACCGATTCGCGTACCGCCGCCCACTTGAACCTCCAACAGCAGCGACAGGGGGTCCGCCACCTTGTCGCTCAGGTCGATCACCTCGGTGCTGAACGCCAAGAAACGCACCGACAGGGCGGGCAATTCGGCGAACACGGCCGCGCAGATCGCACTGTAGATGATCGATGCCGTCATGGATCCGGAAACGTCCACCACGAACGTCAAGTGCCAATCCATTTCCCGTTTGGCGGTCGACTGAAAGACCAGACGCTGTGCGATGACGCGCGGCTTTCCATCAGGACGGCGGTACACGTGGGCCAGGTTGTCGCGAATCGTGCGCGGCAGGTGCAGCTTATGTCCCCGTCGCCGCGTCGGTCGCGGTGAAGCCAAGCCATGAAGAGCCGGTTGCAAGCGGACCGCCAACTGCTCGGCCAGTGCGGCCGTGATGCGTTTGGCCAGCGTCCGCAGCCTTTCCGCACGCTGCTCCGGCAACCCCCCCGCCAACGACAAGACTTGCCGCAGCAGATCGACGCTGGGCGTTACGACAGCCGGGTCCAGTCGCTGCACCGCCGATAATCGCCCCCCTTCGACCGCTTCGCCCAGAACTTCCTGGCAGACGTCGGAACCGAACAGTTGCTCCAAATCGTCGGACCACTCGACCGTGCTCGGCTGTGGCGCTTCGTCGCCACCACCGCGCGGCGGGGCGCCGCGATTGCCGATGTCCCCGCGGGCCCCCTCGCCTTTCCCGTGACCGTACAACTCGTCCAAGCACATCGCGGCTCGACAAGCGGGCAATCGGGTCTCGGGAGCGACTCCCAAAATCATCCGCCAGCGATCGCCCAACGGGATTCGCTCCATCGAATCGGTACCGCCGGCTTCGGGATCGATGGAGGGTTCATCCGCCGCGTTTGGAACTTCCAGGGACGCTTCTTGCTTGTCCGCAAGGTCGCCGGCAAATGCCGTTGGCTCTGCTGTCCGCGAATCCGGATCGAAGACGAACTCGGGCAATTCCTGTTGAATCGCCGCGCAGCCCCGCAGATCAGCATCGCGCAGCACAGCCGTCCACCAGCCGGCGTCGAACCCGCTGGATTGCTGAGCAAGCGTCTCGGGATAATCCGCTGCGGAGCGTCCCCATTGCCAGCCCGAACCGCGATCGGCGTACTGTTCCAAGCGGACGCGGAGCAGCCGCTGGCGGTCCTGCGGCGAAAACTCGTGAAACGCACCGCGCAACGCCGGCAGTCGCGACAAGAATTCCGCGTCGCTGCTGTCGCGCAGCCGAAGTTCCAAACCGGCCAGCGAATCGGGGTCACACAACATTTGGGGAAACAGCACTTGAGCACATCCGTAGACGGCCCACCGCAGAAGTTGGCGTCCTTCCTTGCTGGTGGCTTGATCGAACCAACCTGAGAGCAGCGCCTGCAACGCATCGTCATCCATTTGTCCGTACAGCCGCAAGGTACCGGCCGTCGCTCCGCGCATCGCGGCACTGCCGGATTGCAGCGTGCGCTGGCACCAGCCGATCAAGCGAGCGGGGTTTTGCTGCGGCGAATCATAGAACCATTGAGCCAAATCGCAAAAGCCGATCACATCCTGACGTTCCTGCGATCCCGAGATGCCGTCCAGCCGTTGCAGAGCCGCCTGCAGCAGCAGCGAAGCGGTCCGGCGATAGGGCGCGGGATCGAACGCCATCACGTGCGGCGGATACGCCTCGGCGGGATCGATCGGCAGCGCGGCGATATGCCCGGCAGCGATCCGCCCCCAGAGCGTCAAAGCAGCGGCGATATCGGTCAGGCCGGCGGTCGGCAAAAAGCGTCCCTCGACGTGCCGCAGATCGTGGGTCAACAACTCCGTCAGCCCGCATTCGGCGGCCAGTTGCAGACGTTCCAAAAACTGCGAAGGCAGCATGATCGCCTCGTCCCCATCGCTGCCCGGGGGCGTGCCGGCATCCGGCTTGCCGAAACCGTATCGCTCGCCGGTGAACCGCGATCGCAACGACGCGGACGCCGCTTGTTGCAACGTGACACCCCACCGCGAGACCGCTTCGATCGTTGCCGCCGTCCCTTGTCGCCAGCCGACTTCCCAGCATTCGATCAGGTTCTCCCGCTGGTCGGTGGCGATCGTATCCGTGCGCTGGGCATATGGTATCCCCAGCAAGCACAGTCGTCGCAGCAAGAGTGCTTTGGCCCGATCTCGCGGCGAACGAAGAATGTCCAAGCGAATCTCGCGCGGCGGTTCTTTCGCCTGCTCCAAACCCGGCAGGGAGAACGTCTGCAACAACTGGTCGATCGCCACGGCCAGACCGCAACGGGGCGTGCGCGACGCGACCTGACCGCGCCGCTTGCCCACCAGCACCTGCTCGGCAGCCTTGGCGACCTCCCGCGCTCGACCGTTGATTTCGCCATGCGTCAGACAGGAGGACAACGCTTCGACCAATTCGCTCCGGCCCGGCGCGGGAAGCTGGCGGAGCCGAGCCAGATCGCGCATCATCCGGATGACTTCCATGGCATCGGGGGTGCTGGCCGCATGGCCCCGCCGACGCATCGTCCGGACGATCTCGACGACCAGTTCCGTTGCGGCGGCATCCTTCGCCGCCGGCGACGCCGCGTCCAGCATCCGCTGATGCCAAACGGGGTCGCGAATTCCCGCCGGGTATCCGCTCCGTTCGTCCAACTCCTCGAACCCGTAGGGAACCAGGCTGACGCCGACCGGATCCGAGCTGCTTTGCAAACCACCAAGCATCGCGGCATCCGCAACGGCGTGCTCGGCGATCGCCTGCTGCGTCAGGACGGGCGCATGAAACGCACCGACGACGGCGACCGCATGCGGCGGCGCCTGGCGGATCGCCTGTCGCATCGCCGCTTCGCGAATCAGATCGCGCGTTGCCACCGGTTCGCCGCCATGACGCACCGCCCAGCCAAAGGCGAGTCCCGCCCGGCGAATCGCTTCGGCAGCGTCACCGATCACAGGCGATTCCACCAGCCGTTCCCACAGTTGTCCGGTATCCTTGGCTTGAGTCCGCCGCAACAAAGATGCCAACATGCCGGCGGTGGACGCGGGCCGCTGCGATGCCGCCGGTGCGTCGTTCGAGTCGTCTGCCTCGCGATCGACCTGCTGGGCACTCACCGACAAATCGCACGGAACCACCGGAACGCCCACCCGGAACGCCCAGCGCACGGCCACATACTCCGGCGAAAAGTCAGCGAGCGGATAGAAAGCCAGAGTTCCGCCGGGACCGACTGCCGACAAGGCCACCGGAGCGACCGTTTGCGGGTCGGCCAGATATTCCAACCACGGCGCAAAATCGCTGGGAAGCTCGACCAACACGGCTGCGGGGACGAAACGGTCCAGCAACGTCTCCATCGCACCAGCAAGCGCCGCCGAGTGGTGCCGCACTCCGATCAGCCATGGCGCCCGGCAGGCGATCAGGTCCGAAATCGATTCGTCAAGTTCCCGCGTCACCGAACCGTCCTTTTCGATCATCCATGCCCCCTATCGATGGATGGCATCTCGCAGCTCATGCAAGCGTTTCCATAACGAGCCGCCCTGTTCGGCGCGACGGCGCACGGGACCGTCCCAATAATGAAGCAGTCGTTCTTGATCTTTGGCGTCGTCTTTCCTCACGACTCCCAGCAGATGACCCGGCAAGCGCGATACGGGATCGAACCCGGACGGAAAGAAAGCCGCCTCGCGCATCACCGCCGCCGTGACCGCCACCGCTTCCGCCGTACTCATCACGGTCCCCGGACGTTCCACCTGCCATCCCTCCTCGGTCCGCCCGCTGCGCAAGTCCCGGAAAACGGTCACTAACAGCTCGACCAGAGCAACGTCCACCGCCGCCGCTCGCTGCTCCATCGCCAACATCGCGGTGGCTCGAGACATCACCAATCGCACCTCGCTTTCCGGATCGCGAATCGGAGCGACCGTTTCAAAGTTGAACCGGCGCTTCAACGCCGCGGACATCTCGGACACCCCGCGATCGCGGAGGTTCGCCGTGGCGATCAGATTGAACCCCGGCGCCGCGAAGACACTTTCCTGCAAATCGCTCAGTTCCGGAACGGCGAGTCGACGTTCGCTAAGCAGGGAAATCAATCCATCCTGAACTTCGGGCAAACAGCGAGTGACCTCTTCGAATCGGACGATTTGTCCGCGAATCATTCCCAGCATCACCGGCGAAGGGACCAAGGCTTCCGGCGTAGGCCCCCGGTCCAGCAGCAGCGCGTAGTTCCAACCGTAGCGGATTTGATCTTCGGTCGTTCCCGCCGTCCCTTGCACCGTCAACCCGCTGGTGCCGCTGATGGCAACGGCCAACAACTCCCCCAACATCGACTTGGCCGTACCCGGTTCGCCGACCAACATCAGGCCGCGTTCACCCGCCAACGTGACCACACAACGCTGGATCAAGTCGCGGGGCCCCACGAACTTGGTCTCGATCGCCCGCGCTGCCTGTTTGGATTTGCCGATTTTTTCGCCATCCGTTCCGCAGATGAAGTCCACCACGCTCTGCGGGGATAGCAACCAGTTCTCCGGTCGTTCGCCGAGATCCGCGTCCCGCAGCAAGTTCAAATCATCCGCGTAACGAATCTCGGCGGGCGGCAATTGCTGACGAGCGGCCGGGCCGGCCGCGGGGGAATCGCCGGCGGTAGATCTCTTGGTCGCTGTCTTTTTCGCCATCGTTGCTGACTTCCCTTGAACCCATCGAACCGGAAAAACAATCCCGAGCTAGTGGTCGCCGGAAGGGACCGCTTTCATTCACCTTCGTTCGTTCATCGGGACGTACAACCGGGCCGTGGACTACCAGAAAACGGAAAACTACGAGCGGAGCGACGGCGCAAAATACCCGTCCCAGCCTTGCCGGTAGGGTTGCCGGATGAACGGATCGGCTTCCGGGGCGTTGCGGGCGCGCAGATTGGTCCAATCCCATTCGAGTTTCTTCCCGATCCGGTAGGCCACATTGCCCAGATGATTCGATTCGGTGACCCAGCCGGAATGCAAGAAGTTCGAGCCGGGCGGCGGTCCTTGGCCTTTGCACGCCTGAATCCATTCAATGTAATGGCCGGGTGAGCGCGGGAGCGTCTCCGGCGGCGCGGGATAGTCCCGGAACTTTTCTTCGGGCAACAGCCGGGGACCACCGCGTCCGCCGTTGTAAATCATGCCCTCGTCACCGATGAACAACTGGCCGCGGCCGCCCATCGTGCTGGCATCGAACTGCGGCGGCCTGCCCTCGCCTTGGTACCAGACCAGCGTCAGCGGCGGATCGGACCCGCGGGCCGGAAACTGATACGTCACGGTCATCGATGCCGGCGCAAGTTCGGGATGCGCCGGGCCCATCGGGGATACGGCTTCGACCGTCAACGGCTGACGGATGTCCAACACTTGGAACACGACGTCGTTGTCGTGTCCGCCCAAGTCGCTCATCGTCCCGTTACCAAAGTCCCACCACCGGTACCAGCGCGGACCCGGCAGATAAGTCGCATGGAACGGCCGCATCGGAGCGGGCCCGATCCACAGATCCCAATCGATCTCAGGCGGGACGGGCATTTCGTCCTCGAACCGCCCGGTGATTTGCATGCCCCGATAGAATCCATGCGGTTTGTCGTACTTTTCGGCGGACGCGGCGCTTTGCAGTCCCCACGCACGGCCCGCCCAGACATGCACCTCGCGCACCGGCCCGATCGCGCCGGCCATCAGCAACTCCTTGATCTGGCGGCGCACGGGTGAAGCGTGCCCCTGGTTGCCCGTCTGCGTAGCCAGTTGCGGATACTTCGCGGCGGTTTCGCGGATCAACCGTGCCTCCCAGACGTCGTGGGTCAGCGGCTTCTCGCAGTAGACGTGTTTACCATGCGTCAGCGCCAAATAGGTCGCCAGTGCATGCGTGTGTTCGGTCGTGCTGACCATGACGGCATCAAAGTCTTTTGGGCTGTCGAAGACGCGGCGGAAATCTTTGTACGTCTTGGCCTTGGGGAACCTTTGAGCCGCGGCGTCCACAGCACGTTGATTGACGTCGCACAGGACCGTGATGTTCTCGGCCGGAATGCCCGTCGGGGCACTGGACGGAGCGTCTGCCCGAGCCGCGCGGCCATCGCCGTTCATGTTCGCGATCGCCCGG
Source organism: Planctomycetaceae bacterium (assembly GCA_007121535.1). Classification (GTDB taxonomy): domain Bacteria; phylum Planctomycetota; class Planctomycetia; order Pirellulales; family Pirellulaceae; genus SKKK01. The sequence goes on along the minus strand of SKKK01000592.1, from coordinate 24,654 downwards.
CCCCCGCAAGCGATCATTGCGATGTTCAATCTGTCGTTCAGATTCCGACCGCGCAAGACGGCGGGCATCCCCGTGACCGCACCAGCGGCAATTGCCCCACCGATCCACTGGCGTCGGGTAATCCGGCAACCCGAGCTGCACTTGCTGGTCTTATGCATGACCGTAGGCTCCCTGTTCTTGTTCGGATTCAGCGGGTCGTTCAGTTCTGCGGTTCTTCGCGTTTCGCCGAAAGCAAGTGCTGGCCGGTCCACGCCTAAGTTCTTGTCACAAAAGCACTTGCGGCGATGGTGTCGATCGAAGCGGAGGGCACGGGACTCTCGGAAGGGTGTTCCCGAAGTCCTTGCACACCAGTGGTTTTCGTCGCTAAGTCATTTGTAAGCAATGATTTAGGGAAGATCCACCTGATGCCACCTGTACTCACGTACTCTCAGGAAGTATCACACGGATTGGCACACTGTGTCAATCCGTCTTGGCTCGGCATCTCCCCAATAGGGAGATGTCAGTATGACACGTTTTCATTTAGAGCCGCGGTTAGCCCCGCACAACGGTAGGGTATTGAGAGCGATTGGGATCACTCGGATCAGCACCCTGAATCAGGATATCAGGAGTCTGGCGGATCAGCAAGCTCTGCTCCGAACGTGGGTCGAGGATCGATATAAGGGTTCCGTCGAATGGACGTTTATCGAAGGGCAGGGTAGTGGCGAATGCCTTGAGCGCGAGCAGGTTGCCGAGGCCGACCGTCTGGTCGCAAGCGGCCAGTTCGATCTGGTGATCATGGAGGATCTCTCACGGCACATGCGTCGGGTTCACGCTGTCCTGTTCTGCGAAGCGTGCGAAGACGCGAACACGCGGCTGATCGCGATCAACGACGCGATCGACACGTTCAACGATTGGCGGCTGCACGCATTCTTCGCGGCAATGAAGCATGAGCAGTCCAACAAGGACACGTCCCGGCGGATCAAACGATCCCTTCGCAATCGCTTCATGCAAGGCGGAGTCGTACAGACGACGGTCTATGGATACGTCAAGCCATCCGATGCGAAGACCGATCAGGATCTGCAAAAGGATCCGAGCGCTGTACCGATCTACGAAGAGTGGTTCCGGCGACTTGACCGCGGTGATACGTTCTCGGAGATCGCCGACTGGCTGAACGAACTTGATATCCCCACCGGTCCCTTCTGTCGCAGCGACCGTTGGAATTGTCGGATGGTAGGCCGAGTCACACGAAATCCCATCTTGAAGGGTATCCGACAGCGCAACCGAAAGGAATCGAAGAGGCTCAACCGGACCGGAAAACACACATCGGTAGATGCTCGCCCCGAGGATCTGCTGGAACGTGACTGCCCGCATTTGGCCTTCTTCGATGCAGCTTACTACGACCGTGTCGTGGCCAAGTTGAAAACACGCAACGCGAAGTACCGACGTAACGGCAAGAGCGGGACCGAGCCCCGCTCGAACATTCCAAAGAAACGTACACGTTATCCCGGGCAGACCATTCGCTGCGGCGTCTGTGGTCGACTGCTCGTGTTTGGAGCACACGGCTTGTTCGACCGCTTGATGTGTACAGGCGCACGCGAGTACCTCTGTTGGAATGCCGTGTCGATCAGCGGCCCTGCGACGGCCCGGTGTGTCGCCGAATCGGTTCTGGCGGAGGTCCAGACGCTGGATGATTTCGATACGGCGTTCCTGGAACTGGTGAACGAAGAAGCCCGAAAGTTGGACTCGCAACGGGAGCGTCGTGTTCGCGATGTGAATTCGGATATCGATAAGCATGAGCGGGAAATTCGTAATCTGCTCAATTTCATTCGCAGTGGCGGTGATGGTCCTAGCGTTCGTGAGGAACTTCAACAACTGGAATCCAACCTAGAGCAATTGCGGGGTGAGATGGCCGAAATCGTAAGCACCCCGTCTCAGGCTCTGATCATTCCGTCTGCTGCAGAGATCAGGCAACTGGCTCAGGATTCGATCAGAAATCTGGCGTGGGAAAGTCAGGAGTTCGGCAGACTGATGCGTGTCCTGGTCACGGACTTCTTTGTTTTTCCGTATCGATCTTGCGACGGCAAGGACCTTGTGCTCCGCGGCACAGCTCGACTGCAACTGGCCAATTTGCTGCCGGACCATCGAGTGAAAGACGCACTGCGCACCCCGCTCGCACGCGTTCTGCATTTCGACCTGTTCGAGCCCCCGCAACGGATCAAATATCGCGAGCAAGTGATGGCTCTCCGTCGCGAGTTGACCGAACAGCAGGCTGCTGATCGACTAGGAATCTCGAAGACAATGGCCCAACACGCGGCGCGCCTGGATCGTTTGATGCAGCGTCTGGGTCAAGTCGATCCATACGCGCGATTGCTGGAACCACCGATGGATTATCCCAAGTTGCGTCGTCATTTGCACCCACGGTATCGATTCGAGCCCCTGCCTGGCTTCGGCAGCACCTAGCTGTCGATTGACGAGACATCTTCCTTGCGTGTTCGCCCCGTGTCGAATTCCGGCACGGGGCTTTCTTTGTTTCTTGCCTTTTGATTGTTTACGAGGAGCATCCATGCCAAACCATTCATCGTCCCCGGAAAAGCTTCCCGCCACATCTGACGAGACCTCCCGGAATCAGCTACGCCGCTTTCTTCGTCTGATTGCCAAAGATGTCGTGCGCCGCATCGTCGTCGCGAAATCCGACGTACAAACCTCGTCTGCCGATGCCGAATGTTCGCGGCAGAAGACATCTGCGCCTTGACTGCTGCCAGTTTCTGTGTGCGGGCTCGCATTCGCTACGAGCTTGTTGAAGTGAGCTACGGTGAGTTGCCGGAGCTGCCGTTTTTTCACCTACGGCCGCTCCGTGTAGGGGCGGCCCGTCTTCAGTACCCAAGGAGTCAGCCCATGATCGTTGCTACCAAATCTATCCCCGATCGACGTGCCCGCACGTACGCTGCCAAGTTCGAGACGCTGCTGCCGCGCATCCAGCATCATGCCAAACGCGCCTTCCGACGCTGCCCGTGCGACGAGCGCGAGGAAGCGGTCGCCGAGGTCGTCGCCCACGCCTGGATCGCGTTTCTGCGTTTGATGGATCGCGGCTTGGAACACGTCATCTACGCCACGCCGCTGGCCCGTTACGCCATCAAGCGAGTGCGAGCCCACCGCTGCGTCGGCTGCGTGCGCAATGTCAACGACATCAGTTCCACCTACGCCCAACACCAACATGGATTTCATGTCGATCGGTTGGATCAGCGCGATGATCGTGATGGTCGGTGGAAGCAAATGCTGGTCGAAGACCAGCACGCTGGCCCCGCAGACACGGCGGCCGTCCGCATCGACTTTGCGGATTGGTTACAGCAGTTGCCCAGACGCCTGCGTCGGATTGCCGAGCTTCTGGCGATCGGCGAAACAACGGGTGTGGTGGCCAAGCGGTTCAAACTGTCCTCGGGCCGGATCTCCCAACTGCGCCGCGAACTACGGCGGGGCTGGGACGATTTCCACGGCGGCGCTCTTTTGGTGTAACCAATCGCCACCCGTCAAGCATCACCATAGTCGTGATACTCCGATCTCCGCACGCTTTGAATAGGGGAAGAAGCTACCTGTACCGCCTGGCCAGCGGACGGGACGAGGGCGGCCTGGAGATCCGTTCGTTGATCAAGACCAAGACGCCCAAGCTGGACTTCCACCGCTACGAGCCCCGCAGCCGGCGGCACTTGCGGCGACTGTTTGCGGCCATCCGGGCGTATTTGGATGACCTGGATCGCGGCCAGTACGTGTTCCGGCCCGGCATGGGCTGCAACATGTGCGAGTTCCGCGATGACCACTGCCAGCATTGGTTGGGCTGAAGCGTGGCATGGAATGTTCAGCGCGGAAACTGCGGCAGCGGGATTTTGGGTTGAGCGACCTGCATCCCGCTGCCGTAGCGAACCGGATTTCAGATCGAAATTGAAAGGAGCGACATTTTGGGTGCCAGACAAAAGCTGAATTCGATGACCGCAGGCGGCATCTTCCTGATCGCCAGCCTGATCGGCTTGGGCTTTCAATCGTGGCTGATGTTCTTCGTGGTCGTCGGGCTGTTGACAATGGCCGCCGTAGGTAACGGGGATATTCGCACCAAGCCGCGAAGGCGGTGATGGCGATTCGTTTGTCCCGTCCGCACCGGTCGCTGTTTGGCGGTTGGTGCGGGCGGGGCTTTTTTTTAGGTATCAGGGAAGAGCGAGGGGTTGAGGAACGATGAAACGCCCCAAGGCATTACGAGAGCATCCATAACATGGAAGACCCGTTCGACTTCCGGGCGACCGACTTTGGCTTCGCCCGTCAGCGTCAGCACGCGGAGGTTATCCAGCAGTTGAGCTTCACCACCTCCGTCCGCATGAATGGGAATCAGAAACGCACGTCAGACCGACAAAGCCAGCCCTTCTGTATAGTCATCTACTTTCCCGGCTTCGTTCAACATCCGGTTAGCCTGAGCGGATCATCCGCCTCTGCCGCACCTTTCGCATCGATGCCCTCTTTTCTCGCCGGCCGAAGTCGGTTACAACACATGTTGGCAGATATCGGCGTCTCGGTAATTGAGAGACTCGGAACATGTCGATTAAACTCATCCGCTTTACGAAAACCTCTCCGCCGAATGAAGGCCAATGGTCTTTTCACTCCGGGAATGTGGTTCATTTTGGCAGCGTTCCGCCACCTGAGAAGGAAAACTCGGTGGTGATCGACGATCCAGACGTTGCGGAGCACCACGCGAAACTTTTCTGGAACCAAGGTCGCTTTTGGTTGGACAATCTGTCCGGGCTGCCTTGTACGGTACTGAAGTCGAGTGGGCGGGCGATCGCGCTGACCGCGTTGGCATCCTACATCGAAATCGAACAGGGCGAGAGCTTCCAGATCGGCTCGGTGATGTTTCGCGTCGAGGAACTAAAGCCTCCTGTGGAACATACGCCGAACTCCTTCTTCTCGGCCAATCCTGTGATGGCAGCCGAGTTAAGGAATGTGATGGCAGCCTTGGATTTGCCGTCCGGATATGTGCCGGACCACCCGGTCATTTGGCGATCAGTGCTCCGACTGACCCACGAACTGGGAAGGTACACGCAAGCAGAAGAAATGTGGCTAAGGACGCTGGATACCATGACGCTTGGATTCGAACAGCTTCTGAAAACAGAGCGACCGAGCGTCTTAGCCAGTGTGGCGGTCCTGAAGGCGGGAAGTGTTCAGTTGCAGTCGCCTGTTCCGGTGTTCGGAATTCCAAGCTGTGAATGTCAACCCGGGGATTCCGAGGGATTTGCGAAAATCTCCGCGTTGCCCGCAGATTTGCCCGAAACCGTGGATTCGCTGGTGTTGCCTGTGACGGAACCGCAATGGTTCCGCTGGAGCCCCTCGCAACCATCCGGTACCGTCATCATGCTGGCCGGCCGCGTCTTACAGGGAAATGACTCGGCGGGTTCGTTGATGGTTCTTCTTGGTGGGAACAAAGGAGCCCGAATCGATGTGGGCAACCGCGAGCGGTACTTGTTCGCTCAGTTGCTGTCGCAGTTGAGTTTAGCCTTGAGTTTCTTGGACGAGCGGCGGCGTGCGATGGCATTCGAAAGACTTTACGATCTTGGTAGCGCCACCGAGCGGATGACACACGACGAGTCGCATGTGATCGTGCAGGCCGAAGAGGAGTTGGACGATCTGTACCAAATTCTCTCGACCGCTTGCGCCCAGTGCGAGGGCCAGCGGCCGGCGTTGCTCCGTTCGGTCAAGAACGCTCGGATGATCGCTCGGCAAGTTCGAGGCACCGCCCGGGCTGTGCTTCGCTTCTCGCGGCAGTTAGAGCGTCGCGCAAGCAAGCTGCACGCCGCGACGCATCAGCAGAATTGGATCTATCTAACGGACTGTCGCGAGGCAGTGGAAGACTGGGCCGCACAGATCAAGGAACTGAACAACGACGACGAATTGTGCATCGACCTGGAAATGGACCTGAACCAGCAGCCGTTCTATGCGGATTGTGACCTTGTGTTGTCCGCGCTGAGGAACCTGCAAATCAATGCGATGAAATCATTCAAGGCGTTAGACGCACCGAGAAGCCGGTACCAGGTGCGTGTGATGGCTGCGATCCGCACCCAGTCGCTTCCGTACGTGGTGCTGACCGTCGCCGATAATGGGTCTGGCATGTGGCCGCGTATTGCCAATCAGGTTTTCCGAGGTCGTGTTGCGGACAGCCGGTCTGGCCACGGACTGGGAAGCCAAATTGTCCGTTGGGTGATCGACCAGCACCAAGGGTATATCCGGTACGCCACCGCAGAACAGCAGGGCACTTGGGTCGAACTCTGGTTTCCGCAGCTCGATTCGCCCGACCCGTCGGAAGCCGATTGGGTCGCTTACAAGGAGCAACGGAACTCGGCAGGGCCCGTTACCAGACTTCCCTACGAGGAATACTAAGTGGATCATTTGTACGGATAAGCACCCGGCCAGAAGTTTCTTGCCAATTGAGGGCGGCCCTGCACGTGGACGCAACGGGGTCGGGAGTCGTTTTCGGCCAACGATTGACCATATGGGAAGCGGGGCACCCGAAAACAACTCCCGACCCCCGTTTAGTCGACGCGTTCTGCGGCGATGTGGTACAGGGCCCAGGTGTTTCCGTCGGGACCTGTCCAGGGAGCGAGTGTCAGGCGTCCGGTGACGGAGATCGGCCGAACGGTGTACGAGGTCGATGCGCCATCGATCATTTCGACCAGGATCACATGATGCGCTTCCTCGCCCGGGCCAAACTTGCATTCGATGTTCATCACGAGCGGAAAGTTCTTGATCCCCGTCTGCTGGAAAATGGCGGGGAATATGAACCCTCGAATTCGAACCCGCTGGCCGTCCAATTCACGGACTCGATCGGTCGCCATCCATGGCTCGAACAACTGGTCGGCCTGGATGTTGACCTTCAGATCATCGAAGGTGATCGTTTTCAATTGGTCCTTGTCTCGCGAACGCCGATCGGGGGTACGGCCGGCTTCGCCGGCGGGTGCGGACGATTCTTGTTCAGCGCCGGCCAAGGCGTCCCGATCATCCGCAGCGGGAGATCCTGGCTCGATCTCCGCAAGATCCGTACTTGATGCGTTGTCCGCGAGGTCGACGTGGGCCGCGCGTTCGAGACGGTTCCCGTCGCCTGATTCGTGAGCGACCTGCGCGCGGCACCCGGTCAGCAGGACCAGCGCCCAGCAGACGGGCGCCAGCCGAAGGCCATGGGCCAGCCAAATCGTCGATTCCCTCCCCAATGTTGATACTCCGAGACTGTGAAAAAAATCGGACTGGCTTCCGACAGACACTGGCGAAACAAACGTCGTTCGTCGTCGATCATTCCGACTTTGTCACGTCGTAGCAGAGGATCGCATCACCCTCCCTCAAGTATAAACGTCCGTCGACGATCACCGGATGCGACCAACTGGGGCGATCGCCGCTGCCGGGGATCCGGAACGAGCCACGGACTTGGAACCCCTCCGGCGTTGCCTGGACCAGCGCGATGATCCCGTTGGCCCACCGCATGTACACATGGCCGTCGGCAGCCGTGACCGCAATCGAACCACGACCGGGGCCGCGTTCCTTCCATGCGATCTGGCCGGTCATGAGTTCCGCACAGAAGGGGATGCCTTGATCGTCCGTATCCCCGTACAGATGATCTCCGACCAACACGACGCCGCCATGCTTGTTCGTCAGTTCGCTGTTCAACGGATAGACCGTCTCGATACTCACCGAACCATTGTCGCCCGGAACCTGGCGCAACAGCGCACCGCCCCGTCGATAACCGGCCGTGAAAAAGACCAGATCGTCGCGGACGATCGGGTTGGGGATCACCGAGGTGGTGCGGTCGATATCGTACGTCCACAACAGTTGACCGTCCGCTGCTCGGACTCCCAAGGCGCCGCCCGCCGTTGTATTGACATACACCCGCGTGCCACCGACTTCGCTAATGACGATCGATGCGTGCCCGGCGCCCCGATCGTTGTCCCAAACGCTTCGCCAGATTTCGTCGCCCGTCGTCTTGTCCAGGGCCACCATCGTCGCCGTTCGCCCGCCCGGCGTACAGACCAGACGCTGTCCGTCGATCAACACGGATTCACTGTATCCCCAAATATCGCCCTTCTGACCACCGAAGTTCTTGGCCATATTTCTGCGCCAACGCTCGGCTCCGGTCGCCGTCTCCAAACAGACAAGATCCCCATGAGGCGTCAACACGTAGAGCAGATCTCCGTCTACCGTGGGCGTCGATCGGGAACTCTGCCAGTCATCCCGGCCACTGGTCCAAGGCGGTCCCAGCCGAGTCTTCCAGATCACGGAGCCATCGGTCATCGAAAAACACACGACGTATTCGTCTGCATCCTCGACGATCGACAAACCGTCACCCAGCGTGTACAGCCGATCACCGACGATCGACACGGTGCCATAACCGCGCCCAGCGCCGCGAGTCTGCCAAACCAGGGGCGGGCCATCGTCCGGCCACTGTGTCAACAATCCGGTGTCCGACGACACTCCATCCCGCAAGGGGCCTCGAAACTGAGGCCATTCGCCGGAAACTGTGGAGATCTGACCCATGACCACCGAGGACAACAACCACAACCCCAGCCAGAGACTACTCGCTATCGATCGCTTCAACATATCAGGTACTCCTTGGAAAATCAGGCATCTCATCTGACCTTCTACAATACCAGGTTCCACTTCGGGTTCCCAGACCCTACGAGCAATAGCAATAGGGGTCAGGTCTTGACATTTAACTTTTTGTCGTGCATCTACAGTCGGGTCTTGACATTCAGCTTTGTGGCGAGTTTCTCTGCCGAAAAAGTTAAATGTCAAGACCTGACCCCGACCCCGACTGCAGTTTGGCCAGTGTGGTCTCGACGGCGCCGAGTTGTTGCTGCAGTTGTTGCAGGCTTTCGCGTTCCCGACTGACGACGTCGGGTGGGGCACGGTCGACGAAATTGGCGTTGGCCAGTTTCGTCTGTTTGCCTTGGATCTGCCCGGCCAATTTTTCGAGCAGCTTTTCGTTGCGAGCGATCTCGGCATCAACATCGATGAAGTTTTGCAGATCGACGAAGACTTCCGCTTTCGGCAAGCTGATGGCCGCGTGCGTCGGCGGCGGCTGCACGTCGACACCCCAGGCGATGGCGGTTGCGTTGGCCATCGAGGCGAAGTAGCCCGCCATGGGCTGTAACGATTGGCTGGTCTGCAAATCGCATCGGACGCTGAAATCGACCGGCGTCTTCGGGGGGATGTTTTGACGGCTGCGGATCTCGCGCAGAGCGCCCAACACCGCTTGAAAACTGGCGAAACGCTCTTCGATCTCTGCATCCTGCTGCGACGCGTCGGCGACCGGCCAATCGGCGATCATGATGCTGGGGCTGGCCGCTGTGGGCTCGGTCAGCCCCCGCTCCGCCGCAACCCGTCCCAGCAACTGCCAGACTTCCTCTGTGATGAACGGGATCATCGGGTGCAGCAAACGCAGCAGCACGTCCAGAGTATGAGCCAGGATGCGTTGGGCCGCAGGCCGCTGGCGCTCGTCTTGGAAACGGCTCTTCAGCATTTCCACGTAGAAGCTGCAAAATTCGTCCCACGCGAAATCGTACAGGTAGCGAGCGGCATCCGCATAACGATAGCCCTCCAACGCTTCGGTCACCTGCTGCGTCACCGTCGCCAAACGACTCAGAATCCAACGATCTTCGATTGCCAGGTCCGTTTCGACAACCGGCCCGCTCTGATACCCGTTCAGGTGCAGCAGGGCAAAGCGGGACGCGTTCCACAACTTATTGCAGAAATTCCGAGCCACTTCGAAGCGCTCGCTGACCGCCGCGCCGCGAGGCAAAGCACGATCGGCCTCGCTGCGCGCCCACTGCGTCCCGAACTCATTGCCGCATTTCGGGCAGCGGATGCGAGCCAATTCGCGATTCTTCTTGGTCTGGTCGATCAACGCGTCGCAATGAGGACATTCGAACTGGACCGGCAACCGCACGTCCTGGGTCGGCGTCGCCAGTTGGGCCATGCCGAAACGCAGAGCGTCGGCGCCGAATTTATCGATCACGTCCAGCGGATCGATGCCGTTGCCCTTGCTTTTGGACATCGTTTCACCGTAACCATCCAGGATCTTCGGATGGATGAATACGTCCCGGAACGGCACCTGGCCCATGTTGTTCAAGCCCATCAGCACCATGCGAGCCACCCACAGGGTAATGATGTCGCGGCTGGTGATCAGCACACTGGTCGGATAGAAGCGTTCCAATTCATCCGTCCGTTCGGGCCAACCCATCGTCGAATGGGGCCACAAAGCCGAGCTGAACCAGGTGTCCAGCACGTCTTGCTCCTGCTGCAACCCGGCCTGTTCCAATTGCCGCTCCAAGGATTCGTGCCCCGGAGCGACGCACAGGTAAACCGTGATCTCGTCCGGATTCGGCCCTTCGCTGATCTGGCCCGCCACAAAGGGTTGATCCACGAGTTGAAACAGACCGTCTGCGTTCACCGCTTCCGGAATGCCGATGCGATCGCGCAAATCATTCCATTGATCCGAGGGCACGGTGGTCGACCACACCGGGATCTGGTGTCCCCACCACAACTGACGGCTGACCGGCCAATCGCGTTTTTCGCCGAGCCAATCCAAGTAGCCCTTGGTGTACCGCGAAGGCAGAATTCGCACGCGACCGTCCCGGACGGCGTCCATGGCCGATTGGGCAAGCTGGTCCATCTTGACGAACCACTGGTCGGCCAGGTACGGCTCGATCGGCGTCTTGCTGCGATCGGAATGAGCCAGATCGATCAAGCGATCTTCGATTTCCGCCACCAGCCCGGCTGCCTGGAGATCCGCTACGACTTGCTTGCGTGCCGCCGGGATACTCTGCCCTTCATACGGACCCGCATTCGCGTTCAACGTCCCGTCGGGATTCAGGATGTTGATCATCGGCAGATCCTGACGACGTCCCACCTCGTAGTCGTTCGCGTCGTGGGCCGGAGTGATCTTCACGCAACCGCTGCCCAATTCAGGCTTGGCCCAAGGGTCCATGACCAGCGGGATCTCGCGATTCAACAAGGGCAGCAGCAGGCGGCGTCCGTCGCGAGCCATATCGCGCAGCTTCTCGAGTTCCGGAAGGATCTGTTGGCGGCGTTGGCGGATCTGGTCGATCTGCTGCTGGATCTCGTCACGTTCGCGCGCGGGGGCTTTCTCCCTTTTGTCGATCAGCAGCCGTTCGCTCTGCTCCAGCGCAGCGGCCGGATCGGGGTGAACGGCCACGGCCGTATCGCCCAGCATCGTTTCGGGACGCGTGGTCGCAATCGTGACGTGCGTCGGTTCGCCGGGCTGCGGATCGATGATCGGGTACCGGAAGTGCCAAAAGTTGCCTTTTACTTCCTCGTGAAACACCTCGTCGTCACTGACCGCCGTCTGCAGGAACGTATCCCAGTTCACTAGCCGCTTGCCGCGATAGATCAAACCCTTGCAGAACAGGTCGAAGAACGTGCTGCGGACCGCGCGAGCGCAGACATCGTCCAGCGTGAATCGCGTGCGCTGCCAATCGCAACTGCAGCCCATCTGCTTCAACTGGCTCAGGATTCGCGACTCGTACTGCGACTTCCACTGCCAGATTCTTTCGACCAATTGTTCGCGGCCCAGGTCGTGCCGGGTCTTATTCTCTTCTTCTTTCAATCGACGCTCGACCACCGCTTGCGTTGCGATGCCCGCATGGTCGGTGCCCGGCATCCACAGCGTCTCGTATCCCTGCATCCGCTTCATGCGGATCAGGATGTCCTGCAGCGAGTTGTTCAGCGCATGTCCCAGATGCAGAGCCCCGGTGACATTGGGCGGCGGGATCACGATCACGAACGGTTCACGTCCGCTGTTCGGGCGGGCATGAAAGTACCCTTGTTCCTCCCACCAGGCGTACAGACGTTGGCGAGCTTCGTGGTAGTCGAAACGATTCGGCAGGGATTCGGAAGTGAACGTGTTCGGCATGGTTGGGATGATCCGTTTTCAAGTTTCGTTGGCGATACCGGCGGAGGATGGCGACTCTTGAACGCTCGGGCTGGGCGGCGGAACGTGATCTTTGTACAGTTTGTACTCGATCGCATCGACCAGCGCCAACCAACTGGCCTCGATGATATTCTCACTGACGCCGACCGTTCCCCAGAGGTCGTGGTCGTCGCGGCTCTCGATGAACACGCGGATGCGGGCTGCCGTGCCCGCTTCCGAATTGACCACGCGCACCTTGTAATCCATCAGATGCATCTGGTTCAGGTTCGGGTAACGTCCGTTGAGTGCTTTTCGCAGGGCGGCGTCCAGTGCGTTGACCGGGCCGTCCCCCTCGGCCACGTCGTGCCGAGTTTCCTCGCCCACTCGCAATTTGACCGTCGCCTCGGTCAATACCTCGCGGCCCGAGTCGGCTATCACCTCGACATGGTATTTCAATAATTCAAAATGAGGCACAAAGGTGCCGGTGCACCTCTTGACCAACAGATCGAACGAGGCCTCGGCCGCTTCGAATTGATACCCGCGGTTCTCCAAGCGTACGACTTCCGCCAGAATGCGGTCCATCAGTTCGCGGTCTTGCCGCACGTTGTGCTTGACGGTCATGGCCACGATGTTGGAACGGCCGGACAGTTCGCTGACGAGAAAACGCCGCTCGTTGCCTACCACCGCCGGATCGATGTGTTCGTAGGAAGACGAAGCACGATGCACGGCATGAACGTGCATGCCACCTTTGTGAGCAAAAGCGCTGAGCCCGACGAACGGCTGATTGTTCCGCAAATTCAGGTTCGCTGTTTCATAGATGTAACGCGATACCTGCGTCAGGTGCTGCAAGCCGGCGTCATCCAAGACTTGATAACCCTTCTTCTTCAGCGCCAGATTGGAGATGACCGAGATCAGATCGGCATTACCACAACGTTCGCCCAACCCATTGATCGTCCCTTGGACTTGCACCGCGCCCGCGTCGACCGCCGCCAGCGAATTGGCAACGGCCAATTCCCCGTCATTGTGACAGTGGATGCCTACTGGTACGTTCAGGGCAGCGAGTGTCTCGATCGCTTGGCGAGTCATCCGATCGATTTCTTCGGGTAAACTTCCGCCATTGGTGTCACACAGCACCACTAACGTCGCACCGGCTTCGGCAGCCGCCCGAATCGTCCTGGCCGAATAGTCAGGATTGGCTTTCCAGCCATCGAAGAAGTGCTCGGCATCGTAAAAAACCTGGCGGCCGGCGCCGGTCAACAGCCGAATCGAATCGGCGATCATATCCAGATTCTCGTCCAACGACACGCGCAGCACGTCTTTGACTTGGAAATCCCAGGTCTTGCCCACGATGGTGCAGACGGGCGTTTCGGCTGCTAACAACGCTTGAAGCCCCCCGTCTTCACGCGCCGAGATGCCTCGACGACGCGTCATCCCAAAAGCACAGATCTTGGCGTGGCGCAGATCCATTTGCCGCACCCGTTCGAAATACTCGACGTCCTTCTCGTTGGACAACGGGTAACCGCCTTCGATAAAATCGACTCCGATCTCATCCAAACGCTGCGTGATCTGCAGCTTGTCATACAAGGAAAGACTGACCCCCTCGCCTTGGGTGCCATCACGGAGCGTCGTATCGTAAATCTGGACTGTTCGCATCGTAGCTACCTGCAAGAAACCACAAAAAAACCCTGAGACCTTCCTGCCGGGCCTCAGGGCTTGTTCTCGGTCGCTTGCGATCAAGGTTTCCCCCGGGGCCAATGCCTTCAACGAATCACAATACGAATGACCACTGCGTCGACTAAGACGCAAAGGCATCGTCGGGATGTCGTAGCGGCACTTCGCATGGGAAACCCTTCTGGGGAAAAACAACCGCTAGAAGATAAACAGTCAGCCATCCAGTGTCAACGCCCGACGCAAAAAAACGGTCTGTCGGGTGATTCCATGACGCGCATCGGACGCAGCTTGGGCAATGGACCTTGTGCCGCGTTGCCCGTCAATGCGACTGCTTACGAAGCTGCTGCATCATCTGGCGGATCGCCTTGGCGTATTGCCGTATCGCATCCGGGTACTGGCGTGCCTCGGTCATCTTGGCGGCTGTATCGCGCAACGTGTCGATGTCCTGCCACGACACGTTCCAGTTTTCGTCCCGCGCCGCCTGACGCAACTCGTCCAAGGTACGGGACAAGGTCTCTGCCATCATGCCGTCGTGATCGCACCGACAGACCGCGTAGGGCGCCTGCCCAGCATTCCCTTCCCCGTCCGCTTCATGTCCTTGGGCGATCATCCGCCGACGAAACCAACCGATTACGGCACCGATTAGCACAGAGACTCCTGCCGCCGTCAAAATCCCGGCGACAACCGTTTGCCCCGCAAACAGCAGCAGAACCCCGAACAACAAGCAAACGCCAGCGATCGGGGCTGCTACGGTCGCCATCCAAGATAGACCATCCGATCTAGGGGATCGTTGGATCGACGATGTCCCGTGGTCTTCGGACAGAATCCGGTCGTCCAGTAGCTGCACCAGGATCAACGTGATGTTGTCAGGCCCGCCGCGAAGATTGGCCAGATCGACCAACAACTGAGCACCCTCTTCCGGGTCAAGCTCATGCATCAACTCGGCCAATTCTTCATCCGGAATTTGGCCCGTCAATCCATCGCTGCAAATCAGAAACTGATCACCCTTTTGAAGGGGGAATGGCCCCTCGATATCCACCTCTACCTGGCTGTTGGGGCCCAGCGACCGAGTGATCACGTTCTTGGGGATCATCTTGGCAAAGTCTGAATCCTCATTGATTCGATGACTTCGCCGCACTTCCCAAAGTAGACTGTGATCGAACGTCAACTGCTCCAAACGCCCTTTCCTCAGCCGATAAACGCGGCTATCCCCCACGTGCCCCACGAAGGCGCCTTGTGGAAGCAAGGCAAGCACACTAGCAGTAGTTCCCATACCCTGAAAGTCTGGGTTCGCTGTCCCCCGGCGATGAATCTCGACGTTGGCTTGGGTAAGCGCAGAACGAAGCGCATCCCGGGGAGCTAGTTCCCGATCATGATAGTATAAATGCGGTATCGTTTTGACTGCCAATTTGCTTGCCAGTTCACCCGCGGCATGTGCCCCCATCCCATCGGCGACGATCAGCAGGTGTCCGCGCTGCTGCCAGGACGATTCGTCTTCGGCCAGGACGATCTTACACGAATCCTGATTGTTCGCTCGCCGCATACCCACGTCGCTGCGGGAAGTCCAATGGAAACTGGTCACAAACTTCGGCTGAGCCTTGCTCATGGGCTGGTCACTTCATAGTTTCGGGTCACATCTCGTGGCTTCGACCCCGAATTCACGGCCAGCACGATCTCGTCCCAAGTCGCCACAAAAACCGGGCAAATGTCCGCCAAAAATGATCTGGCCTGCGAACCAATTCACCATTATACTCCCCCGCACGTCCCAGGTGGGATGCGAAAGAAAAACGCCGAGTGCCAAGGCGATGAATCTTACCCCTCTTCTCTAGTGTACCGGTATATTGACGCGGTGGTTTCCATTCGTTCGATAACCCAAACCCGTTCTCCGCGACGACTCCGTCCGCTGATTTGCCTGATGCTGATGATGGCAATGGTCGCGCCGGGTTGTGTCAGGCGACGGATGTTGATCCGCAGCCAGCCAGCGGGAGCGACCGTCTATGTCGATGACCAGGAGATTGGGATGACGCCAGTCTCGGTCGAATTCACCTATTATGGAACGAGAAAGGTCCAGTTGATCAAGGACGGGTATGAAACGCTGACAGTCAAACAGGCATTCTTCCCGCCATGGTACCAGTTCCCCGTGCTGGAATTTGTCAGCGAAACCCTGTCACCATGGGAACATCGGGACGAACACGTGCTGGATTTTCAAATGGAACCCATGCAGATTCTACCAGCCGATCGGCTTTTGGAAAGAGCCCAAGAGTTGCGAACCAACGCCAGCTACGGATTTTCGCCCGCTTTGCCCCAAACGACCCAGCGGCAACCCCCTGCCGCTCCGGGCTCGATCACCTCTACTCCGCCCGCAGTACTGCCCCTGCCAGGGTACATGCCAGCAACTCCATAAGGCACCTCGCAGGAACGAACCCACCGTGTTCGGCGCGGGTCTCCGACCCCGCCGAAACCGCCGACCGAAGCTCTCACGCCCCACAGCAAGCCTTCGGTCCGCGGATAGAAAAGATGGGACTGGGCCGAGTGGAAACGGCCCAAACCATCAAAAATGACCTCAATCCGACTGAAGCCGTCGCACCCAAATGTTGCGAAAGCGGACCGGGGAACCGTGAGCGCCCAGCGCCAGCGGACCTTGGGTAGGCACGCCTTCGTACGATGCAAGCCTCAAGTGAGGCGTATTGCCGTACACTTCCTGATTCAAATGCACCAAGACGCCGTTGTGGAACATCGTGATCCGCGCCGGCGACTCCAGTTCGCCCGATTCCGAGAATCGTGGTGCGATGAATACAATGTCGAACGTCTGCCATTGGCCTGGAGGTCGGCTGGCGTTGACCAGCGGCGGAGTCTGCGCGTAAATCGCTGCGTTCTGGCCGTCCGGATAGATATGCGTCGTGTAAGAATCGAAAATCTGGACCTCGATCCTCCGCATGAAAAACACACCATTGTTACCGCGGTTCCAGATGCTCTCGCTCAGCTCTTCCGGGGCCATCCACTTTAAATGCAATTGAATATCCCCAAATTCCTCGACCGTCTCCATCGGACCGTGCGTCGCGATCAAATCGCCGTCCTCGATGATCCATTCGTTGGGCCGCCAAGCGTCCAGATTGGTTCCGTCAAACAAGACGATGGCGTCCGATGGCGCCGTGCCCGCTTCGTCCCGGCTGCCGGGCTGGGGCGGCGTGATGATCGGTGGCGCGGGACGATCCGGATCGTGCACGTGATAGCCCGACCATGGCTGGATCGGAGTGTCTTTGTACCCCACGATCCCCGACCCGTCCTGAGCTTCCACTAACTGATGCTGAGCTTGCAACGGCGCGCCGAAACCAGCCAAAAACACCAACCCAATCGAGAAACGTACCAAGGCACTGCCTATCATCCGAATACCTCCCAAACAGATCGAACTTCCTGGCGACTTTCCCAAAACACGCAACCGCTATTGTCGCTTGGGACGTGCTCCACAGCAACCCCGCCAAGCGAAACCCCATTGTATTGCTGACGACGAACGTTGAGTCCGGTGTCGAGGCTGAGGCTTCGTGCCGGGTTGCTGGAGGAAAGCCATACCTTGCCATCGTAACGAGGCGTCCTGGAATGCCGAGTTTTCCAGCAAGATGCAGGGAACAGATTTGACATACGTGTATGGGCGGTCTAAACTCGACTGAGGTCTCGAGCCATCTTTCAGGAATAACCCGCCTTACGGGCGGCGAATAGAATGGGCGAGCGCCCGGTGCGACCTTTAGGCGGCGGGTGTCGCCACGGAGACTGTTTGGAGTTGGTCATCCGCAATGGTGCCGCAATCGGGGTTTTGTTGTCGATATTACGTTCCACCCTACTGTAGGGCTATTCGGAGGAGCACTGATCATGGCATCTCGTGGATTCAGAGCTGAGCAATGGGCGTTGATTATTTTTGTTGTGCTCACGGTCGGCTTGACCGTGACGACTTATCTCTCTTTCCGCAGGGCAGAAGAGCAGATCAAGTTGGCCGAATCAGCACGCGCCGAAGCCGCCCAGGCTACGCAAATGTTCAACACGGCCGATTTTCAAAACCAGATTCACCGTCATGTGTTGGGCTACGACACCAAGGCACAAGACCAGTTGAACAGCATGCTTCAGTCGCTGAGCGGTGACGATCGAGCCGCAATGGAGACGACGCTATCGAATTTCGAAGAAGAAATGAAGCTGTACGGAGTCGGCTTTACCGGCGAGACGCTAAATTACCGAACACTTCCTGCCCATTTGGTGGGGATTGTCAACACACGCAACAAGCAGTTAGCCGATGCCGACCAGCGTCAACGTGAACTGGAACGGGAACGCGAACAGGTACGTGAGGCGGAAGCGGCACGGGCGCGGCGGGCCGAGGAGGAACTAGCCAAGGCACGGCAGGATCTGCAGGACGAACGGCGCAAGTTCCAGGAAGAAAGAAACCGTTTTGAGACCCAGGGCGCAAAACTGGCCGAAGCGTTACCAAGGGTTCGAACTGAATTGGCCAAGGTCAGCACCGAGGCGGAACAATCCCGCCGAAAGATGGAGGGCGAACTCGACCGGGCTCAACAAGTGATCGCCTTCCAAAGGGAACGTTTGGAAGGGCAAAGGGAAACCACCTTCGAGACGGCGGATGGCAGGATCACCTGGGTGAACCAAAGGACCGGGACCGTATGGATCGATCTGGGGGCCGCTCATGGCTTGGAACGTCAGATGACGTTCAGCGTTTATGACCGGGATCAGACCGGAGTGACCACGGCCCCGATCAAAGGACGCATCGAAGTCACGCGAATCATCGATGATCGCTCGGCGGAAGCACGTATCCTGCAGGATGATTTGGCCAATCCCATCCTGGTTGACGACATCATCTACTCGCCATCGTTCCGTCGAGGCCAACGAACCCACTTCGCCCTGGCCGGCTTGATGGATATCACCGGCGATGGCCGAAGCGACCAGGAAAAGGTCAAGAGTATCATCACGTTGAACAATGGGGTGATCGATGCCGAATTGACGGAAGAGGGCACCATCGTAGGCAGCTTGAGTTCGACGACCCGATATCTGGTCCGAGGCAAGCCGCCGTCCGACCGTTCGAACGATCAGATCATGAGGCACTATTCCGAGCTTGTCGGCGAGGCGACTCGGTTGGGAATCGAGACGATCGAACTCCGAACCCTGTTGGATCGCATGGGCTACCATGACGACGCTCGCATCGTCACCATGCAGCGAGGTGGCGGGGCACTTTCGCCAGACGAGGGGGTTCCGGCAGGTGGATTTCAAAAACGGCGACCGACCAGCGGAAACTGATTTTTCGGCTGTTTTGCGCAGGAAGCGTGCCCGGCCATTGCGTGAATGCGACAGGCCGAGATATAATGCCAAGCAGTTGACGGTGTCGCAGCTCGAACTTCAAGCCACAAGCTGGCCAAAATCGCCGTTTTCCCGACCGTTGTGGGTGGCCTTCGGTGACTGTCCACCCAAACCGTCAGCTCGATGTTTCTGACACGATGCCTTGTGCTGGTTCGGTCATCAGCCTTGCGTGCCTCGCGTCCTCGTTTGCGGTTTCCGCCTTATGGCTGAATATATTGTCCGATACGGTGCCATGCGACTGTTGGGAGCGATGTCGGCTCGCAATGGATCGGCGTGGCTGCGCGGCACCAGGGTGATCGTTCGCACCAACCGCGGGCTGGAAGTCGGTGAGATCCTATGCAAGACATCCACCGACGACTCGCCAGACGCAACCGTCGATTGCCAGGATGGCCAACAAAACGAAGTCCAGCAAAACGGCGGGTATGCGGTTTTGTCGGCAGGCCAAATTCTGCGGGAAATGTCCGGCCAAGACTCCAATGAATTGGCTCACATCGAAGCCAATGCTCGCGAGGAATTCCGTCTGTGCTCGCGGCATATCCGCGATTTGGGCCTCCAAATGCAGTTGGTGGATGTCGAACACCTCTTTGGTGGCGAGCGAATCATTGTCTACTATTTGGCCGAAGGGCGAGTTGATTTTCGGGAATTGGTGCGACGTTTGGCCACCGAGTTCCAGACTCGGATCGAAATGCGTCAAATCGGAGTCCGCGATGAAGCCAAATTGCTGGCCGATTTTGGCGATTGTGGCAAGGAGGTATGCTGCAGTTCGCATCTGGTCGAGATGCCTCCCGTGTCGATGAAGATGGCCAAAATGCAAAAGGCCACTTTGGATCCCACGAAGATATCAGGCCGATGTGGTCGTCTGAAGTGCTGCCTGCGATACGAGTACGACACGTATCTGGAGCTGCAACGCAAGTTACCGCCGATCAACGCCGAGATCGTGACGGCTGAGGGTCGAGCGCGCGTTTTGAGCCACGAGATCCTGGCTCAGCAAGTGCTGGTCCAGATGGAGGACAATCGCCGACTGATGCTGGATGTCAGCGAAGTCTTGTCGGTGGTTCGAAAAAGCGGTAAAGGAAAATCGAAAGGTTGACTTGGTTCCATAGAAATCATGGCTATGATCGTTCCCCCGATTATCAAGCTGTTGAAACGCGACCGGCGCTACAAGCTGGAGGCGTACCAGTTCGTCCGAGAAGCATTGAGTTACGCTCATAGCGAATTGGAGATGGGGCAGCGTGCCTCGGCGAATCCCGACGATACCAGCGCGCCCGACGCTCATGTGACCGGTCAGGAGTTGTGCGAGGCGATTCGCTTGTTCGCGACGGAACAGTTCGGCATGATGGCCAAATTGGTGCTGAACGATTGGGGAATCAGATCGACGGGAGACTTCGGTGAGATTGTCTACAATCTGATTGAGATCAAGGAAATGAAGAAGTCGAATTCCGATCGTCGCGAGGATTTCGACGATGTGTACGATTTCGACACGGCCTTTGTGCAGGAGTTTCAGATCTCGGTTGGCAAACGCTGAAAGCCGGCCAGCTCTTTCTGAGTTACCTCCCTCAACATGGTTTCCCTGTGGCCAATCCTTCCAGAAAACAACGTCGGCGTCTCGCGTCCCCGAAGGAAACGGCCACCGGTCGCGTCTCCAGCTCGCCACCTCCTTTGTGGCTGCCCGCCCGCCCTCGACCGCCTCGTCCGCGGCTGCTAGCGTTGGCGGTGACGCTGTATGGCGTCTGGCTGATTCTTCTCTTGCTCTTGGCGGCACTTGCTTAGTACAACTTGCCGCCAAGGAGGCCGTCGATGCATTCTCTTCTTTTGACGCTGATCGTTTGCGCGATTCCACCCGATGTCGCCGTTGTTTGCCCGGAGGACCTGCGTGATGCGTTCGCCCCGTGGATGGCGTATCGGCAAGCTCAGGGCTATCGACCGGTTTTTCTTTGTAGCGATAGGTCGGCGGATCAGATCCGTCGGGAAATCCAGCAGCTAGCCCTGCAGTCGCCTCTACGAGGCGTCGTGTTGGTCGGGGATGTCCCCTTGGCTTCGGGGCCGCACCCCCATTCGCGACGAAACGGCACGCCGACTCACCATGTCCCCGCTTCCATCACCATCCATTGGGGATCGGAACCCGAGATCGCCACCGACAACCCGTACGGCGACTTGAGCGGAGATGGGGTGCCGGAAGTGCCGGTGGGCCGATTATCGGTGCGGGACGCCGACCAGTTGCGGACGCTGGTCCAAAAGATCCTGGATTATGAAACGTCCACCGACCACGGCACCTGGCATCGTCAAATCCATCTGGTTGCCGGGGTCGGCGGATTCGGCCGATTGATCGATTCGGTGTTGGAAATGGTGACTCGCCGTCTGCTGACCAATGAAATCCCGGACGACTACGAAACCACCATGACCCACGCCAATTGGCAGAGCCCCTATTGTCCGGATCCGCGCCGGTTTCGCGACGTGGTGCTGGGCAGGATGAACGAGGGCTGCTTGTTTTGGGTGTACATCGGACACGGACACAAGCAGCGACTCGATGCCCTGCGCGTTCCGGACGCGGCTTTCCCGATCCTGTCCGTATCCGACGTGGACCGAATGCAAGTCGAACGAGGCCATCCGATCGCACTGATGTTGGCCTGCTATACGGGCGCTTTCGATCAGCCGCAGGACAGTTTGGCCGAGGTGATGTTGCGGCACCCCAGCGGTCCGGTGGCGGTGATCGGCGGTTCGCGTGTCACGTTGCCCTACGCGATGGCTGTGTTGAGTCTGGGGTTGATGGATCAGGTCTTTCGCTACGAAGCCCCGACGTTGGGCGAGGCGTTCTGCCGCGCCAAACAGTCCATGGCGCAAGACCAGTCGCGAGACGACGCCAACCGCCAATTACTGGATGCACTGGCCGCTGCGGTCAGCCCGATGGCGGATCGGTTGGCCGAAGAACGACACGAGCATCTGGCGCTGTTCAATCTATTGGGCGATCCGTTGCTGACCATCCGCCGCCCGTCGAAGCTACTGTTGGACGTTCCCGAACAGATC
The DNA here is from genome assembly GCA_007121535.1 of Planctomycetaceae bacterium. Taxonomy (GTDB): domain Bacteria; phylum Planctomycetota; class Planctomycetia; order Pirellulales; family Pirellulaceae; genus SKKK01. The sequence goes on along the minus strand of SKKK01000592.1, from coordinate 2,678 downwards.
GCTGCCGGCCAGACATTGACCGTCCACGGGCGAAGCGAGATCTCAGGGTCGGCGATGGTCGAGATCGTCAGTCGCCGCGATCGGCTGAAACACGATTTGCCCGCTCGACGGCAATTCCATTGGTGCGATGATTTTTTCGGTTCGATGCAGACGACCTATCATCAGGCGAACGACCGCGTCTGGGCGCGCGAGACTTATCCCGTCGAAGGCGACGACTTTGCGTTCAGCATCGACATACCGTCCCGGACCCGCGGTCCCTGTTACGTGCGAGTTTGGATCGAAAGTGCCCAAGGTTCTGCCGGCGGCGCCACCCGCATCTTCGTACATCGCCCGGCGGACCCGGCCAGCGTGGAGTAACGACCGGCAGAGAAATCACCGCCCGGTTTACCAATCGGCGAACGTCTCCGACCCCGCCGAGAGGCTTGCGGTTCCTGGTTTGGCGAGGGTCTCCGACCCCGCCGAAACCGCCGACCGAAGGTCTCCCACAAATCTGAAAACCTTCGGTCGGCGAGGTGCCTCGGTCAGAGACCGGCCACAGCGCGAAATTTCCACCGGGTTCTCATCGGAGCGGCACGCTCAAGCCGCCGTATTGGCCGAACGCTCGGCAGCCAAGTTGTGGCTGGTCGCAAGGCTCCGTCAAGGGCTCCCTCGTCCAAATGCGATCACCATCGCGGCCCGCAAGATCCTTATCCGTGCCCCGGCATTGCCATCCGTGCTACCGTGCCATCCGTGTGCTCCACCGAAGCGCACGGCGAAACCAGCATGGGCCAAGCCAACGGCGCTTGCATTTTGTTCCGTCGCGCGCTTTAATGACCGCGGTGACCATCCATGCTACTTCATCAACAGGAGCCATGTCCATGTCCAAAATCGACCGGCGCCGGTTCCTGGAGCAGTCCCGGAGAAGCGCGATTGGCTTCGCCGCCGGAACGACGATCCTCCGCAATGCCCGCTCGGCCCGGGCGGCTCCGGCCAACGAGCGGCTGGTGCTGGCGATGATCGGCGTCGGCTCGTGGGGCAACGCGCTGGCCTTGGGGTTTCTGGATCGCGACGACTGCCAGATCGGCTACGTCTGCGACGTGAACCGCCAGTCGCACGAACCGCGGGCAGCGGCGTACGCGGCGCGGCAGGGGGGCAAACGCCCCAAGTGCGTGCAGGACTTTCGCCAGATGCTCGATGACGACTCGGTCGACGCCGCGGTGGTGGCCACGCCGCAGCATTGGCATGCCCTGGCAACCATGCTGTGTTGCCGCGCCGGCAAGGACGTCTATTGCGAGAAACCGCAGAGCCACAATGGCTGGGAAGGCCGGCAGGCTGTCAAAGCCGCGCGAAAGCACGACCGCATCGTTCAAATCGGCACACAAAACCGCAGCGCGCCATACAACCTGGCTGCCAAGCGTTACTTGCAGGATGGCAAGCTGGGCCGCGTGCATTTGTGCCGCGTGTTCGAGCAGTGTCACGAGGCCAACTTTACGTGGGGGCCCGATTCGGACCCGCCGGACACGTTGGACTGGGACCTGTGGCTCGGCCCGGCCCCGGCACGGCCATACAATCGGGCGATCCCGGCTCAATGGCGCCATCTCTGGGACTACTCCGGCGGCAACATGGCGTACCAGGGGATTCACCAGATCGATCTGGCCCGGTGGCTGTGCGGCGTGGACTATCCGCGCAGCGCCTATTGCACCGGGGGGCGTTTCAATACGCAAGGAGGCGCGGAAACGCCGGACACGCAGGTCGCCGTCTTCGAGTTCCCGGAAATGCTGATGACGTACGAACAGACCCTGTACACGCCCTACATGCTCAGGAGCGACCCCGGGGTCCGCAACGGCGATATCTTTCCCTATTGGCCGCAGAACGCCACGCGGATCGAACTGTACGGCGACCAGGGCGTGATGTACGTGGGCCGGATGGGCGGTGGCTGGCAGGTCTTCGTCCGGACGCAGGACCGACAGCCCGTGGTCAAGGACCAGATGCACGGCCGCTACTCTGCTTCGGAGCATCGGGAGGACTTCGTCCGCTCGGTCAAGAGCCGCCAGCGGCCCAGCGCCGACATCGAAGAAGGGCACCGCAGCATGCTGCTGGTTCACTATGCCAATATCAGCTTCCGGCTGGGCGGGCGCAAGCTGCGGATCGATCCGGAAACCGAGCACGTGATCGACGATCCCGAGGCCATGCGACTGTTCCAGCGCGAGTACCGCGAGCCGTGGGTGGTCGAGGAGGTCGCGTAGACTTGCCTTTTCCACAAGATCGTTTTCCGTGAAACCAATGGAGAAGTCGGCGATGAGCTTCATCACGCGACGGGATTTCTTGCGGACCGGACTGGCTGCCGGCGCCGCCGTTGCCGTACCTGCGGCATCGGGCCGGGCCGCCGGCGCCAACGAGGCGATTCGCTTGGGGTTGATCGGCTGTGGCGGCCGAGGCAACGTGTTGCTCAGCCACTTCGCCAAGATCGAGGGGGTGCGCATCGGCGGCTTGTGCGATCCCGATCAACGCCGACTGCACAGCGCCGGCGAGCGTTTCGGGCACGCCAAGCGTTGGGCCGATCTGCGCGAGATGCTGGATGACGACAGTATCGACGCCGTGGTGATCGCCTCGGCGGTGCATTGGCATGCGCTGGCCACGATCTGGGCCGTGCAGGCCGGCAAGGACGTGTATTGCGAAAAGCCCATGTCGCACAACCT
>SKKK01000462.1 GCA_007121535.1 Planctomycetaceae bacterium | reverse complement strand
GATCCCACCGGCGGCTAGCGCCGTGCCGCTCACTCATCGCGCTCCAAAGATTTTGCCTGGACAACGCAATAGCCGGGTGCTTATCTACTTCAACCCCGAGTCGATCACGTCCAGCGGCGTCGGTTTCTTCTCACTCCAACCGCTCGGCGGCGTTTTCGGTACCAGCCGCTGCGGCGGAATGCGATAGACGGTTTGCAGGTTTTTCCAGTTGTTCTCGACGGTGACGATGATCTCACCGTTTTCGCGCGCGAAGGCGTCGATGGCCCAGGCGATGTCGAGCCAGCTTGTTTCCCCCCATAGCTTGGGACCCGGGAACATCGCGCCCAGGTAATCGCCGGTTCGCGTGTTGTACACGAGGATCGACGCCTGCTGGGTGACCGCACGCCCCAGCCCGGCGAACGCCAGGTCGCCCGCCATCGCCACCGACTGGATGTGATGATACCGCCGGTCGGGATCGATGGGCAGCTCGATCAGGCTGACCAGTTCCCGGCGCTGCGGGTCGGTGAAGTGGTCGTAGCGGGCCAGCGCCGCTCCGGCGGCGCCGCGCGGGCCGTCGTAGTCGTCCGGGTAGCCGGTGATGAACATGCGGTCCAGCTTGGCGTCGTAGTAAAACCGCTGGACGACCGGGGCGCCCTCGTGCCGATCGCGATCGGCGAACGGCGCCGGCCGCGCGAAGACGGTCGAGTTGGCGTAGTTGAAATCCCAGATCGGATTGGCGTGTTCATCGAAGCCCTGGAGTTTGAACCGGACGAACCCGCTCGACGGCTGGCCTTCCGGCGCCCGCCGCGCCTTGAAGCTGCCGCGGTACTCCCACAGATCGCCCCGGTTGTCGATGAAGTAGTAGGTCATGTTCTGGTGGGCATCGACAAGGACAAACTCGTCCTCGCTCATCTGCCCGTCGCCGTTTAGGTCGCGCCACATGATGCGGGCCCAGTTGTGCGGGCTGTCGGGGTCGCGAGGCCGGTTGGGCGGATAGTCGCCGCTGGAGCCGTGCCCGGCGCTCAGAAACACCGAGGGGACGAAGACCTCGCTCTGCGCCTCGGGCCGCAAGACAAGCGTGCCGTGCGAATGCCGGTCGGTCACCATATACAGCTTGCCGTTGGGCATGCGCACCGCGTCGCCGCGGTAGCCCCGATGGTCGTGCGGAAAGCGAAACGGGTCGCTCGTGACGGCCACCCACGTGTCGAGCCGGTCTTCTCGATCGTAGTGCAGCACGAAGCGATTGTACCCGCCGTGGCTGCCGAAGACGACCGTGCCGTCGTAGGCCGGGTCGAACGTGGTGGCGTTCATGAACTGAGCCGTGTAACGCTGCCAGTGCATTGTCTTGCCGTCGGGCGAGAAGCGGCGGAGGAAGCTGCCGGCCCGGCTGCGCGTCGCAACGACAACGTGGCCCTCGTCATCCACCCCCACGCCCGACAGCACGTCGAACCGGTGGCTGCCCATGCGCCCCGGCACCGGCCCCGCATACACGCCGCGCGCTTCGCCCAGTTCGCCCACGCGGCGCGGCGCGTCGCCCGAAGGGTCGAAAATCTGCACGTTCAGCCTGCTGGGGTCGACGTCGGCGACGTACAGGTAGCGGTTTGGGCCGCCGACGGCCAAGTCGCTGGGCACAAGCACGTCGCGCACCTCGCGCCCGGTCGGCTCGCCGTCCAGCGAGAACTGCGCAATGCGGTACTCGCCCAATTCCTGCGCGTTCTCGGTAGCACCCTCCGATCGCTCGGGCCGGACGATGATCCACAGACACTCAGCAGCGTCCATCGCGACGGGGCCGGGATATTTCACGGGAAACGAGTGCCGCAGGCGCATCGTTTGGACGTCGATCACGTGGACGCGGTGCGAAATGTCCTCGGCAACCACCAGCGTCCGGCCGTCGCTGGCGATACCGCGCAACTGCTGGCCCGGCCGCCAACCGTCGTCGTCGGCGTGCAGGACGGCCGGCCCGACATCGTCGACCAGCACCAGCCGGTTGCCGTTCGGGCCTTCGCCGCCTTCGAACGGCGCCGGCTCGGCCCAACGCTCGTTGTAGGGAATGCCGCCGTGCGCCCGTTGGCGGTCGACGAACCGCTCGACGTGAAACCGTTCGACGCCCAAACGTACACGGTCGTCTTCCCGGACGCGGAACGGAGCGTACACGTACCGCGCGTCGCCGCCCACCACGCGGCACTGCGTCGTGTTGTAGCCGCCCAGCAGTTCGCCGTCGGAGGAATACAGCGACTGCTCGCGGTGAGCCTCGTCCCACGGGCTGGCCGTGAGAATGCGTCCGTCGGGCAGCACGTGAAGATGGCTGATATGGCTTTGCACCCACTTCGGCCCGCCGGGCCACGAAGCGCCGTACCACGTCGTCGAATACTTCAGCCCCTTCGTGGTTACCTGGTCCGGCGCAGCGATCTGGCCGGCGCGAGGGGTTCCCGGCCAAGTGGCGACGATCGCCAGGGTCAGCAGGATGCAGACGTGCGTTCGGCCAAAAAGAACTTTCACAGGGGGCTCCGCAGTAAGGTAGTAATCATGAACTCGAACCGTGGTAACGCTGCTTACCGTTTACGTTCCAAGTTACGCGAAAATGCGCTCGATGCAACCCGCTGACTTCGCAGGCAGCCATACGGTCGAGGTCCGGCGCGCCTTGCAGCGTGAGTGTGGCGTGTTGACACAGGGTCCCGGCCCGTGCGACACTTGGCGGCCCATTGCCGGACCGTTAAGCGTTAGTCGTTCGCGTGTCGATAGCGCGGGAAGGTCGATGACAAGCGGCCCATCACCACCGGGCCGGAACGACCAGTCGTTGACAATCGATTCGAGCGTTGTGTCCGAGGGAGGGACGACGATGACTGTCCCCGTTACCATCGGCTGGCCGTCCGAGTAGTGGGTCGAGAAAGCCCAGATCGGCTTCCGGTCGAAGTAACCTTCCAGCGATCGGTCCAAAGCTAGTCGCAGGATCCCGATCAGGCCTGGACCAAATGCACGGGTTTCCAGATCTTTGTCGCTGAACTCGACGGGCACGAACTCGGCAAATCGCTCTCGGTGCCGAAAAAGGGGATAAGTCCAATTCTTGATAAGTGGACTTTTCCCCATTTCCGCCCCGCCCCGTTTTCGCCCTCGGTGAAATCACCGTCGCGATTAGTCCGGAGGGGCCGCTAGCGGACCACGGGGATCTCCCGGTTCTTTGCCGTACGGATTACGTTTCATCAGCTCGTAAAGCTCCGAGGCGATCATGTCTTGGTTAAACGTATCCGGATTTTGATTTTTCATTCTATGCAAACCATTGGGATCTAAACGAAACCCAGTGTATCCGACGTATCCGTGACGAGAATCGTCCTCGCTGTCGTCGATTCTGAACCAGCCCGGACCAATCAGCTCATAATAGTTCTCCGCGGGCCCCCCGTCGAAACCGCGCACCGCGTAATGGACGGCCGCTTGGTCGTAGTTGGGATGCGTCCAATCATTCCCAGCACCACCTTTGTAGAGGCTCCATGCCCTTCGTAGGACGTTGTCCTCAGGGAGATCCTTTAGCCTTTCTCCCGTCCTGATATTTGTCCCAATTCCATGTCCGCTCATCAGCACAGGGGTTGGCCATTTGTTCGGCGAATCCAGTGCATACTTGGATGCCGGCGCATCACCAGTCATGTTGAATTCACGATGGTTCCCGCCCATGCCCACCCAGCGGATCACTTTCTGTGCTACAAGATCACGTCCATTTAGATTAATGTGTTGGCAGGGACCGCTTTTCAACAATTCGGCTGCGTTCGTCAGGGGGCCGATGGTGACAAATGTCACGCGATTATCCGGTTGCTGAGCCAGCACTTCCCGGTAGACCCCGATCACCTCCGGCACGTCATCGATGGAATTCCAGCCCCGAGACCGGGGGAATTCAGTAGCGATCCCTTCGGCATAACGGCTACCGTGGTCTAGGACGGAATCCTTTACAGTTCCAATCGGAATATCCGGTCGCCCATAGTATGTGGTGATGGCATCCACGCAAAGCGCGGACCAATTATGGGGCATACTTACCCCCACGGCTAGGATATTTGCCTCTCCCAGATCCTCCAGGTTTAGCAGGGTCACAAGCGCGCCCGCATCATCTACGTCCGAGGCCATGTCCGTGTCAAGAATCACGTTGACCCGATCCTGTGCCTGCGTGGGCAGCGCAAGGCCCACTAGGATCGCGACCGCCGCAATCATTCCACTCAGATTCAGTTCGTAGTTCTCCGTGGTCCAGTTTCTGGGGTCCACTTCAGTCAGCCTGTCGCTGACATGGACCACCAATACTTTGCCGGCAAGTTCTCTTTTCAATTGCAGCCTCATCACTCGTCTCCTTGAATACAGCTAAGAAAAGGGGATAAGTCCAATTATCGAAAATTGGACTTATCCCCTTTTCTTAGCGAACTGAGCGATTAACGGAGTCCGGCTGCCTCCTGGAACTTTTCCGATGGCGGACCGAGATGGTCCTCGACGCCTCCCATGTAACCGCCGCGCATCCGGGCAAGGATGAATGAGAAGTTGAAGGTGTGCGGTCCGGCTTGCCGAGCGGTGGCTTCCATCGTTTCCCAATTGGCCAACGCCTGCCGGACTGCTTTTGTGTCCTTGCCCGCGCTTTCGCGCACGCGTTTCATCGGGGGGATGCTCTCGATCATCAATCGGAAGACGTCGAAACCGGAGCGGACGAAGGCAACCCGCTGGGAATAGACATCGGATTCGGCGGCAACTTTGGCCGCTGCTTGCCGCAACCGGTTGTCCGCGCGCTGAAGGAACTCCGGCGTATAGACGTGCTCGGCGGCCGCGATCACGGTCAGGCGGAAACGCGATGCAGGACGCAAATCGGGGCACGCCATCAAGGCGTCGCGTGCCTCTTCCATCATCGTCCAGTACTCCGCGATGTCGTCGGCGGCCTTGCCGAATCCGCGTCGGTAGTAGTCGTCCAGAATCTCCCGGTGATCCTGGTACGGGTTCCACGCCAACTGGGCCATCAGGTAATACTGCGGGCCTTGCGTGGCCCAATGCTCCCACGCGGTGTCGACCGCCAGACCAATGCAACGGTTTTCCGCCAGGAATCGGAAATCTTCCGCCGTCTTGGTCATCGCCACCTCGGGCCATCCCCACAGGCCGCCGCCCCAATACCAGAGATTCGGACGGTAGAACATGTACGGGGCCGTTTTCGCCCATTCCACCCACTGGGCCTTTTGCTCCTGGCGCGACGATTCGGTGGTGAAGGGGAAATGCCCCACGTATCGCAGGACCGTATTCTCCGCCAATCTCGCCGCTACCGGGGGCGGCATCGACGGGCCGTAGGCCGACACGCCCACCAGGATATCGCCCTCGGGATAACGCTCCTTCAGCTTCGCGGCCAGATGGTTCCAGAAAGTGACGTAACGATCGGTCATCGCCACATAGTCCACGCCATGGCCCTCGTAGTGATAACGCCACGGGGTTCCGTCCGGGTTGTCCCAGGCGCGGCAGTCGTTGCAAACACACTGGCCCGAGCTGTGCGAATCATTCGGGCTGGCCGGAATCATGTTGACGCGACGTGTACCGGACCCGTGATAGCGATGTTCGCCTTTCTCGATCATCGCGACGGCGTCGGCGAGCCATTGGTCCCACACGGCTGGGTTTGACTTGCAGAGTTTCACGGTTCTGGGTTCGGGGAAGGCGCTCCGCGTGCCGTCCGGTTGCAGTGCAAAGTAATCCGGGTGGTCTTCATGAAACCGCTCCCACCAATCCACGAAGGCATGGCCGCCTGCATGAGAATGAAAGGAATCGAGCTGGAGCCGCTGGAGCCGCGACCAGTCGTGAGAGACGCCGCGATGCTCATCCAGCGCCGAGCGCCGCAAGACCGTCCCGCGCTGGCGGAACGGCGGGCTGTAACGGTGCTCGAACGGCGCCAAGGCGATCGTCTCCTGCCGGAGGACGTCTTCACCCACCTCGCCGGGCCAAAGCCAGCGTACGTGAAGATAATCCTGCAGGAAGGTGTAGACGGCATTCGCGGTGCCGTATTCCGTTTGGACGCCGTCGGTCATCCGATCCCGACCGGCAATCGCCAGATGGTTCTCATCGGCTACGATCAGAATCTCCTCCGGCTTCTCGAACGTGAAACGAACCTCCGGAAACAGTGCGCTCAGTTTTGGCTGGATTCCGACCCAAATCGCTCGGTCCGGTACAGGGTCCGGGTTGCCCTTGATCATGTCAGGACGCGCGCCGCTCGTCTTCTGAATGTAATCGGCTAGTTCCTCCGCCGCCCGCACGGTTTCCGTCGACGCACCTTCGGCCACGATGATCGGCGCCCGGCTTACGCCTTTTTCCACCAACACGAGTTCGCCCTCCGGGGCCACATCTGCCGCGACCGAAGGCAGCTTCAAGACAAAGCAGCCAACCAGGGCCGCAAGACCGATAGCACAGATGAAGGGGCGCATGTTCATGGCCTTTCAGGAAATTCGCGATGCATGGTAATCGCACATCTGTTCGGACGTAAGCCGGAGACCTGCCCATGTCAGGAATACGAGATTGGATTCTTCCCAACAAGGTCACAAATAAACGGGAGGGCACCGAAAGTCAAGGGGACGCAGGCGAGGCCTTCATTATTCACACGGTTCAACGCTGTGTGCGCACGGCAGTCGTGGCGGGACGCGATGATCGAACTGGATTCGATCATTCGTACTGCGGCGAGTGGATTTCGAACATCTCGTGGTTTATGCAGGCGCAAAGTGAACCGATCGCCCGCCTGGCAAACAAGCAAGATGGCTGCACCGGCCGCTTTTGGGGGGGGCGATTTTGGGCTCAGCGGATCGTCGATGAGGCGGGTTTATTGGCTTATTCCATGCATGTCGACCTGAATCCGGTTCGAGCCGCGTTGGCCGATTCACCTGATGGGGCAGTGTACACGTCGGCCTATGACCGAATCAAGGCCGAGCAAGGCGAGCAGATTGCATCGGCAGCCTTTGATTTGGTGAGCGTCACGTCGGAACAGGCTGGCGAGCATCTGTGGGAAACGTCGGTAGCTGATCGGAAACGCCAACGGCGGGCCAAGCGGCAGAATCCCACCGGCAAACAGATCTTGCGAGATTTCTGGTTAGCGCCTTTAATACCGTCGGATCGTAATTTGGCGGAATCACAAGCGATATTTTGGCCGCAGCACCTGTGCCGGTTCGCCTGACGCGATGTCTGCTGATGCGCAGCGCAGCGGCAAGCGTCATCGCTCGGGTCAACGACTGGTCCGTGAATGCTCTTCTGTCACCGCCGGTTAGATGGCCCGCCGGGCACTGAGTCATAGCCTCAAGCGATGATGGTGCCAAAAGTTGGGTGGCACCTAATTCGCTCCGGCTTCGGATAATCCTGGTTCTCCAACGGCTGTTTGTAGGTGGGCGTCCCGGACGGCACTCCAGACACGGAGATCTCGACCCCTGCGGTCCAGGCGATTGCGTTCAGCACGAATGTGCGAAAAGATTGGGATAAAGGGTCAGGACTTCTCCCTCGGAACGGCCCGAAGGGTGCTTTGCAGCGAAAAGTCCTGACCCCTTTTTTCAGATGCGCAACCGCAGGTCGCCGACTAATCGTCTGGCTGTTCCGGCGGCCCCGGCGCCGCCACGTCGCCGGGAAGCTGCTCGGCCAACGCCGCCAATTCGTCCAGGCGCTGATCGAGGTCCTCCGGCCGGCCATCGATGCGTTCAGCTTCCTCATAGAGTTCGCTGGCCACCGACAACAACTCCTCGTAGATGGGGCGATAGTCGCCGACCGGCAAGCTGTGAAGTCGGCCGTCGAAAGCAGCGACGATGCCATCCACTGATTCCGCCGGTTCAGGCGACCTGCGAGCATCTTCAACGGCGTCCAAGACCATCTGTTTGATCGTTAGGGCAAACGCCTCTGGATCGCGAGAGTGGTCGGTATAGGGAACACCGTTCCCTTGACCACATCCCAACAGCAGCACGATGGTTGCACAGAGTGCGAAACGAATCATGGAAATTCCTCCTCTTTTTCGCTCTATTGAAACTTGTCGATAACAGTAAGCACCTGGCCAGGAGCTTCTTTTCAATCACGCTGGCGTTGCATGAGTGCGACCTATGGGGTCGGGAGTCGTTTTCGGGTGACGATTCAGCACATGGAAAGCGGCTTCTCCGAAAACGACTCCCGACCCCGGTTTTCCCGGTTTTCCCCGTTTCCACCAGGAAATACCCGGCCGGGTGCTTAACACCACCGCCCAATGCTTCGTGGCGGTAGTGTCGTCGGCCACAGCGCCGGCACCAGACATGCCGCGCGCGATGGTCAAAGGCTTTAGCGATGGAAGTCGGGTTGGCTCAGCACGCCGAGCCCTTCGTTGGACGCGGCCAACGTCACAAGCCACGCCTCCAAATCGATCGTCTCGGCGACGAATCGCACCGACCCGTCGACATTGCAGACCTGGACGCCGCCCGGGTGCCTGCTCCGCGATGTCACGAAGCCGCGCGAGCCGCCACCGACACACCGCATCTGGCGGTCGAGATCACCCACGTAGCGGCACCTTCCGGGGCGGTCCATCTGGCGGTCGTCCAGGGCATTCCCGTTGGGACGCAGCAAAATGCGATCAGGCCATACACCGCGATAGGACGGCTCGCCGCCGCAGATATAGGCTCCGTTGGCGTACGCCCACACCCCACGATTGTCACTGCGGGGACGCGCAGCGATCAGTTCCGCGAGCATGACGACATTGGACGTACCGTCTCGGATTTCGGCGAAGTTGGCCGAGTACGGGGCGGTCGGCCTGCCCGATCCGCCGAAGTGGAAGGGACCGCGCTCGTTCCGGCGACGAAAATCCGTTCGCGCAATGCCATTGCCTGCGCCAGTGTTGATGGCGTAGTTGCCGCGTGCAATGTACGCACGGCTGCCGCTCGTGTCGGTAAACGAGCTGGTCGGCGAGAAGCCTTCCTTCTGCTCCCCGTCGCTGGGACACCTCATCCCTGGGACCTCCGTCATCGCCACGTCGCAGTTGATTGGATTATCGCGATACCCCCGGTTTCCTCCAGACAGCGTGAAATCGTATATATCGTGCAGGGGAGCCTGCTCGATGAACGGGAGCAGCAGGACCGCCCACGAGTGCGCCGAACTCGTGCTGCTGGCATTCGACATACCATCGCGATAGTTGAAGCCAGGCGAGGGCAGAATCTTATGCACGTCGTGGTAGTTGTGCATCGCCAACCCCAGTTGCTTGAGATTATTCGAGCACTGCGAGCGACGGGCCGCTTCGCGAGCGGCTTGAACCGCGGGCAACAACAGGGCGACCAAGACGCCGATGATGGCGATCACCACCAGCAACTCGACCAACGTAAAACCATCACACCTCTTTTGCTTGAACATGACACTCCTCGCATTAAAGAAAAACAGATTAGCAAACGCCGCTACAAACTAGTAACAACGTTGACCTACAGTGGGGGAACAGCGCCCACAATGTTAATGACGGCGCAATCCCCCCTTTTTTCAGTTGGATCGCCCGGCGAAGAGGAAAGAGTTTCCGCACCCCTTACCCTACCAACAGCATTGGATTCGTCCCTTCGGCGAGCAACAAGTCGCCTGCCGTCGTGCTGGCCGAACCCAACTGATACGCTACAAACGAGCGCATAAGTTCAATTTTGCTGCTAGCGGATTCCTTGTCAACAAGCAAATCCCAAAAAACGCGCTGCTGGAATACCTTCTTTCGATGTGTGTGTGGGGGTGGTGGGGGTAAGTTCTTTTTGTCAAACAAGTTATGTCGTGAATCACCCAGCAAAAAAAGGCATAAAAAATTCCAGGAAACGCGAAATCGTTGGAAAAAGGGATTAGGACTCTTTTCCCGGCTGCCGGCTTGTCGCTAATCGACCGATCCTTGGTGGGCGTCGAGCCATGACTGAAGATCCGATAGCGCAGGTCGAAAAGATGGGTGGCACCAAAATTATGCCCCAAGCGATGATGGTGTCAAAAGGTGGGTGGCACTAAGATGCCCCAAGATGCCGCACCGCACCAAGATGCCAAGATGATGGCACCAAGATGATGCAAATTGGGTACGGCCGTCTGGTACAGGGAGCGGCATACAGCTAAACTAGGCGGTTTGCCGATTTCTGTCCCTGCAAACCAAGACGCGAGGTGCCCGTGATCGTTCGACTGTCCGATGGAAGATCGTTGCCTATCGAAATGTATAAAGTCCGCATCGTCCAAAAGACGACGCTGCCCCCGATCAGCCAGAGACTGACCGCCATTGAGGAGGCGGGGTACAATACGTTCCTGCTGTGGACGAAGGATATCTTCATCGACATGCTGACCGACAGCGGCACGAACGCGATGAGCGACAACCAGTTGGCCGCGATGATGGTTTCCGACGATGCCTACGCTGGGGGAGAAAGTTATCGTAAATTAGGGTGCGCCGTCAAAGATATCCTGGGCTTTGACTATTATGTCCCGGCTCATCAGGGCCGAGCTGCCGAGCATCTGCTGGCAAAGATCTTCTGCCGACCGGGTACCGTGGTGCCGATGAATTACCACTTTACGACCACCAAAGCGCATTTCGAAATGGGTGGCGCTCGGGTGCTGGAGATTTTCCACGATGACGCGATGGAGACGACCAGCGATAATCCCTTCAAAGGCAACATCGATTTGGACAAGCTGAAGGAGGTCATCAAGCGTTACGGGCCCGAAAACATTCCCTTTGTGCGATTGGAGGCCACCACCAATTTGATTGGTGGGCAGCCCTTCTCCATGGCGAATCTGCGTGGCGTACGGGAGATGGTCGCGCCGCACAAAATCCCGGTTGTGCTCGACGGCAGCTTGGTTTCGGAGAACGCCTACTTTATCAAGTGCCGCGAGCAGGGCTATCAGGACACATCCATCGAGGATATCGTCAAGGAGATGATGTCCTTGAGCGATCTGGTCTACCTTTCGGGGCGCAAGAGCACCTGTGTTCGCGGCGGGTTGCTGGCGACGAACAACCCCGAGTACTTCAACGAGCTGAAGGCTTGGTTGCCGGTCTACGAAGGCTTCATCACGTACGGCGGCATGTCCAGTAAGGAGATCGAGGCCATGGCGGTCGGATTACGGGAGATGGTCGATCTGGATGTCGCCAGCAGTTCGGCGGACCTGATCAAGGACTTCGTCGACAAGATGGTGGCGCGTGGGTTGCCTGCGGTCACCCCCGCCGGTGGTCTGGCGGGTCACGTCGATGCGATGAAGTTCCTCTCGCATTTACCCCAGGAACATTATCCGGCCGGGGCATTGGCCGCAGCGTTGTTTCTGGTGTCCGGCGTTCGCAGTATGGAACGCGGAACGATTTCGATGGATCGCGACGAGCAGGGCAACGATGTGTTGTCGGACTTGGAACTGTGCCGCATGGCGGTCCCACGCCGGGTGTATACGATGTCGCACATCGATTACGTCGTGGATCGGCTGGGCTGGTTGCACGATCATCGCGAACTGGTCGGTGGTTTGGAGTTCTATGAGGAGCCGCCTGTGTTGCGGTTCTTCACCGGCAAGCTGAAAGCGTTGGACGATTGGGGCACGAAACTAGCTGCGGCATTCGAGGCCGATTTCGGGCCGCACGTTTGAGATCCGTGCTCGGGATGACCGTCTAATCGGCGGCCTCGCTCGAAGCTTCCGGCAAGGGGAAGCCGCGATCGCGCATCAGGGCATCGATCGTCGCATCGCGGCCTCGAAATTCCCGGTAGGATTCCACCGGATCGCGAGTATTGCCACGAGCCAGGATGGAATCCAGCAGTCGCTTGGCCGTCGCGCGATCGTAGAACCCGCCGGCTTCCTGGAACGCTTCCGCCGCGTCGGCCGTCAGCGTGTCGGCCCACAGGTAACTGTAATAGCCCGCCGAATAGCCGTCGCCGGAAAAGATGTGCGCGAACTGCGGCAGGCGATGCCGCATGACGATCTGTTCGGGCATCCCCCATGCTTTCAATCGTTCGCGTTCGAATGCCGCGGGATCGATCGGCTGGCCGTCGCCATGGTGCAATTGCATGTCCAGTAGACCGCTGGCCAGGAACTCGACGGTCGCGAAGCCCTGATTGAACGTCGAGGCCCGTTGGATGCGCGCGACCAGTTCCTCCGGAATCGGTTTGCCCGTTTGGTAATGTAACGCGAATCGGTTCAGCAACTCGGGTGTCGCCAACCAGTGCTCGAACAATTGAGAGGGCAATTCCACGAAATCACGGGCGACGCTCGTTCCCGAAAGCGACGGGTAGTGAACGTCCGATGCCAGACCATGCATGGCGTGGCCGAATTCGTGGAACAGGGTGCGCGCGTCGTTCCAAGAGATCAGCGTTGGTTGGCCGGGAGCACTCTTCAGAAAGTTCGAATTGTTGGAGACCAGCGGAGCGATCTCCCCGTCGAATCGTTCCTGTCTGCGATAGGAACTCATCCAGGCCCCCGACTGTTTTCCCGGCCGGGCAAACGGATCGAAATAGAACAGACCAAGCAAACCTCCCTGGTCGTTCAGGACTTCCCAGACGCGAACGTCCGGGTGAGCCACGGGGACGTCGTCCGCTGGCTGGAACTGCCAGCCGAACAGTTCGCCCACGGCCCAAAACATCCCCCGGACCAACTGGTCCAGTTGCAGGTAGGGCTTGACTTGGTTTTCGTCGAAATCGTATCGGGCCTGCCGGACCTTTTCCGCGTAATACCGGTAATCCCAAGGCGCGATCGAGAACGTTGTGCCCCGGGCGTCGGCCACCTGTTGCATGTCGGCGACTTCTTGAGCGACGCGTTGGACCGCTGGGGGCCAAACAGCTTCCATCAATTCCATCGCCCGCTCGGGTGTTTTCGCCATCGAATTTTCTAATCGCCAGTGGGCGTGCGACGGGTAACCCAACAAGGCAGCTCGTTCGGCTCGCAACTGCAAGATCTCGACGATCAACGGCTTGTTGTCCCGTTGGCCGGGATGATCGCCGCGACTGACGAAGCGTTGCCAAACCTTCTCGCGCAGGTCGCGATCGTCGGAGTAGGTCAAGAACGGTTCGGCGCTGGACCGCGTGTTGGCGATCACCCATTTGCCCGGCAACTCCTGTCGCTGCGCCTCGGCTGCCGCCGCCTCGCGCAGCGACTCGGGCAACCCAGCCAGTTGCTCCGGATCGGACAGGATCGTCGCACCCTCTTGCTCGTCGGCCAGCAGATTCTGGCTGAACGCGGTAAACAGCGCAGCCAGACGTTGATTGATGGCTGCGACCCGCGATTTCTTCTCGGCATCCAACTCGGCGCCGGCGCGGACGAAACCGGTGTAATGCAACCACACCAGCCGCTGTTGTTCGGGAGTCAAGCGGTCCTTGTCCGGTGATTCGTAAACGGCCTTGATCCGCTGGAATAAGGGCTGGTTCTGCGTGATCTCGTCTCGAAAAGCGGCCAATCGCGGAGCCATCTCGCGTTCGACCGCTTGAAACTCGGGGCTGCTGAGCGACGAACTCCATAGGCCGTATACGGCTTGCACCTGTTGATACAGGCGACCCGCCCGTTCAAATTCGGCGATCGTATTGTCGAACGTGGCAGGCTCCGGAATTTCGGTCATGGCCTGTAACTGGCCCCGATAGGCTTCCATCGCCGCTTCCAAAGCCGGTTCGAAGTGCTCGACCTGAACCCGATCCAGCGGCGGGACGCCACCGTACCGTCCCGACCAGGGTTCGACCAGCGGATTACCGGCCAAAGCGACGGAAGCCAATCCGGGCCCCGCCGCCAACGCAACAGCCTTCAGACCATCTTTTATCATCGAGTGCATCCCATTCCTTATACCTGGAGGGGGGACAGGGGTCAGGTCTTGACATTTAACTTTTTGTTGAATCTACAGTCGGGTCTTGACATTCAGCTTTGTGGCGAGTCTCTCCGTCGAAAAAGTTAAATGTCAAGACCTGACCCCATCTCCACCATCCTACGTACAGCCCTCGCATTCAACGAGTTCCTGGCGGAGTCGTTCCAGCTCGTCCGCTCGCACGGTCTGCAAGGGCAAACGACAGGGCCCGCAGTCCACGCCCAGGATCTTCATCGCGGCCTTCAAACCGGCAACGCCGCGCAGGCGAACCACGGGCTGGATGATCCGGACCGCCTGGCTCTGCAGGCGACGAGCCTGGTCCGAATCGTTGGCTTGGAAAGCAGCGACCAAACGCCCGTACAAGGGCGCCAGGAAGTTGTAGGTGGAACCCACCGCCCCTCGAACACCGACAGCCAGCGCGGACAACAGCATCTCGTCGCATCCGAACAAAACGTCATAGCGCCCGTCATCCAACTCGACACATGCCTGCATCTGGTCGATCCTGGTCGCCGAGTACTTGATGCCGACCAGCGACGGCAGATGCTCGCCCGCCGCTTGCAGCAGCAACCGCACGTCGAAATCGACTCCGGTGATCGAGGGCATGTGATAGTAGTAGAATGGCAGGTCCGGCGCGGCCGAGGTGATGGTCTTCAGGCAATCGACCAGCACGGGCAGCGAATCGGGCTTGAAATACCAAGGGGCGACCGCCGACATCGCTTGCGCGCCCACCGTCCGGGCATGCCGAGCCAGACGAGCGGCATCGGCCAAACTGGTATGCCCCACCTGGACAACCACCGGGACGCGGCCTCGGGCCGCTGCGACATAGGCGGCCGCCACTGCCTCGCGTTCCTCTGTCGACAACGAAGGTCCTTCGCCCGTGGTGCCGCAAACGTACAACCCGGCGACTCCGCCGTCGATCAAATGCTGGACGATCGTTTCGACTTGGCCCAGGTTCAACGAGCCATCTTCGTGCATCGGCGTGAACGTCGCCGCGACCAGACCGGTCATCTTGAATCTCATAACATGCCTCGATTTCGATTTCGCAACCGTTCGAATGAATGACAACTTCAATCCAACCCCAGCAGGGCTTTCCGTTCGCGGCCCAAAGCATCGGCGGCGAACATGGCGTCGATGGCATCGTCGGCAGTGACGCGGAAACAGTGGTTGTGGCACAGCGAGCCTTCGCCGCCACAGGCGTCACCGATCACCTGCAAGCGATCGCGAGTCACCCCCTCCAGATTCAAGTCGGCAAAGGTGACGGGCAAACCGATGGCGATCTCGAAATCGACGATCTGGTTCATCTCGTCCACGTCCGTGTCTTCATCCAGACACAGTTGAGTGACGATCCCGAACCCGACTTTTTCCCCGTGCATCAAGTTCTTGCACTCCGGAAAGTTGGATAACGGGTTGGCGATCATGTGAGCGGTGGCCAGCCCACCGCTTTCGAAACCCAAGCCCGAATGCAGCACGTTCGCTTCGACGATCTTCTCGACCGCCGGAGTGACCAAACCCAGGTGCACCGCGCGCAATGCTTCCAGGCCGTACTCCATCAGCATCTCGTAGCCCAGCCGGGCGATGGCCATGGCGGCTCGAGTGGACACGCCTCCGGCGATGTTCGTGGCTCGGCTCTTGAACGCGGCTTCGGCTTCGACCCACGTCGCCAACGCGTCCCCCATCCCGGCAGCAAATGCGCGGGCCGGACCCCGAGCGATCACCCGGGTGTCCACCAGTACGACGTCGGGATTGAAGGGCCAGCATTCGAAGCCGATAAAGTTGGAATCGGCGTCGTACCAAACCGTCGCGGCGCTAGTCGGTGCGTCGGTCGCCGCGATCGTCGGCACGGTCATCAGCCGCAACTTGGCATCGACCGACACCGCTTTGGCCACGTCGATCGCTTTGCCACCGCCCAGTCCGATGATGGCATCGGCGCCCTGCTGGCTGGCCAACGCGACGATCCGATTCGCCTCGTCACGCGTCGCCTCGCCGCCGAACGGCACATCGATGGCCGATAAGCCGGCCTGCTGGACACTGGCCAACACCGTCTGGCCGACCAGCCCCTTGACCACATCGTCCCATAACAGGATCGGCTTGGTGCCCAGCAGCTTGGCATAGCTGCCGATCTCGGCCATGACTCCGCGGCCTTGGACGTACTTGTGCGGGGCGATAAGGACCATTTTCATCGTGTTTTCTCCTGTGGATGGGTCAAACGAAACGGGGTTCGACAGCATTGATGATCGGCAATAATCGATCGCCGGTCAACATGCGACGCAAGTGAGCGGCCAACATTTTGGGGCTGTTGCGAAACGCGTCGATCGTGCTGCCCGCGATGTGGGGCACCAAGGTCACGTTGTCCAGCCGGATCAGCGGATGATCGGCGGGCAACGGTTCCTGGTCGAATACGTCCAGCGCAGCACCACCGATCGCACGGCGCTGCAACGCATCGACCAACGCCGGTTCGTCGACCAGACCGCTGCGAGCCGTATTGACCAGCACGGCGCTGGGCTTCATCAGCGCGAGCTGCGCGGCGCCGATCAGATGCCTGGTCTCCTCGCTGTACCTGGCGTGCAACGACACGACGTCGGATTGTTCCAGCAGTACCGGCAGATCGACCATCCGGGCAGGAGCCGTATCGCCGGCCACGAAGGGGTCGTAAGCCAGAATGCGGCAGCCCATTGCTTGCAGATAACCGGCCAGCAGCCGCGCCACCGCCCCGTAGCCGACCAGCCCGACCGTCCGCTCGTTCAACTCGGGAATCTCGTCCCGATTCGGGAAATCGCGAGTCCAGATGCCGGCCCGCAACGCCGCGTGGCCGCGAGCGATGTTTCGCACTTCGGACAGGATCAAGCCCAGCGTACACTCGGCCACCGCCCGCGCATTGCGACCCGGCGTGTTCAACACCGCGATGCCCCGCGCGGTCGCCTGCGACACCGCCACGTTTTCCGTGCCACCTCGCAGCACACCGATCGCTTTCAGATTCTTTGCAGCCGCCACTACCGCCTGACCCAGCGGCGCAAACTGGACGCACACGATGTCGAAACGTTCGATCCCCTCGGTCACTTCGTGCGGCAGCGTCACCGCGTCCGGACCATGCAACTCGATCGCCAGGTTCGCCTGTTGCAGATCGATCAGCGTCGGCTGTTCCCAGCTTCGCACCTGGACGCGGACTCCCAGATCTTCCAGCGAGGCAAAACCCTGGCGCATGAATTCGGCAGGGATGTAGTTATCGCTGATCGCCAACAGATCCATCGTTGTGTCACCTCCCGGAAACCGGCGGCTAGCGCCGTGCCGCTCACATCGGCGGCTAGCGCCGTGCCGCTCACATCGGCGGCTAGCACCGTGCCGCTCACATCGGCGGCTAGCACCGTGCCGCTCACATCGGCGGCTAGCACCGTGCCGCTCATACCGGCGGCTAGCGCCGTGCCGCTCATGTAAAATCCGACCGTCGTTCTTTCTTGATCCTTACGCCTTTCCGTTCGCCCCCAGCAAGTGGATCTTCTCACGGACCACCGCTGCCAGTTCCCGGCGGATGGGCCGGAACAGATCGTGGGGTAGCGGGTCGATTCGTTCGTGCAGGTTGGCCGTCGTCTTCAAGCCCCGATACATGGCGATTCGCAGATCCGCATAGATATTCAGCTTGCTGATGCCTTCCCGCACCGCGGCTCGGATCTGATCGTCCGGCGTGCCGGAGCCGCCGTGCAGCACCAGCGGCACCTGGCTGACCGCATTCAATTCGCGCAGCCGTGCGATGTTCAGATCGGGCAGCGAGCGGTAAACGCCGTGCGCGGTCCCGATCGAAACGGCCAACGCGTCGCAACCGGTTTGCTCGACGAAACGAGCCAGTTCGTCGGGTTCGGTCAACACGTTTTCGGCACAGGCGGAGTCGTCCAAATCCATACCGCCCACGTGCCCCAATTCCGCCTCGACGCTCACACCCTGACGATGTGCCAGTTCGACCACTTCCCGAGTCAATTGAACGTTGGACTCGAAAGGCAGCCGAGACCCGTCGATCATCACCGACGAGTAGCCCAAATCCAGGGCCTTCTGCACCGTAGGCAGATCGCCCGCATGGTCCATGTGCAACACCACGGGGATATCGACCGCAGCCGCAGCCGCTTTGGCCGCCGCGGCCTGAAAGACCCAACCTCGCCCATCGCCGGTTTCCAGATCGGGCTGTAAGGTCATCATGATCGCGGGGGAACGGCATTCGAGGGCCGTTTCGACGATCGTTCGCGCCATGATGTCTTCGGTAAAATCGAATGCCGGGACCGCGTAACCATGAGCCCGTGCATGAGTCAAAACTTCCTTCAAGGTGACCAGCATCCGTTGCGTTCCTTCCGAAAACCATGAACTGAAGTCGCCACTAGCGCATCAGCATGCCGCCAGTGACATCGACCGTCGCCCCGGTCATATACCCGGCTCGCGACGAGGACAGAAAAACGATCACATCCGCAATATCGCTCGGTTCGGCGATCCGCCGCAAGGGAATTCGTTGGATGTATTGCGCCTCGCCGGCAGCCAGCGCATCGCGGGACATCTCGGTCCGCGTCATGCCGGGGGCAACCAGATTGACGTGGATGCCGTGGGGCGCGACTTCGCGAGCCAACGACAGGCTGAAACTGACCAAACCGGCTTTGGAAGCGGCATAATGCGCGTGCCCGGTCGTCGAGCCCTGAAAGGCTGCGGGCGAGGTGATGTTGACGATCCGTCCGCCACGTCCCGCAGCCAACCAACGTCGCACGGCCGCCCGGCACGTCAAAAATGATCCCACCAAATTGATGTCCAGCACACGCCGAAAATCGGTTTCGTCGATCTCGTGCGCCATTGCCGTCGGCCAGATCCCCGCATTGTTGACCAGCACGTCGGGCATCCCCAAGCGAAGCTCGGTCTGGTCGAACAGCCGCTGAACCTGGGCGCTGTCCGAAACGTCGGCGGCGATCGCCGCCGTCCGGACGCCGTGCTTCGCCGCAAGATCGGCAGCCAAACGCTCCGCTTCGTCTGTCAGATCCACGCCCGCTTGCGGATCGCAAAGATAATCGATCGCCACCCAAGCGCCCTCGGCAGCCAGACCCTCGCATACGGCGCGGCCCAAACCACGGGATCCTCCCGTCACGATCGCGACCTTGTCAACCAACTGTAAATCCACCAAAGCACCCGCATACGTGTAGAACTGAACGGAACGGCGCTAACCGCCGGTTTCCGGCCACAACACCGGCGGCTAGCGCCGTGCCGCTCACCCAAACCGGCGGCTAGCGCCGTGCCGCTCACCAGAATCAAGGACCTTGGTTTTGACCAAGCCCCGAGACGCTTTGGCATCTTGTGTATCGTCAAGTCGTCAGTCAAGCAAGAGGGGGTAGCCGGACCATTCCCGTTTCTGCGCGAACGTCGAACGGGTGAAATGCGGCCTTCTGCGGGTTCAGCACTGGCAACAAAATGAATACCGGGAAATGCGTTGTGCCTGGCCAGGGTCAGACCCGTTTTCTGACAGAGCCTAGCAGGGCAACGTGATTGGCTCTATAGTGGTGCCGAGCCGGCGGATATGCTGGCTTTCCGTATTCGAGCCCTTTCGGACGCGATGTTTTGATGGTATTCGATCTGTACGAATTGTTTCAGCGGGGCGGACCCGTGATGTGGCCCTTGTTGGGCTGTTCGGTCCTTGCGGTGGCAGTGGCCGTCGAACGGATGATCGTCTTCTGGTGGCAACACTACCCCTACCAGCGGCTGACGGCAGAATTTCAAAGCGTCTTGAAAGATGGTGGCGGGGATCAACTGCGAACATGGCTCAGCCGAGTTCACAGTCCGCTGGCTCGCATCGCCGACGTGTACTTGCAGCACGAGTCGTTGCCCGTCATGCAGCGTCAGGAATTGGCGGCCAGGGAGGCCTCTTACCGTCTGACGCTGCTCGAAAAGCGGCTGCACTGGCTGTCGGTGATCGGCAGTTTGGCGCCGATGCTGGGATTGCTGGGAACCGTTTGGGGTCTTGTGGAAGCCTTTCATCAGATCGAGGTGCTGGGCGGACAGATTCAGCCCGGGGATTTGGCCGCCGGGATTTGGAAGGCCCTGTTGACGACCGTATTCGGTCTGGTCGTCGCCTTGCCCTCACTGGCGGTTTACCACTTCTTGGAACAGCACGTCGGTGCCATCCAGCTTCAAATGCAGTGGTGGATCACCAGTTTACAGCACTGGTTGGGATCGGAGTAAACGAGCATGCAAATCCTCCGGCAACGCAAGCCGTCGATCCGCATGGAGATCAGTCCGCTGATCGACTGTGTCTTTCTATTGTTGATCTTCTTTATGCTCAGCTCCACCTTTTTGGCGCCAAAAATTCACCTCGATTTGCCCACGGCCGGTCTCCCACCGGACTCGTCGCATAACACCCCCATTCTCTTGACCATCGATGCGACGGGGGATGTTTTTTTAAATCAGGAGCCGTTATCTTGGGACCAGGTGACGACGAGGTTGCAGGCGTTGGTCGAGGCTGCCGAGCGGAAGGAGATCACCGTGCGTTGTGACCAGGCAGCTTCTCACAAGTACTTCATGCAAGCCCTGGATGCTGCCAAGTCGAGTGGGGCGCTGCAAGTCCACGTCGCCTATCACCAACGGGAGTCCACGGCCGATTAGCACCGTTCGAGAAATAACTGACGCACTATCTGACCCCCTCACCCTGCCCTCTCCCCAGAGGGGCGAGGGGACATCGGACAGTTATTTCTCGAACGGTGCTTAGCTGATCGGAACATCGGAGGTGCGCGACCGCCGGGTCGCCGAAATCGAGTGCGAGATTTGAAACTTTTTGTCCAAGGAACCAATGCCATGCGTCGAGTCTTCTGCCACCTGATCCTGCTGGCCTGTCTATCCCTTTGGCTCGTTGCCTGGAATGCGGCGCTGTGTTTGTCCGCCGATTCGGACGCTGCGGCGGCGGTCGAACTGTCGACGCTTCTGGAACAGCTTACGGATGACGACCCGAACGTCCGAGCGGCAGCGGCCGTCTCACTCGGACGATTGGCGTCGGAGCCGGAGACCGTATTGCCGCGCTTGCTGGAATGCTTCGATGATCGGGCTGCGGCCCAGGTGGACGGCAACAAGGCCGAAGTCTGGTATTTTGCCGCGTTGGCCGCCGGCGAATACGGGGAAGCCGTCGTGCCGATGGTGATCGATCTGCTGCAGCAGGACGATCGTCAGCGGCGCGTCGGCGCATCGCTGGTCATCATGGTTCTTGGCCCTGAGGCCAAGGACGTTTTGCCAACGCTGATCGAAGCGTTGCACACGGCCGATTTGGAGACGCGGCGTCCGGCGTTGATGAGTGCCATGCTGAGTCTGGGGGTCGAAGCGAAACCGGCCATGCCGCTGATGATGGAGTTTTTGGGCGACGAGGATTTTCACACGCAGTATTGGGCGTGCCGCGTTTTGGGAGCCATTGGCGCCGAAGCCCACGTTGCGGCGCCCGCATTGGTCGACTTGCTGCAGCACGGCGTCGCCTCGGTCCGCCGCAACGCCGCTGCGGCCTTGGGTCGCATCGGACCCGGGAGCGGTCCGCAGGCGTTGGACGCTTTGATCCGGGCATTGAACGATCCGATTCAGCCGATTCGTGAACAGGCGGCGATCGCCCTGGGACGTCTCGGGGATTTCGCGGAACCGGCGGTCCCGGCCTTGGAAGAGGTGTTGAGCGACGATTCCAACTTTGCGGCAAGATCGAGGGCGGCCGAAGCGCTTTGGCGGCTGAGCCCGGATTCGCCGACGCCGCTGCGCGTCCTGCTGGCTCAAGTGCAGGACACGGAAGAATCGGATGTGGCTGCTGTGATTTTGGGCGAGATCGGCAACGATTTGGGGGCTGCCGAGTCGTTGGTTCCCTTGCTGGAAGCTCCCGAAACGCGAACTCGCATCCACGTCGCCTGGGCTCTCGGGTTGATGGGCCAGCACAGCCAGCAGGCGATCGCGGTCCTGGAAAGCTTTCTGGACGATCCGGAACCCGATTATCGCAATGAAGCGCGGGTAGCATTGAATCAAATCCGGGAACGTGATTGACGCGGTGAGGATGTGCCACTCGGGCGACCGAAGGTCTCCAGAATCGCGGGAGACCTTCGGTCGGCGGTTTCGGCGGGGGACGAGACCCTCACCGAGCGCGGGGACTAGCCAACATTTCCGAACAAGTCGACGGTGTTGCGATCTAGTTCTCGTCTTTGACCGTAGTCCAATCCTCCACCTTGAGCGATGGGATCTGTCGGAAATCGACAAGGTTTCGAGTCAAGACGGTGAAGTCACGGGACAGTGCAATGGAAGCAATGCGTAAATCCATTGTGCCGACTCGGACACGCTGCTTCCGCATTCCTTGAAAGATCTGGGCTGCATCGTCGTCGAATGACAAAACTTGTGCCCTTGAATAATCCTCCAGGACTTGCTGAAGTATTGCGTAACCGCGAACCGATTCCCGAGGTGACTTTGCTCGCGCGATGTACGCATTCGCCCCCAGCATCTGCTCGTGGAATGTGATTACTGGGTAGTGAAATACGGTGTCGGGATACGCCGACATTCGTTCGAGGAGGCGGTGCAGTTCCGGTCCCCGTCCTCGTTGCAGGAGGATGGCGTAATCCGTGTCGAGCAAGAACATCGCATCGTCCTGCCACCCGCTAAACGGGTGCATCCGCTTTGCGGATCTCACGTCCCAACTTAACGACCTCATCAAACTCGGGGTAATCTTTCATGGATCCAATCATCTTCTCGAACCAAGGAGGCTCGCGCTGGCTCTGAACGACGCGGCTCTTCAGATCCGCCAAATCCTTCTCGACAGCAGACAAACGTTCTTCAAGTCCCAAATTGTCAGTCATCCCAAGCTACCTCTGCAGCCGTTTCCAATTCCAACCACTACATCGCAGCATAACGCTTTCGAGCCCTATTGGCAACGCTTACCGTCCACTACGAACATTTCGTCCAGGGGAACCTGCTAGGGAATCAACCGAATCGAACACCCAACCTTCTTGAGGTACCTTTCGTTTCCCGCGACCGAAAGAACGGCGGCTAGCGCCGTACCGCTCACGTGAAGACCCGCTCGGTAATCCAACGGTCATCCCCGTTTCAAACGGTCCCAAAAGAGCCGTAGATCATCGGGCAACGGCGAATGGCATTCGATCGGCTGGCCGCTGACCGGATGGGTCAGCCGCAGGCAAGTCGCGTGCAGCGCCAGCCGAGGGGCG
The DNA here is from genome assembly GCA_007121535.1 of Planctomycetaceae bacterium. GTDB lineage: Bacteria > Planctomycetota > Planctomycetia > Pirellulales > Pirellulaceae > SKKK01. Next base: position 9,133 of record SKKK01000462.1, on the reverse strand, counting down.
CCGCTGTGGTCGGCGTTCGCCGCAGTCCCCAGCGGGCCGCGATATCGAGGATCACCGCATACGGGATGTCCGAGTTCGGCCAGATGAATCCGGATCTGATGGGTGCGTCCCGTCTGCAGACGGCATTCCAGCAGGGTATGGTCGGCCAACGTTTCCAGCGGCTGGACGTGGGTGACCGCTGAACGACCGCTGCGCTGCGAGGGATCGCTGCCTCGCAATCCGTCCCCCCGATCGCGCAGCAGGTACGAGGTGATCGTTTGCGCTTCGATCCGGCCGGGTACGATCGCCAAATAAGTCCGGCCCGCTCGGCGGCCGGCGAACTGTCGGATCAGGTGCCGTTGGGTCAGCGGATCGCGGGCGAAAACCAGCAATCCGCTGGTGTCGCGATCGATCCGGTGCACAGGATACAAACGAGGTCGGCGGCGGCCTCGAGCCGCCTTTCGGCCCTCGATCCGCAGCAGCATCTCGGGCAGCAACTCGTCCAACGTGGGTTGCCGCATCTTGCGGTGCCTTGACCAATGCCGCTCGGCCCGATGCCGCAACGTCGTCATCCGCGGCGGTTTGTCGGCGACGATCAGGCTGTCATCCAGGTACCGGATCTTGACCTGGTCCGCCCCGATTTGCGGCAATGATTGGTCCAGGACTCGCACGATATCCCCCGTGACCAGTCGCCTTTCTTCATCCAGGCACATCGCCTCGTTCACCGTGACTCGCCGAGCGTGGATCAATCGGCGGAGCTTCGACCAGGACTGGCCGGGCAGCCAATCACGGAGTGCCGCAGCCAGCGTACGACCGGCGGCCGAAGCATCGGCGTGGAAACAATCTGCGACAGGCGGCGTGTCCATCGCTCAGTCCGGCGTATCCAGGTAGGGATCTTGCCCCATTTCACGTTGCATCTTCTTGCGTTGTTTTTCGTGATGCAACAATACCGATCGGTCGCGAAAGTGGCGTTTTTCCACTTTCTTCTGCGCTCGGCGAAACTCCTTCGTCAAGTGATTCATCTGGCCCGTAGACCGCGATCCCAACGCTTCGTATTTTTCGGCTTTCTTGGGTCCGAAACCCGAACGTAGAATCTCGTCCTCCAGGGACAGGAAGAACCGGAACGAGCCGGGATCGCCTTGGCGTCCGCAACGACCGCACAACTGGCGGTCGACTCGAGCCGCATCGTGCATCTCCGTCACGATCACGTGCAACCCCCCGGCTTCGGCCACCCCCTCGCCCAGCTTGATGTCCGTTCCACGGCCAGCCATATTCGTGGCGACGGTGACCCGACCGGGCTGACCGGCTTGGGCGACAATTGCGGCTTCCTTGGCGACTTCGTGAGCGTTCAGCACTTGATGCTCCAAGCCGCGCTCGCTGAGCAGTTTCGACAGGTGTTCCGACTTGTCGATCGAGCGTGTCCCGATCAACACCGGGCGACCTGCCTGGTGCATTTCCAACACCTCGTCGGCGATCGCTTGCCACTTGGCATCCGCCGTTCCGAAGATCCGCGCGTTGACCCGGCTTCTGCGAACCGGCTTGTTCGTCGGGATGGAAACGACGCGCATCTTGTAGATCTTGCGGAATTCGCGAGCGCTGCTGCGAGCGGTGCCGGTCATGCCAGCCAGGTAGCGGTAACGAAGGAACAAGTCCTGGATCGTGATCCGCGCCGCTTGGCCAGTCGGAACGGTCACCTCGACCTCTTCCTTGGCTTCGATCGCCTGATGAATCCCGTCCCGCCACTTGCGACCTTCGGCCAATCGGCCCGTGAATTCGTCCACGATCACGATCTCGCCGTCACGCACCACGTACTCGCGGTCCAATTGATAATCGCGATACACCTTGATCGCCCGTTCCGTGTACTGATACAAATCGATCAGACCCATCGTTCGCATTACCTCGGGGTGCGGCAGCGAACGAAGCTTCTGTCGGCCCATAGCGGTCAATTCCGCTTTCTTGTCATCGTGGTCGTACTCGTAGTCCTCGTCTTCCTCATAGATCGGGGCATGTTCGGCCGCCCATCGGAAGGTCGCCTCGACCTGTTCACGTGCTTTTTCACCTAGCGAACCAATAATCAGCGGGGTTCTGGCCTCGTCGATCAACACGCTATCGGCTTCATCGACCAGCGCGAAGTGCGATCCCCGCTGAACGGGTTGTTCGCCGCCCGTTTCCCAGCGTTCGTCGCTACCTTCCCCCAGAAAGTCGGTCTGCTGTCTTCCCATACGACGGAGCAACAGCCGATCCCGCAGAAAATCGAAGCCGAATTCTTTCGCCGTGCCATACGTGATATCGCAAGCATACGCTTTCCGACGATCGTCCTGCCGGTCCTGCGTTTGGATCACCCCGATACTGAAGCCCAGCATTTGGTAGACAGGGCGCATGGTATCCGCGTCGCGCTGAGCCAAGTAATCGTTGACCGTCGCCAAATGAGCCCCCCGTCCGACCAGTGCGTGCAGATACATCGGCAGCGTGGCTGTCAACGTTTTTCCCTCACCGGTATCCATTTCGGCGATATTGCCTTGAAACAGGGCGATGCCGCCGATGATTTGCACATCGAAATGGCGCAGATTGATCGTCCGCACGGCAGCTTCGCGTACCAAGGCGTAGGCTTCCGGCAGCAGATTGTCCAACTTTTCGCCGCTCTTGGCCCGAAACCGCAACGACAGGCTGCGTTTGCGTAACTGCTGGTCCGTCTCTTTTTGCAACGTCGCTTCCAAATCGTTGATTGTCTGAAGCATGAGGGACCAGCGAGCCATTCGTCGCTGGATCGGTCCACCCAACCACGACATCACTTTGGCGCGCTGGCCTTGCGGCAGACGACCGCTGGCATGCAAACTGCTCATAAACCATCCCGATCAAGCACAATTGGAAGATAACCGCCTCCATGGATTATGAGGCATTCCAAGGAAGCTGACCAGTCCAAACGGTTTTGGCAGCACCGGGCTTCGGTACGGTTCAGCATGCGGAAGTTATCGGCCCTCTATTTTTCCCAGACTTCCCAAAAGGCGGTGACAAGACGGGCATGGGAGACCTACGCTCGGAGGTTTCGGCGGGGTCAGAGACCCGCACCGAACGTTCCCTTTTGCCGCTTTCTAATCTTTTTTGGACGACCCGCTAAAGCTAGGTGCCAACCCCGTAGCCCCAGGCTTCACGGTAAAGTAGAAACTTGCTCCACGGCCGGGTTGCGACTCGGCCCAGATCTGCCCTTCATGACGCAACACGATCCGTCTTACGATGGCCAACCCGACGCCGGTACCTTCAAACTCTTCAGGCCGGTGGAGTCGCTGAAAGACATTGAACATCTTGTCAGCGTACTCGGGGTCGAAGCCACAACCATTATCTCGAATGCGAAAGACCGTCGCCCCATCCTGAGACTTGGCATCGACTTCGATGACCGTCGTCGTTTGATTGCGAGTATACTTCAGGGCGTTGTCCAGCAGATTGGTCCAGAGTTGCTGCAACAGGGTCGGATCAGCCTCGGCCGAGGGCAGCGGCGACAAGCGAAATTCGATGTTTCGTCCCGGGCTCTCTACGGACAGTCGCTCGAAGACTTCTCGAACCAGGTTCGTCATGTCCACGGGCATTCGCTGGAGTTCACTCTTCCCCACTCGTGACAGGTGCAGCAAGTCCTCGATCAGATGGCCCATCCGATCGGCTTCGGAACAGATGACGTCCAGGTGATGGGTCCCCTTTTCGGTCAATCGGCCGGCCGACTCTTCTACCAACAGCTTGGAAAACCCGAGGATGGCACGCAACGGTGCTCGCAAATCATGCGATACGGAATAGCTGAATGCCTCCAACTCCTTGTTGGCCGTTTCCCACTGGGCGGTCCGTTCCCGCACGCGAAACTCCAGCGACTGGTTCAAGTCACGGATTTCGCGCTCGACCTGCTTGCGGTCGCTTATATCCAGCACCGTCAAGGTGACAACGCGAGCCGCGCCCGGCAGTTCCAGCGTGGTCGAGCACAACAGAACGTCGATGACATCGCCATTTTTCTTCTTCCAGCACGTCTCGATCGTTCCGTATCCGCTTTCAGCGATCTGCCGGTACTCGTCGCGCCCGGCTCGTTCGTAATCCTCGTCCGAAAGAAACAGCATTCGCGAGTCTTGGCCGAGCAATTCATTTCGCGAATACCCGGTGATCCGGCAAAGCCGGTCGTTGACGAACTGAAGCAAGCGGCCGTTGGCCACCCCGATGCCGACGGGGGCCGCGCGGAAGATGCTGCTGAGCAACGCTTCGCTGCTGCGCAAGGCATCTTCCGCCTGCTGTTGCTTGACAATTCGCCACAGTTCCGACATCAGCAGCGTCACCTGCCGTTCGTCGGATTCATTATAGTCCGTTATCTTGTTGCCCACGCCAGCCAGTATCACGATGCGCTGATCGTCGAACACGGGCACGTGCATCTGCCGGTGCCTCGTCGAAACGGGTTGCGGGGCTCCTCGCTGCCAGTCGTGGCGGCTATCCAAGTCGTTGATTCGCAGCGTACGCCGGCGCCGCAAGGCTTCCGCCCAACAACCCGTGCGCGTTAAGGGATTCATCTCCGAGCAGTCCTGCCGAGCGCAGATCTGTGCGGTATCTCTTGGCCAAAGATGCATCGTCAGTAAATCTTCATCTTCATCGGTGAACGCCACGTATCCGAGTTGGCTTTCCGTAAGTTTCACGGTCTGTTCCAGGGCGAAGTCCGTCAGATCTACCAAGGGGGCCCGTGCCTGTTGGTGCAACCGCAGCAACGCCTCGAGTCGCGCCTCGTTCAGAAGCGCCGCTTCTTCGGCTTCCATCCGCTCCGAAAACCGACTGCGGAGATGCCGAACCCCCGTGGCGATCCCCAGCAGGCCCAGCAACCAGACGCCGGTGTGGGTCCAACACAGAAGAAACGGGAAGGATTCTCCCGAATTGGTTCCCGAACGGCTGATTTGGAAGTACCCACCGGCCAGCAGCGACAAAGCGACCACGACGGTCCAAAGGATCGTCACAAAGGCGATCCCTTCGGCCGACGGTGGCACCTTCCTTTTCCGCTGTTGTTTTCGCACTTCGGGTACCAAATCTTGTCGCACCCGCTGTTCTTGGGAATGTCTCATGATGTAACCAAACAATGCGTCGTATCCTCACTCGGTCTGCCCAGAGCCATTGGTTTTGCCCAAGCTTTGGGCAAGAACGATCGCTAACCTCGATCGCTCGATGGGTTTGGCCAGCACTTCCTGGATTCCCAGTCCACGGATGTGCTGGCGTATGCCGGGCACGTCATAACCACTGGTGACCAATACGGGGATCGCGGGGCGAATTCCGAGGATCTCTCGGGCCAATTCGGCGCCGTTCATCTCCGGCATCGACAAGTCCGTCAGGACGGCATCGAATTCCTCGGCTTCCGCTCGAAACCTTGCCAGGGCTTGAGACGGATCATCGAACGCCTCGACCCGGTACCCCAATTCTTCCAGCAGCGACCGTGTTGCTTTTCGGACCAGCGCATGATCCTCGACCAGCAACACCCGCTCGCCCTGGCCTAAAGGCAGCGATCGTTCACGCATCGGTAGCGGCAGATCCACTGCGGCTGTCGCGGACGTGTCGACAGGCAAAAACACGTGCATCGCGGTGCCTTGCCCGGGCCAGCTCTCCACCACCACGGCGCCGTGATGGCGGTCGACGATGCTTCGCACAACGCTCAGCCCCAACCCGGTGCCTTGTCCTTCGGGCTTCGTGGTAAAAAACGGCTCGAAAATCTTTTCCCGAACCTCGGGGTCCATCCCGCTGCCGTTATCTTGCACGGTCAGCCGAACATAGCGGCCCGTCTGCAATTCGGGATGCGTTGCCAACGTGGCGGCATCCACCTCCTGATCGGTCAGGGAGATCTTGATGACGCCGCCGCGACCTTGCAAAGCATAGCAGGCATTGCTCCAAAGATTGACGATCAATTGCTGGATCTGCGATGCGTCTGCCAGAACGATGCCGCTGGACTCGGGAATATCGACCGCGACCTTCACATCCTCGGGCAGGGATGCTTCCAGCCACCGAAGTGTCTCCAAAATCACGGGACCCAATCGAATCGATTGCCGACGAGGTTCGCTGCGGCGGCTGAGCGAAAGCATTTGACGCGCTAATCCCGCCGCTTGGCGGCTGGCCTCTGCCGCTCGTTCCAGGTAATCCGCCGTCGGCGAGTCGGTATCCAGTCCGGCGCGGGCCAACTGAAGATTGGTGACGATGCTGCCCAAGAAATTGTTGAAATCGTGAGCGATGCCGCTGGCCAATTCGCCCAACGACTCCATCTTTTGGACGCGCCGCAATTGTACATCCAGTTTGTGGTACGCTTCATCGCTTTTCTTGCGGTGCGTGATATCCTCGGCCACCTTGACGAAATGCGTTATGCGGCCTTGGCTATCGCGGACGGGCGAAATAATCGCCGATTCCCAAAACAGTTGACCGTCGCGTCCTCGGTTGCAGAATTCGCCCTGCCATTCCTTGCCAGCCCGGATGGTCTCCCATAACCGGCGGTATTCGGCATCCGCCATTCGACCAGACTTGAGAAAGTTCGTGGTCTTGCCCCTTATGTCATCCAGCGGATAGCCCGTCATCCGCGCGAATCCCGGGTTGGCATATCGGATGCGTCCTTCGGTGTCCGTGATCAGAATCGATGCGGGACTGGTTTCGATCGCTTGAAACAGCAGCCTCAACTGATTTTCCATCTGGCGGCGAGTGCGACGCTGCTCGGCCTCCCGCAAACTGCGTTCTGCGGCGGCGCCCAGCCGTGTCAAACGGTCTTTCAATAGATAGTCGTACGCGCCCGCCCGCATCGCTTCGACCGCAACGTCCTCGTCGATCGTCCCGGACACCAAAATCGCAGGCAGATCCGGGGCGATTCGGCGAATGGTCTTCAACGCGTTTAGTCCGTCGTACCGAGGCATCGTAAAGTCACACAACACGAGTTCCCATCCCGGGCGTTCGAGTGCCTGGAGCAACCCTGTTTCGTCGTCTACTCGCTCCCAATCGGGGGCATAACCAAATGCTCGCAATTGATGGAGCAACAGTTCCGCATCAATGACCGAGTCCTCTACCATCAGCAACTTGAGTGGGATGGGGGATGCCGAGGATCGTTCAGGGACTCTTTCTGGCATGGTTGATGGTTTCCAGACGTGGGGACCATAGCCCACATCGTTGCCTCGACGACTCGCTTCCAAGTCGATGGGCACGCGGGCACTGTGTCAGGTGAATTCATTGGAAATCGATGATCGGCGCAAGCTCGCAACAACCGATCCACGATGAGACGTTCAAACGCATCGCGTTCTAAAGCCTTATCTTCATTCTCCTTCAGGATTCGTGCTTGTTCAAGGACGCGAGCCCGAAAACCAGGGCGCCTGTCTTGCGTCCTGAGCACGCGCCGCACCATCACCTGCAACGCACGCACCACCGACGAATCTCTGTTCCAATGTCGAGCATCCCGGTCGACGTCACCAAGCGGAGCTGAAACAGAATAACTCGAAAGGGCTGATGCTGACATGGCCTCCTACCTCTCTTGAAATCGTTGGTGTGTTGTGAATGAAAGAAACATGGATGTAGTCTGTTCGCCAACTTCTGCAAGCACCACGAATCAAATGATCCAATCGATTGCCAAGTTCGACTCAATTCCTTCTGATGTGAAAGCCTGGGCGGTGACCATCCCCGACGCATCGGACGGCAGATCCAGCGACAAAAGGAACAAACCTCCTGAATCTACGGCCACAGAATGGCCTTCGAGATAGCCCCCGAAAACGATCGTGAGGTCCCCTGGAAATTTGTATTCGACCTCGCCCTCGAAATGCCAAATTCCAGACATCCCGTAACTGATTTCGAACCAGAGGATCTCTGGGGTATCGACAACGATCGGATCTGCCACAATTGGCGACCCGAACGATGGCGGCGACGGACCACCCAACATGGCAAAGCTGGAGTATTGCTCGAAATCGTCGTGAGTGTCTTCTTCCGCGTTCGAAGCCTCGGATTCCAATTCCATGACGGCTTCCACTGCCAGGACGTCGATCGGTTCGTCGTCGTGAGTCTGGTTGCTGGTCAATTCGGCGGCCGCTACCGGTTCGCAGACCATCGGCGTTTGAGTGCCAAGCGTCCCCAACTGGACGACGTCCCCCATATCCGCCGCGAGCGGTTCCTGAACGATGGCAGCGTCGATTAGCGCGGGTTCCAGCTCGGCTTCAGTTCCCGTCAACATCAACGCTGTTGCGCTCAACGGCATCCGCGGCTCCATCGCCTCAAAACGCAGGCCCCGGTGACGCGCTCGGCTACGACGCACCGACTTGGACTTCGTTCGCAGTGCGGCACAGGCTGACATCAAAAAGTTCATCGGCTCCATCGTTTCTTTTCTCCCCCGGTTTGCAATAAAGACCCACAAATCCCCATACATTCAGACAGTCAATTGCCCCTAATGGTTCCGCGTCTGTTGTGAATCGACACAACCAACTAGTGCGTTGTCCAGGCGAAATCTTGGGGTCGCGATGCGTGAGCGGCACGGCTCTAGCCGCCGTTGGCGTCCAGAACCGGCGGCTAGCGCCGTGCCGCTCACAATCCGCATTTTTCGCCCAGACAGCGCACTAGTAAACACTCAATTGGCTTCAACTGGAGCCATGCAGGCCACTCCGAGCAATGACGTTTTCCGTTCTTCCCGTTCCATCGAGAATCGGTCTCGCAACCGGACAAAAAAAGTAAAAAAAAGAAAAACCACCGGTCTGGGTAAAATAACTTAAGCAACTGCGAAGGAGTTTCTCGTCATTTCGGATAGTTCTACATGGCTTACACAACGGGGACGGGAGTGGCGTTTTCGATTTGTGTGGTTTCTCCCAATTCGGTGTTCCTGGAACCTATCGTCTATTGTTGCCAAGAGTCCGCCCGATTTCTTCGCAGTGCGGTGGTTTGACACCGCTTTGGCTATGCCTTTCTTTCAGGACCCTTACTGGAAGGACGCCATTCGGGTGCTTACCTCGGGGAAAATGTCAACCAATCGTCTCAGCAGCCGTACTTCTCGTTTCGGTTGATTACGGTTCAAAAGCAATTGAAATCGTTCTTCGCTTCGTAATTCAGGCAGAATAGCCGACACTTCTTGAAGCTCATCGCCACGAAGGTCTAGAGCGATTGCCAGTTCACAAGCGGTGAACAGCTCCTCGAACAAATCGTT
>SKKK01000613.1 GCA_007121535.1 Planctomycetaceae bacterium | reverse complement strand
CACCGTTGAGCTCCCCGTTATTGCGCCGGTGAGACCTGAGAACAGCGCCCGAAAGTTTCCCAGCGTAGGTGTGAACACGAACTGCGGTGGCCACGTGAGAATTTGCCAAGTTTCCTTGAACGCCAGCGAGAATACCCAGACGACTGGGAACAACGCGCCGATGAAGTAGATGATCGTGACTCCGTTCAGGATGTAGTCGACCACCTTCTCCTTTCTGGTCCTGACACTAGCCATGCGTACCTCCTCTTAGCTCAACCTTGCGCGCCACTTCATCCAGTGGTTCACGAGGAACTTGCTCACGATGTAAATAATGATCCACGTCAGGAACATGTATGCCGCGCCGCGGCTGATGTTCAGGTACGTGAACGACTGGGTATAGGCGGTTACCTGGAGCGTCATCAGAGCGTCGCCGGGACCACCCTTTGTGAGGGCAAACGGGATGTCGAATATTCTGAAACTATCGATGAGGCGGAATATCAGCGCGATCGTGACATAAGGCGTGAGCATGGGCACCGTCTGTGTTCGAAAGGTGTACCACTTGGATGCACCGTCGACCTGGGCGGCCTCGAACGGCGCCCGTGGGAATGATCGCAGGCCTGCAAGCACCAGAAGCGCGATAAAGGGAGTGAAGATCCAGACATCGATCAAGACGACGGTGAACATCGCGTACCGAGCAACGCCTGCCCAGGGGAAGTTCCTGAGTTCGGGGTTGATACGGCTCAGGAAGAAGTTGAGAACGCCAAATTGCGTGCTCATCATAAGGCGCCACATGAGCACCGCAATGACCGGCGCGATCAGGAGCGGCAGTATCAGCAGCGGACGGAATATCCTGGTTACCAGATTGTCCCGATTGAGGAGCAATCCAACTGCGACCCCCAGGATCAACTCTGCCCCGACTGCAAAAAACACATACGTCGCGGAAACGCGTATCGCGTTCCAGAACTGAGGGCTTCTCATCATCTGGATGTAGTTTCTGAGCACGATGAAGGAGAAATCCGGTCTCATGAGGTTGTAGTTCGTGAAGGACCATACTACCCCCGTGCCAAAAGGCACGAGAATACCAACCGTCAACAACAGAGCCGGCAGCACAACCAGATAGGGCTTTAGCCGCTCGAGTCGCGTGGGTTGAAGTCGCTCAATTGTATTTGCCTGTTTGCCAGTCCCCAATACCGCCATTCCTATGCCTCCTTCTTGAAAGCCTTGCGGCAATCTCGTTGGGATCATCGTTTACTCCATGCCGAGTTCGAGTGGCTGCATCGTCGCTACTCCATGTCCGAATGATGCAAGCCACTCCAACTCACGTGGAAACGATGTGGCAGGGGCTCTGCCGAAGCAGACCCCCGCCACGCATCGATAAAACGTCTTGCTAGAAGTCGTCTGCCAGCCGACCGGCAAGATCGTCCAGCACCTCCTTCGCGTCGGCGCCACCGTAGATCTGGTGGAGCGCCGCGGCCCACTCGGTTGTCGTTTCGAAGAATCTGGATTGCGGCGTGAAGTGAATACCGGTACCATCGATCAGGTTCTGATACTGCTCGAGGTAGCCGTCGAAGTTCTCCAGTCGCGACTGGAAGTCGGGGTTTTCCCAGATTGACGCACGAACAGGATTCACCGTTGCATGCTTCACGGCAGCGGTCGTCAGGAACTCTTTGCCCGTGGCCCACTGGAGCCAGTACCATGCTGGACCCTTCGCCCTTGAGTGCGAGCTCATTGCGATAGCCCACGTCCACATGTTGGGAGTCGTGGCGAGTCCGTCGAGCCCGGGCGGGTAAGGCGCCCACGCGATGTCACCCGCGGCTGGAGAAGCGCCCGCCTGATTCTGGAAGAAACCGAGGATGTCCGCATCGTAGATCATGGCAGATCGTTCCGCTCCCAGCGACTGTCCGACGTCGTACCACGTGTAGCTCGTCCACTCCGGCGGCCCTACCTCGGAGACCATTTCGATCCACTTCTCCGTGAAGCGTACGGCGATGTCGCTGTTCATCCGGGGGTTCATGTTCTCGTCGTAATCGGAAGCTCCCGCGGAATTGTAGGCGGTCATGAATCCGGGATGGATCGTCGCCCAGCTCCTGGTGCCACGAACGGCGATGGGTATCATGTCCGTCTCGGCCTGGATGATCCTCCCGATCTCAATGACGTCGTCGAGTGTTTCCGGCAGCTCGAGCCCGAGCTCGTCGAATACACGCTTGTTGTACATGAGATCGTTACCTTCGAATCCCCACGGAAGGGCCCATTGGCCACCCTCACCGATCTGGCTTCCGTCGACGCCGTCCCAGCGAAGTCCCGCCGCGATCCCGTCGATGATGTCGTCGAAGTCATAGTCCGGACCGGTAATGGACGCGTTCCCGATATACGGCGCGAGGTCTTCCATCCACCCCGGTGGCATGTACTGCCATACCATGTATGCACCCGTCATGAAGACGTCATACTCAGCCGATCCGGAGGAGAGGGCAACGGTCACCCTGTTGAAGTATTCCTCTTCCGGGAAGATGTCATAGTCAACCTGAATTCCTGTCATCTCCACGAATGTGTCCAGCTCTGCCAGCATTCCATCGGTGTATGGGTGCTGGTTGAGCAGCAGCTTGACGCTCTGACCGTCAAAACGCTTCCAGTCAAACTCGCCGGTGAAGTCGGCAGCGGTCATGCCTGCGTCACCTTCGCCCTCGCCACGCGCAAACGCACTGAAACTGAACGCCACGAGCAGCACCATCGCGATTCCCAGAACCTTTCTCATACGGTTCCTCCTTTGGTTTTTTGCCTCGACCCCGAAGAGCCGGGCCTGCAATCGCCGGCCAAACGGCTGGCGTATTTACAGCTATCTGTCAATCCAGGCGCGCACGCGCCCACCTGCCTACGAAAGGAACTCCTCATTCGCTGCGAGGATGACCTTGATAGAATCCGTCGCGGTATCCACCATCTCGAATCCCTTCTTCCACTCTTTCAGCGGAAGCTTGTGCGTAACCACGTCTTCTGTCGGAAGGCTTCCGTCTGCTATCCACTCGATTGTGGGTCTGTAGCAGTAGGGACCGAGATGTCCGCCGAGAACATCAAGCTCCTTGCGGTCGCTGATGATGCTCCAGTCGACTTCAACCAGATCCTTGAAAACGCTGAACTCAACAAAGCGCCCCAGCTTGCGAAGGATCTCAAGGCCCTGTTGGACGCTCGCAGGGTGGCCGGAAACTTCGATGTAGATGTCCGCTCCGTAGCCGCCGGTCTGTTCTTTGATGTGCTTCACAACGTCAACTTTCGACGGGTTCAGCACTTCGTCGGCGCCAAAGGCCTTTGCCATTTCGAGTCGCCGTTCGTTCAGATCGAGCACGATAAGCCTCTTCGGGTTTCTCCGCTTGGCGAAGCCCACCATGCCGAGCCCGATTACCCCGACGCCGGAGATGACGACAACGTCCTCATTCGTGATCTGCGCCCGGTCCACGCCGTGCTTCGAGCAGGAATACGGTTCAACGAGAACCGCCTTCTCCGTGGGTATCTCGGGCGGGAGCCGGTAGTTGATCGCCTCTTTGGGGAACTTCATGTACTGTGCGAAACCACCGTTGACGTTGTTCTGGAAGCCATAGAGGTCGTGTTGCTCGTCCATCCAGTAGCGGCCGGTAGTTGAGAACAGATCGTTCCAGCGCGGCACGATCTGCTCTGAGATGACACGATCTCCGACCTCAAACCCCGTGTCGCCGTGGTGCGCGTAGTCGTCGACGTTCTCCCCAGTCTCCACGATGTAGCCGATGAACTCGTGTCCGGGAATCATGGGCGCCTTGATATACGGCTCGGTGCCGGCACCGCCCCAGAAGCTCGGCGCCCCGTGGTACGACTTGAGATCGCCGGCGCAAACACCACACGCCTCGACCTTGATGACGATCTCGCCCTCTCCGGCGCGCGGTGTGTCGACTTCTTCCAGCCGGTAGTCTCCCGGTGCGTACGCGACGAGAGCTTCCATCTTCTCAGGAAGATCCGCGCGATACGCCTCTGTCCGCTTGGACCTTGCGTCTGCCATATCTCCTCCTTGCAGGCCGTGGGCCTTGACATTACTCAGTCGGAATCCGAAGACCTCGCCGCGCGCTCGAGTCGGCCTTTGACTCCTGCACATTTGCTCATTCTATCACACTTGCTCAGCCTGTCAAGGAATTTCTCGCCAAATCGGTTGAAAAAATCGCGCAGTAGTGCATAATTGAGCATGTGTTCACTCGGAGGAACCGTGGATCCTGGAATCGTCACGTTTGCAGATGAGATTCCCCGTGCGCTGGCCTCCTACTGCCTGCGACACGACATAGCTCGGGCAACGGTCGTAGCGGACGCCAACACCTACCGAATCCTCGGGCGCGACGTCACAAGTGCCCTGTCGGAACACGGGATCACTGCGTCCGCGGTGATTCTTGGCAACCGTCTCATCGCCGACGAGCGCGCCGTTATGAGCGTGCTGTGTGATGTCGACACCGACGCCGATGCACTCGTATCGGTGGGCTCGGGAACGGTCACCGACATCACCCGGTTCGCGTCACACAGAATGGCAAAACGGTTCCTTGTGGTCCCGACCGCCCCGTCGATCGACGGGTACGCGTCGAAGCACGCGCGACTCGTGCTCAAGGGGTTCAAGGAGGCCGTGCGGTGCCACGTTCCGGAACGGATTTTCGCGTCGATTCCGCTGCTCAGCGCCGCGCCCCGGTCCATGATCGCCGCCGGCGTGGCGGACATCGTCGGTCGGACGACCGCGCTGGCCGACTGGCGACTCGCTCAACTGATGCATGGCCGCGAGTCCGGACCCGCGGCCATCGCGGATCCGAACGACACGTTCCACATGCTCTGTGATCACTCCGTCCAGCTTGCCCGGAGTGATCCGAACGCCGTCGGCATGCTGTTCAACGCGCTCGCATCGACGACAGACAGCACGGGAATCGGCAGCGGCGACAGTCCGGTGTCGGGCTGCGAGCACCATATCTCGTACTTCATCGAGATGTATCAGCTGCGCCACAACAGACCGCCCGTCCTTCAGGGATTCCGTGTCGCACTGGGCACGATTATCGCCTCACAGTGGTACAGGAATCTTCGGAGCTGGAAGCAGGATGATATCCGTCGCCTCGAAGTCGAGCTCCCCGACTATGACGAGGACATCCGTCAGATCATGCACGCACTCGGTGAAGGCGGAGAAATCCTGCTCGATCGCAACAGCTTCATCTCAACGCTCAGCCGTACCGGCATCGAGAGCATGCGGTCGCGGCTGGTCGCGCGCTGGAATGAGGTTCAGGAGATTGCCGGTCTCGTGCCGGAGCCGAGCGTACTGATGAAGCTCTTTCGAGCTATCGGAGCGCCGACGAGGCCGGATGATATCGGTCTAACCCGCATAGAGCTGGATCAGGCCGCACGCCTGAGCCACTACATGGGCGGTCAGGTTACCGTCAAGACGCTGCACTTCGTGCTGGGAATCCCCGCACCGCTTCCAGCGCTGTGACGGGTGACGGAGGCCGTCCGATCATTCGGGCAGGTTGAACTGCTTGTGGAGGTGGAGGATCTGCTGCGCTGTGGCGGAGTCGGTGACGAGAGTCTGCACGATACCCGTTTTCAGGGCGCCAATCGTCGGCCTGACCTTGTTGCTTCCGGTGGCCACCGCCATGACACGCGGGATTCGCGCAAGGTCGTCCCAGTCCACACTGATCACCCGCGCATCGAGCTCGCTCACCACATGCTGACCGTGGAGATCGAAGAATCTCATACACAGCTCGCCGACAATGCCCTGTCGGCGGAGGTTGTTGATCGTCTCTTCGTTGATGTAGCCGCTGCGATAGAGGATGTTCTGCGTTGTGAAGTCGCCTATGCCCATGACCGCCAGGTCGACCGAACGCGCAGCTTCGATCGACTTCTTGATGTTCGGATCGTTGAGGTACGTCGACAGATCAGCTGGATCGAGTACCATGATGGGTGCAGAAATGGGATAGAGTGATCCGCCGATCCGCTTGGCGACTTCGGCGCTCGCGGTGTACGGCGTGGGAAAACCCATCATTGCACCCATCATGTCGCATACATTCACATGGTAGCTGTCCGCCGGTGTTCGCATGTAGTCGGCAATGTTGCCGATTGTCTGGCTGAACGAGAATCCCAGTCCGTTGATCTGGCCGAGACGCTCCGCAATGAGCGAGGCAACCGAACCACGTATCGACTCGATAGTCGCAGACCGGTTCTCGCGGGTTTCCACGACAACCGCCCTGTCGAGCCCGAACAGACGCTGCAACTCGTACGCGTCCTTCTGCTGCTGGGGTAGCTCGTGTGTTATCTCGATGCGTACGATCCCCCGGCGACGAGCCTCCTGTAGCAGTCGGGCTACCTTGGGACGCGAGAGTCCGAACTGTTCAGCGATTCTCTGCTGGGTGAGCTCTTCCTTGTAGTACAGGTAAGCTATTCGGGTAAGAGTCTCAGTGTCTCCCGCCATCGCATCGTCCTTAGGCTGTCAGCCTGATCTCGTTAGAGGTAAATGTAATGGAGACAAGTCCAATCTGAAAGCGCGAATGACACATTGCGGAGAGATTCACGCCGATCCCTCATTCCCGGAGAGCCGGCGGATGTGATCCTTCCACTGCTCGTACCTCGCGCGAATCAGATCCGCAACTCCGGTGTCGCGATGACTGAACCGCAAAGGAGCCCCCATGTCCTCTTCGGAGACCCAGGTATCCCTGACGGACCTCACTGCCTGCGCGCCGGCGAGCGCAATCATGGCCAGCCCCTTCGCGGTGGTGTCCAACGTAGAAGTCAGATGCAACGAGTACTGTTCGAGCAGTACGGACACGATCAACTGAGTCAGCCGGCTCCGGGAGCTACCGCCTGTCAGGTAGATGTCGCGTGGTCCGCGGTCGGCGGCGCGGGTCAATTCTTCAACCTTGGCTGCAATGCCGAAGGCCGTGTTCTCGAGCATCAGATACGGCATGAGAGGGGCCAGTCGCTCCGGACGGGAACGAATGGAGACTTCGTGAAGCGAACCCAGGAAATCGGTCGGTTTCCAGGGATCAGGAACGAGCACGGCACCGACGCTCAGCCGATCTGCCTCGTAGATCGCGTCCATCGACGGATCGGTGGGCGCCTCGATCCCCATTGATTCGCAGATGCCCCGGTACACCATGCCGGTCTTGCCTGCATTGCCTTCGAGCAGGTAGAGACCGTCCACGTAGAGGTCGGTCCAGATACGCTCGAGCGGGTCGGCCATCAAACGGTCGATCACCATTATCACTGGCGTGGTCGATCCGTTCACGGCAACGATATCGCCAGCTGCAAAAGCATGGGTCCCTACCGCAGCGCACTGGGTATCGCCGGGCCCGAGAGAAACGTGGGCTCCCTCCGGCAATGAGTACGCGTCGGCAATCTCCCGGGAAATCTTCCCAACGATGGTTCCTGGTGGGACTACCTGCCACTGCTCAATTTGTTCCTGATGAAAGAGCTCAACAAGCCGATCGCTCCAGCTCTCGGCCCTGATGTCGAACAAAAGGGACTCCGAAATGCTCGTCTTCTCCGATACCGCGTTTCCGGTGATGCGGAACGAGAACCACTCGTTGATCATGAGAAAGCTCGAGATCTGGCGATAGCATCCCGGATCATGCTCGGACATCCAGGAGAGGCGCATGGCTGGGTATACCCCGGAGACGGTGCGACCGGAGATACGGAAGATCTCGGACCTGTGAGGCTCGACGCGAGAGAGATGGTCGCGCCCTACTCTGCCGTCGAGGTTGGCGACCGCGAGCACGGGACGGTGATTTGAGTCGAGGAAGACCGATCCGTGGCGCTGGCTCGTGAACGCCAGCACAAGACTCTCGCCGGCAGGGATTTCGGCATCGTCGACCACAGAGCTGAGCAGACGCACTCCCGAATCGAACAGCGACTCAGGATCGAACTCGAGCGCCTCTCCGTTGCCCGCAGAGTAGCGGATGATCTGGTACGCTTCCGCGGCGAGGCGTCCGTCGTCGGAGTAGACGGCAGCGTGAAAACCTCCAGTTCCGACATCAAGTGCTGCTGCGTGCATGATTCCTCCCAGACCCTGCCGCATGCATCGCCCACGAGATGCACGTCTCCCGTCTTTCAGGCAGGAAGCAGCGCGATTTCCAGGATTCAACTATACCGGTGAACCCAGCCTTTGTCAGGGAGGGTTTCTGCCAGGGCAAACGCACATTCTCAGAGCTATCGATCATGCTGTTTTCGTCTCATAATGGGAGGGAAACACATGGTACAGTCTGGCAGCGCCTCAATCGTAGACCATTTTCCAGAGCTCAAGGATCCACGAATCGGTCGTAATCGGCGGCACAAACTCATCGACATCGTGGTGCTCACCGTGTGCGCGGTCATCAGCGGCTGCGAACCCTGGGAAGACATCGCGAACTACGGGGACCTCAAGCTCGAGTGGCTGAAACGATTTCTCGAGCTACCGCATGGGATACCCTCCCACGATACGATTCGCCGGCTGTTCATCCGACTGGATCCGCAGAGCCTGCAGCGGTGCTTCTTCGGCTGGGTAGAGGCGATGATGCGACGCATGGCGCTGAGCATCATGAAGCGAGACACTCACTCCAAGCGCAGTCTCAAAGGACGACGTCGAATCTGCTCGTACCATGACACGTACCTCGAGCAGCTGCTGTCCAACTCCGATGAGACGATCTCACAGCTCCTTCCGGGCTGAGCCATATGCGCTGGCCCTGGCGTACCCCTGCGGCCCCCCTGCTTCACCATGGCCGCGCAGGTCGACGCGCACATTCAGAAGTGCATCAGGACCCTCGGCTCACCCGACGGAGGACTGTCCCTCGTATACGGCGTCTACCCGGGGACTCCGGTCCCGAATATCGAGGCCGCCGTGCGCGCGATGGAAGCCTGCTGTGACATGTGGGCTCGCTGATGTCGGCCTACCCGTCGATCACGTCGATTGCGTAGGCCCTGAACGCGCGATCGGCGGTCATGATCGGAACGCGCTCCACGATCGCCTGCGCGATCAACAGGCGGTCGAACGGGTCCGTGTGGTGCGGTGGAAGCGACGCAACCGCAAGCGCATGAGCATGCTGGATTGCAAGCGCTTCGGTTCGTTCGCGCTCCATCCGTGTCGCCACGAACGCAGCGGGCGCTTCAGGAAGCGACAGCTTTCCCAGCGAGTGCTTGATCGCGATCTCCCAGCTCGAAGCAGCCGAGAGCATCACAGTCGTGTCGCTTCGCCGCAGCAGGTCGACGGAGGAACCGCGAAGGCGGTCAGGCTCGCTCAACCACCAGAGCCAGCAGTGCGTGTCGATGATCAGCGTCACCCGTAGAACCCGTCCAGCACACTGTCGGGGAGCGGAGCGTCGAAGTCGTCGGGCACCGTGAAGAGCCCCCGGTCCCGGCCGGGAGTGCGCTCGGCCGGGGCGTGCTCGTACGGACAGATTCGCGCGACCGGCCGCCCGGCCTTCGCGATGACGACTTCCTCGCCCATGATCACGCGATTCAGTATCCGCGAGAAATGGGTCTTCGCTTCGTGCACGTTGACGGTCACGACCTGACTCCTGCTTGAAGGATAGACTTAGTCCGTGACCTGGTCAAGTAGGCGCTTCTCGCGTCACCGCGCAGCCTCGGCGAGGGCGCGAGAGAGGGCGAGTACGGCCTCGGAGAGCTCGGTGGGTTCGACGACGGTGAACGGAATGTCGAGCCGGGACAGATACCGTGCCTCGTAGGAGAAACTGTCGGTGGCGGCCGTGAACAGAACCTCATCGTCTCTCTCGGAGATCGTCGCTGCCACATCACGCGTGCGCCTTCTCACCGTTTCGGCATCTGAGCGGAACACGACCGAGTACGGAATGCTACCCGTATAGCGATCGAGATGGTCGCGAACGAAGGCTCCACAGTCGAAATCGGTCCTCCGGGAAAAGGTGTCTCGCGAGAGCTCGTGCGCCTGGATGCGGTCGATCCGAAACGTTCTGATATCGCTCCTCAACCGGCAGTACGCGATGAGATACCACCGCGTCCGGACAGCGACCACAGCGTACGGTTCGACGACTCGCTTCGTCGTTCGGCTCATTTCCGAGGTGTAGGTGATCGTAACGGCAGTCGACTCCCGGATGCAGTGGCTCAGGTCGATGATCAACCGAGAGTCGGGACGCTCTGCTTCTCCGGTATCGTCAACGACGAGGACTGAGTACAATCCGTCGAGCCGCGTGCGCGCGGCCTCGGGGAGCACGCGGGTGATCTTTGAAAGCGCGGCCGCCACCGCGTAGCTCGGCTGATTGAGCCCGAGCCGCGGCGCGCTGAGCAGGCCGAGCAGGATCGCGGTAGCCTCGTCCTCGGTAAACACAAGCGGCGGAAGTCTGAACCCCGGGCGCAGCCAATAGCCGCCGTATCGACCGGAGGCGCCCTCCACGGGAATCCCGACGTCCTGAAGCTTCGAGACATAGCGCCGAATGGTTCGCACATCGACTTCGAGCCGGTCTGCGAGCTGCGGTCCGGTGATTCCTGGTCGGTACTGAAGGAGCTCGAGCACCGTCAATACTCGCCCGGTTGGATGGTACAAAAAGACCTTCCATTCGTGGAATAAGGACCGTATATGTCCTTATTCGATGGTACGGTATCTGTGACATGACGTCAAGGAGGAAGTCGCATGATACCGAACGACGAGACGATCGTGATGCTCGAGCGACAGCGACGTGCCGAGCTGCACCGCGAGGCCGCTGCGTACCGGTTGATCTGCGCCGCCCTCAGGACACGGGAATCAGAACGCCACAGGCGAGCCTCCGCGACCTGTACAGCCGATTCCCGCCTGAAATCCGTCCACGACAGCCCGGTCCTTCCCGGAGATGAGGCGGATCTGTGAGACCATGCAGACCTTGTAGAAGAACGCGTCGAGGTTCTCGCCGTCGCGTCACATTTCGTCTGCAGTGAATGATCTCGCTGCCCGAACACCCAGCTCGGTGGTCTTCGAGATTCCGTTCATCTGACTACCTGTGGTACGAGTCTGCATCCAGGCCCAGAGAGTCTGATCCTCCGACGAACTCCAATAGCTCGTGTAAGCTTCGAGCAGGAAATCACCAAGTCCTTCCAGATGAAGGTTTTCGTACATGAGGTTGAGCTCTTCTACTGATGGCAAGAACCAATCACTATAGCCACCATGATCGGCATCCATCACCACCTGTGCTGCCGGATGGTTCGCGCCTGAAGAAATCATCGCAGAAGTGTTAGCATAACCACTTTCGATAGACAGAGAAGTCTCATTACGTGGTCTCACCGTGGATCAGGCGATGCGGACACTGGGTCTGCGGAAGCACGTTTTCGCCCTTGATCAGAGACAGAAGACAGTCGACTGCCGTATGGCTGATCTGCTCAACCTTTTGGTCAACCGTCGTAAGTCTTGGACGGATGTAACGCAAGGTACTGATGTTGTCGAATCCTATCACGCCGACCTCTTCGGGCACGGTCAGTCCAGAATCGACGAGGAAGCTCAGCGCGTCCAGAGCGAAGACGTCACTCGAGCAGAA
This sequence comes from Planctomycetaceae bacterium, assembly GCA_007121535.1. Lineage (GTDB taxonomy): Bacteria > Planctomycetota > Planctomycetia > Pirellulales > Pirellulaceae > SKKK01. The sequence goes on along the minus strand of SKKK01000613.1, from coordinate 292 downwards.
GAACACCGTTCTCCGTGGCAGCGCCGCGAGCGCGATCTCCACAACGCCGCTGGCGTCCCTCGAAGTCAGTACGATTGGTTCCCCATCGAACAGGCCGCCCTTTCTGGTGTGATCCAGGTACCCCAGGTAGCGCTGCTCTTGCGCGTCGATGTTTTCCGAACCGACGTGTCTCAGCGGCGGGCACACGAAAACGACCTGGTCGTACCCACGCTCGCGTGCATGGCGAACAGCTTCGGACGCCGCTGTCCGATCGTCAATGCCCACGAATGGCACATTCGGAGAGAGCCTGTTG